>NZ_SNXY01000009.1:0-300000 GCF_004362745.1 Oharaeibacter diazotrophicus | reverse complement strand
TGGGACTGCTTCCTGCTCGCCGGCCGCTACACGCTGCTGGAACAGGAGGCGCTCGCCTCCTTCCTGCCGCGCTGCGAGAAGGTCGGCGCGTCGATCGTGGTCGGTGGCGCGTTCAACTCCGGCATCCTCGCCACCGGTCCGGTACCGGGCGCGCGCTACAACTACGCCCCGGCGCCGGCGGAGATCCTGGAGCGCGTCGGCCGGATCGAGGCGGTTTGCCGGCGCCACGGCGTGGCGCTGCCGGCCGCCGCGCTCGCCTTCCCGCTGACCCACCCGGCCGTCGCCTGCGTCATCCCCGGCATGGCGAGCCCGCGCGAACTCGACGCCAACCTCGCCCTGCTCGCTGCCGCGATCCCGTCCGCCCTCTGGGCCGACCTCAAGGCCGAGGGCCTGATGCGCCCCGACGCGCCGACGCCCTGAGGCTTCACGCCCGGGCGTAGACCAGCTGCGCGATCTCGCCGAAGCGGGCGACCTCGACCAGCTTCAGCGTGCGCCGGACGTCGGTGCCCGGGAACAGCGGGATGCCGTCGCCGAGGATCACCGGGACGACGTAGATCTCCAGCCGGTCTATGGCGTCGCGGTCGAGGAAGGCCTGCTGCAACAGGCCGCCGCCGAGCACCCAGACGTCGCCGGCGACGCCGGGTTCGCGCAGATGCGCGATCAGCGCGTCGACACCGGATGTCCAGACCTCCGTATCCGGTGGCAGGCTCGGCGGCGGGGTCCGCGTGACCACGATCGAGCGGCGGCCGCGATAGGGCCAGGACGGGTGCTTCAGGCAGGCCTCGAAGGTGCCGCGCCCCATCACCAGCGTGCCGATGCCGGCGTAGAAGGCGTCGTAGCCGCAGTCGGCCGCGCCGTAGGGATCGAGGAAGCCGTAGCTGCCGTCGGGCTCGGCGATGTAGCCGTCGAGGGTTTCGGCGATGTAGCCGAGGATGCGGGTCATGGGGTCGGCTCCGGGTGCGATCGGAGCCGACAGTCTCGGATGCCGCGCCGACGGGACGCGTCAGCAGCGTCGCGAACCGTTCAGAGCGAGGCGCGGATCTCGGCGAGGCCGCGCTTCTGGGTGCCGTCGGCGCCGAAGTTCTCCGGGGCGAGCCAGGCCGCGAAGGCCGCCTTGGCGCGCGGCCACTCGCCGTCGAGGATCGAATACCACGCGGTGTCGCGGTTGCGGCCCTTGACCACCGCCGCCTGCCGGAAAAGGCCCTCGAAGGTGAAACCGAGGCGCTCCGCCGCCCGCTTGGAGGCGGCGTTGAGGTCGTTGCACTTCCACTCGTAGCGGCGGTAGCCGAGCTCGTCGAACACCCGCGCCATCATCAGCGCCATCGCCTCGGTGGCCGCGGGCGTGCGCTGCAGGAGCGGGGACCATGCGATCCAGCCGACCTCGATCGCGCCGTTGGCGGGGTCGATCCGGAGGAAGCTCGCGGTGCCCACCGGCTTGCCGGTGGCGCGGTCGATCACGGCGAAGAACAGCGGATCCTCGCTCTTCTCCGCGGCCTCGGCCCAGGCGAGATACTCGGCGAAGTCGCCGAACGGACCCGCCGGCATCCACGTCCACATCCGGCCGTCGCGGTCGCGCGCCTGCGCCTCGAAGAGGTCGCGGGCGTGCACGATCGCGTCGAGCGGCACCACCCGGCAGAACCGCCCCTCCATCGCCGTCCGCGGCGGCCGGGGCCGCGGCGTCCAGCCGGGGACGACGGGGCCGATGGGATCGCCGAGCGGGGTGAGGTCGTGGGTCATGGATCACCGGGAAGGGAAGGAGCGCACCGGGGATAGGAGTACAGGGAGGCGGGGTGATTGCGAAGCCCCGGGGAGAGGAGCGTCGCGGCGGTGGAGGCGTACCCCACCCCGCCAGCCTACAGCCGTCGACCCTCCCCACGAGGGGGAGGGTAGCGGGCTGCGCCGTCGAGGCCGGGGATGTACCCTCCCCCTCGTGGGGAGGGTCGGCCCGAAGGGCCGGGGTGGGGTCGTCGGCCGCGAACGCGACGCTCCTGCCCCCGCTCAAGCCCTCCCGGCCAGCCCCAGCTTCTCCCGCCCGAGCGCCTCGAACACCTTGGCGACGATGCCGCGGGCATCGAGGCCGGCGCGGGTGTAGAGGGCGTCGGGCTTGTCGTGGTCGAGGTAGACGTCGGGCAGCACCATGGCGCGCACGCGCAGGCCGCGGTCGAGCAGGCCGTCCTCGGCCAGGGCGTGCAGCACGAAGCAGCCGAAGCCGCCGACCGAACCCTCCTCGACCGTGATCAGCACCTCGTGCTCGCGGGCGAGCCGGCGGACGAGGTCGCGGTCGAGCGGCTTGGCGAAGCGGGCGTCGGCGACGGTGGTGGAGAGGCCGTAGCCGTCGAGTTCGTCGGCGGCCTTCAGCGCCTCGCCGAGCCGGGCGCCGAGCGACAGGATCGCGATCTTGGTGCCCTCGCGCACGACCCGGCCGCGGCCGATCGCGAGCGGCGTGCCGCGCGCCGGCAGCTCGACGCCGCGGCCCTCGCCGCGCGGATAGCGGAAGGCGATCGGGCCGTCGTCGTGGGCGGCGGCGGTCGCCACCATGTGCACGAGCTCGGCCTCGTCTGCAGCGGCCATGATGGTCATGCCGGGAATGCAGCCGAGGAAGGCGACGTCGAACGAGCCGGCGTGGGTGGCGCCGTCGGCGCCGACCAGACCGGCGCGGTCGATCGGCAGCCGCACCGGCAGGTTCTGCAGGGCGACGTCGTGGACGACCTGGTCGTAGGCGCGTTGCAGGAAGGTCGAGTAGATCGCGCAGAACGGCTTCAGGCCCTCGGTCGCCATGCCGGCGGCGAAGGTGACGGCGTGCTGCTCGGCGATGCCGACGTCGAAGACGCGGTCGGGGAAGACCTCGCCGAAGAGGTCTAGGCCGGTGCCCGCCGGCATCGCCGCGGTGACGGCGACGATGCGCTCGTCGCGCGCGGCCTCGTCGATCAGCGAGCGCGCGAACACCTCGGTGTAGCTCGGCGCATTCGACTTGGCCGGCGCCAGCTGGCCGGTGACGACGTCGAAGCGACCGACGCCGTGGTACTTGTCGGCCGCCGCCTCGGCCGGCGGATAGCCCTTGCCCTTCTGGGTGACGACGTGGACCAGGATCGGCCCGTCCTCGGCGTCGCGGACGTTGCGCAGCACCGGCAGCAGGTGGTCGAGATTGTGCCCGTCGACCGGGCCGACGTAGTAGAAGCCGAGTTCCTCGAACAGGGTGCCGCCGGTCCAGAAGCCGCGGGCGTATTCCTCGGCGAGCTTGGCCTTCTCGCGCAGGCGCTTCGGCAGCACCTTGGCGAGCTGCTTCATCGCCTCGCGCAGCGAGCGATAGGTCGGCCCCGAGACGAGGCGGGCGAGATAGGCGCTCATCGCCCCCGCCGGCGGGGCGATCGACATGTCGTTGTCGTTGAGGATGACGATCAGCCGGCTGTCCATGGCGCCGGCGTTGTTCATCGCCTCGTAGGCCATGCCGGCGCTCATGGCGCCGTCGCCGATCACCGCGACCACCGCGTTGCGACCGCCCGAGAGATCGCGCGCCACCGCCATGCCGAGACCGGCGGAAATCGAGGTCGAGGAATGCGCCGCGCCGAACGGGTCGTAGTCGCTCTCCGACCGCCGGGTGAAGCCCGACAGGCCGCCCGGCTGGCGCAGCGTACGGATGCGGTCGCGCCGGCCGGTCAGGATCTTGTGCGGATAGGCCTGGTGGCCGACGTCCCAGATCAGCCGGTCGCGCGGGGTGTCGAACACCGCGTGCAGCGCCACCGTCAGCTCGACGACGCCGAGGCCGGCGCCGAGATGGCCTCCGGTCAGCGACACCGCATCGATCATCTCCGCACGCACCTCATCGGCGAGTTGGCGCAGCTCGGCCGGCGCGAGGCGCTTCATGTCGGCGGGCGACGCGATGGTGTCGAGCAGGGGCGTGATCGGGCGGGTCAAGTCGAAGGGTCCTCGGAGAGGCCGGTATCCTGTCGGCCGGGCATATCAGCCGCGGCGCCCCGGTTCAATTCGGGCCGGCGCCGCACGGCCGGAATGTGGGGCCCCGTCGGGCGAAAGAAAGGCGGCATCGGTGGGAAACCCTTTACCAACCTCCGGCCGAACGGAACTCACTGCCGGCCTCCGGACGGCCGGAATGCGTTGCCGGCGCTTGGCCGGCCGGCTATGCCCGCGTGCCGGAGGGTGCTCCCCACCGAGCCCCGGAGCGCGCCCGTGACCGATCCGACCGCCGACCTCCTCGCCATCCTCGCCCGCGGCGAGACCCTCGCCGTGCTGGCGGTCGTGGCCTTCGCCGCCACCGTGCGCGGCTTCGCCGGCTTCGGCGCCGGCATGATCTACATCCCCGTCGCCGCGGCGCTCTACGGCCCCAAGGTCGCGGCGGCGACGCTGCTGCTGTTCGACCTGCCGGCGGTGATCCCGGCGACGATCCGCCTCCTGCCGCAGGCCGACGTCCGCGACGTCGCGCCGATCGCGCTCGGTGGCCTCCTCGGCGTACCGCTCGGCTTCCTGGCGCTGTCGGCGCTCGATCCGGTGGCGGCGCGCTGGGCGATCTCGGCGATCGTGATCGTCTGCGTCGCCGCGCTCGCCTCCGGCTGGCGGGTGCGGCGCGACGTCGGGCCGGCGGTGTCGGGCGGCGTCGGCGTCGTCGCCGGCTTCCTCAACGGCCTCGCCCAGATCGGCGCGCCGCCGGTGGTGCTGTTCTGGCTCGGCCGCGACCGGGCCCCGGCGACGATCCGCGCCTCGGCCTCGCTCTACTTCCTGATCGGCAGCGGCGTCACCATGACCACCTACCTGATCGGCGGCCTGATCACCCGCGAGGTCGTGCTGCTCGCGGTGGTGCTGGCGCCGGTCTACGCCGCCGGGCTCTGGCTCGGCAGCCTGCTGTTCGGTTTCGCCAGCCCCGTATTCTACCGCCGCTTCGCCTACGGCGTGATCGCCGCGGCGGCGGTCGCCGGGCTGCCGATCTGGCGCTGAAGGTTCGTCAGGCGACCGGGTCGAAGCTCACGCCCGGCGGCGGAGTCCGGTCGTCGGGCACGAAGAAGTCCGGCGCGAGGCGCTTGCCGGGATCGACGCGGTAGCGGTCGAAGTCGGTGACGCCCTCGTCGGCCAGCACCATGTCGTCGATCAGGAAGTTGCCGGTGAAGCCGCGCGAGTCCTTGGTCAGGATCGCGTGGGCGGCGTCGGCCATGATCTCCGGGGTCCGGCTCATCTCCATCAGCGTCTCGCCGACCACGTAGCGGATCGCGCTGGTCGCGATGGTGGTGCGCGGCCACAGCGCGTTGACGGCGATGCCGTCGCGGCTGAGTTCGCCGGCGAGCCCGAGCGCCACCATGCTCATGCCCATCTTCGCCATGGTGTAGGCGACGTGCGGGGCGAACCAGCGCTCCTTCATGTCGAGCGGCGGCGACAGCATCAGGATGTGCGGGTTGGCGGACTTCTTGAGGTAGGGAATCGCCGCCTTCGAGGCCAGGAAGGTGCCGCGCGCGTTGACCTGGTGCATCAGGTCGAAGCGCTTCATGTCGGTGTCCGGCGTCTTCGTCAGCTGGATCGCCGAGGCGTTGTTGACGACGATGTCGATACCGCCGAAATGGTCGGCGGCCTTCTCCATCGCGGCGAACACCTCGGCGTCCTCGCGGATGTCGACCATCAGCGGCAGCGCCCGGCCGCCGGCCGCCTCGATCTCCGCCGCGGCGGTGTGGATCGTGCCGGGCAGCTTCGGATGCGGCTCCGAGGTCTTGGCGGCGATCACCACGTTGGCGCCGTCGCGGGCGGCGCGCACGGCGATGGCGAGGCCGATCCCGCGCGACCCGCCGGTCACGAACAGCGTCTTGCCCTGAAGCGACATCCGATCTCTCCTCCCGATATGGGCCCGCGGCCGGCGCTCCTCCGCCGACGCGCGTCCGTTCTCTCCGTCGTTCCCGTCCGGTTCAGCCCTTGCGGTCCATGAAGGCGCGGAAGGCGGCCTGGGCCTCGGCCGAGCGCAGCCGCTCGGCGAACAGCTTCGCCTCCTCGTCGATGCGGGCGAGCACGTCGGCCGGATCGCCCTTGACGAGCCGGCGCGCCAGCGCCATCGCCTGCCGCGGCTTGGCGGCGAGCGCCTGCGCGGCGGCGAAGGCGTCGGCCTCGATCGTCGCCGACGGCACCACCCGGTTGACGAAGCCGGCGAGCCGGCCCTTCTCGGCGTCGAAGGCGGCGCCGCCGGCGAGCAGCTCCAGCGCCAGCGGCCCGCCCATGATGCGCGGCGCGATCAGGCTGGAGCCGGCCTCCGGGATGAGGCCGAGGTCGACGAAGGGGGTGCGGAACACCGCCTTCTCCGAGGCCAGCACCAGGTCGCAGTGGAACAGCAGCGTGGTGCCGACGCCGACCGCGAGCCCGTCCACCGCGGCCACCAGCGGCACCGGCGCGGTGGCGAGCGCGCGCAGGAACGCGAGGATCGGCTCGCCGAGCGCGCCGCTCTGCGCCGCCGCGACGAACTCGCCGATGTCGTTGCCGGCCGAGAAGGCGCCGGGATGGCCGAGGATCAGTACGGCGCCGACCGACGGATCGCCCTCGGCCGAGGCGATCGCGTCGGCGAGCGCCCGGTACATCGGCGCGGTCAGCGCGTTCTTCTTCACCGGGCGGTCGATCCGGACGACGCGGACGCCGTCGCGGAGGTCGATGGAGACGAGGTCGGTCACGGCGCGGTCGCTCCGTCGGTCAGGCGGTGAGGATGTCGGGGGTGACGCCGACGAGCACGGCGCCGCCGGCGGTCGCCGCGGCGGCGAGGCCGCCGGTCTGCGGCAGGATGTCGGTGGCATAGAAGCGTGCCACCGCGAGCCGGCGGGCGGCGGCGGGCGTCGCGGTGCCGGCGGCGCGGTCGGCGAGCACGGCGGCGAGGTGGTAGGCGCCGCCGGCGGCGAGCGCGGCGAGGCGGAGATAGGCGGTGGCGCCCGCGAGGGCGTCGGTGCCGCGGCCCTCGGCGAGCGCGCGCTGCAGCGCGTGGGTGGCGCCCGCGAGATCGGCGAGCGCGGCCTCGACCCGTTCGCCGAGGTCGGCCTCGCCGACGGCGAGCGCCTCGCGGGCGATCGCGCCGAGTTCGGCGAGCCACGCCGAGACCACTTCGCCGCCGCGCAGCGTCAGCTTGCGGGTGACGAGGTCGATCGCCTGGATGCCGTTGGTGCCCTCGTAGATCGTCAGGATGCGGGCGTCGCGCAGGTGCTGGGCAGCGCCGGTCTCCTCGATGTAGCCCATGCCGCCGTGGACCTGGACGCCGAGCGAAGCGACCTCGACGCCGGTGTCGGTGGCGAAGGCCTTGGCGATCGGCGTCAGCAGCGCGGCGCGCTCGGCGAAGGCGGCGCGCGCCTCCTCCGGGCCGGTGCGGCCGCGGTCGATCGCGCGGGCGAGCGAGAAGCAGAGAGCGCGCGCGACGTCGGTCTGCGCGCGCATGGTCAGCAGCATCCGCTTGACGTCCGGGTGGTGGACGATCGGGCTCAAGCCCTCGCCGGTCCAGCCGGGCGCGCGGCCCTGGCGGCGGTCGAGCGCGTAGGCGAGGGCGCGCTGGTAGGCGCGCTCGGCGACGCCGACGCCCTGGACGCCGACCGACATCCGCGCGCTGTTCATCATGGTGAACATGGCGGCGAGGCCGCGGTTCGGTTCGCCGACCAGCCAGCCGACGGCGCCGTCGAACTGCATCACGCAGGTCGGCGAGGCGTGGATGCCGAGCTTGTGCTCGATGCCGACCGGCCCGGCCGCATTGCGGGCGCCGAGCGAACCGTCGGCACCGACCAGGAACTTCGGCACCACGAACAGCGAGATGCCGCGCGTGCCCGCCGGCGCGTCCGGCAGGCGGGCGAGCACGAGGTGGACGATGTTGTCGGTGAGGTCGTGGTCGCCGTAGGTGATGAAGATCTTCTGGCCGGTGATCCGGTAGCTGCCGTCGCCGACCGGCTCGGCGCGGGTGCGCATCGGCCCGAGGTCGGAACCGGCCTGCGACTCCGTCAGGTTCATCGTGCCGGTCCAGGTGCCGGCGATCAGCTTGGGCAGGTAGGTCGCCTTCTGCTCCGCGCTGCCGTGGGCCGAGAGCGCCTCGATCGCGCCGGCCGTCAGCATCGGACCGGTGGCGAAGGCCGTGGAGGCGGCGTTCCACATCTCGAGCGTGGCGGCGTAGAGCATCACCGGCAGGCCTTGGCCGCCGTATTCGGGATCGCCGTCGAGCGCGGTCCAGCCGCCCTCGACCCAGCGCTCGAAAACCGGCTTCCACGCCGCCGGCATCGTCACCGCACCGTTCTCGAAGCGGGCGCCCTCGCGATCGCCGAGGACGTTGAGCGGGGCGATCTCGTCGGTGGCGAAGCGGCCGGCCTCGGCGAGCACGGCGTCGACGAGGTCCGCCGAGAGATCCGGGAACACGCCGGCGGCGAGGTCCTCGTCGAGGCCCGCGACGGTGCGCAGCCAGAACGCGATGTCGGCGACGGGTGCCGCGAAGGCCATGTCGATCTCTCCCCAGGTGGTCGCTGTCGTCTTGACGGGACGATCCGTCCGGGTTGAAACCGGCGGATCGGACGGCGGCCTGCCCGGACTTACGTAACTCTACTTTACGTAAACGTCAACTGCGGCATCCGTCGTCGCCCGGGGACAATGACCCGGAGAGGGGCTCCGACGCCAGCTATGCGAAAGAAGCAGACCCGTCGCCTCGACACCTCCGGGGAAGGCATCGTCGCCGCCGCGGCGCTGCTCGCTTCGGGCGGCCTCGTCGCCCTGCCGACCGAGACGGTCTACGGCCTCGGCGCCGACGCCACCGACGGGGCGGCGGTCGCCGGCATCTACGAGGCCAAGGGCCGGCCGAGCTTCAACCCGTTGATCGCGCACGTTCCGGACCTCGCCTCGGCCGAGCGGCTCGCGCTGTTCGATCCGATCTCCGTCCGGCTGGCGAACGCCTTCTGGCCCGGGCCGCTGACGCTGGTGCTGCCGCGCCGGCCGGACTGCCCGGTCTCCGAACTCGCCACCGCCGGGCTCGACACCCTGGCGATCCGCGTGCCGGACCACCCGGTGGCGCGCCGCCTGCTGGAGGCGGTCGGGCGGCCTGTCGCCGCGCCGAGCGCCAACCGCTCCGGCCACGTCAGCCCGACCACCGCCGACCACGTGCTCGTCGACCTCGACGGGCGCATCGACGCCGTCGTCGACGGCGGTCCCACCCGCGTCGGCGTCGAATCGACCATCGTGGCGGTGACGGACGGCGTCGCGCGCATCCTGCGCCCGGGCGGCATCGCGCGGGCGGCGATCGAAGCGGTTGTCGGCGCGCCGGTGGCGGACGGGCCGGCGAGCGACGACGTCGCGCCGCTGGCGCCGGGCATGCTGACCTCGCACTACGCGCCGGCCGCCCGTGTCCGGCTCGACGCGGCCGAGATCCTGCCCGGCGAGGCGCTGCTCGCCTTCGGTCCCGTGCCGCCGCCGGGGGCGGAGCGAGCCGTCGCCGTCATGAACCTCAGTCCCGCCGGCGACCTCGTCGAGGCCGCCGCCAACCTGTTCGGCATGCTCCGCGCGCTCGACGGCGCGGGGACCGCCAGCCTGGCGGTGGCGCCGATCCCGGCCGAGGGTCTCGGCGAGGCGATCCGCGACCGCCTCGCCCGCGCCGCGGCCCCGCGCGGCGACGGCGCATCCGGAGCGTGACCGGATCCGCCGCGCCGACGGTCGGGATCAGTTCCAGACCTGGATCGACAGGTTCTTGATCCGGCCGGTCGTTCCGGTGCCGAGCGGGATCGCCTGGAGCTGCAGGCTGTGGCTCGCCATCGACGCCTTGACCTCCACGCTGGTGACGAAGCTGTGCATCTCCGAGCCCGGCGTCGCCAGCGGCGTGTGGTCGGCGGCGCAGAACACGTTGCCGATCTGGTTGGTCGGATAGACCGCCTTGCCGTCGATCATCAGCTTCAGAGCCACGCCCTGGTTGCCGGTGCCGGTGGCGCCGCAGACCGCGGACACCGAGATCATCACCGTCTGCGGCGTCTGCACGAAGAAGGCCTGGGTGAAGGACCCCGACGGGAACACGGCGAGGAACTTCGGCTCCGAGAAGGTCTGCTCGGGCGCGAAGATCGTCGACAACAGGTTCTCGGCCGCGGCGGGAACGGCGGACGCGACAAGGCCGGCGGCCACGAGGGCCGCCGCGGAAAGCATATTCATGGTGATCTCCCCCGAAATGATCGATCGTGCTTCGACCCGGATGTCGACCGGGACGAAAAAACCTGGGCTGTCCGTGTCGATCCAAGGGGCAGGCGAAAAAATAGGGCCGTCGACACGTCGTCGAAGGCGCGAATAGACGCGAGGCGGTCCGAAACTCCCTTGGATCTATATGATCCTACGGATGATTTTTCCGATTGTAAACGGAAATCCACTTGGCCGGGCCGTCTCGATTCGCCTCCGCGGCGGTTCCTGCCGCTTCGAGCGCGTCCGGTCGTCCGCCGGCGCCCGCGGCGCGGCTCGCCGGCGAGCAACCCGCCTAAGCGTTTCGACCGACAGACGAGCGGGTGATTGACACCCGCCCGCCCCGGGCCTCAACTCGGCCTTGCTGGGCGCCGATCGGAGGGCGGCGCCGGGGAGGCCGTTCTTGCGTACGCTCTATCTCAGTCACGCCGCCTATCTCGACCACCACACCCCGCTCGGCCATCCCGAGCGCGCCGACCGTCTGCGCGCCGTCGAGCAGGTGCTCGAGCGCGAGGAGTTCCAGGACCTGATCCGCGAGCAGGCGCCGCTGGGCACGATCGACCAGGTCGCCCGCGCCCATCCGCGCGCCTTCGTCGAGCACATCCGCAACCAGATCCCGGCCGAGGGCCTCCTGCGCCTCGACAGCGACACAACGGTGTCGCCCGGCTCCTACACCGCGGCGCTCCGCGCCTCCGGCGCCGCCTGTCAGGCGGTCGACGAGGTGATGACCGGCCTCGTCCAGAACGCCTTCTCCGCCCACCGCCCGCCCGGCCACCACGCCGAGCACATGACGGCGATGGGCTTCTGCCTGTTCAACCACGCCGCCGTCGCCGCCCGCCACGCCCAGGCGGTGCACGGCGCCGAGCGCGTCGCGATCATGGATTTCGACGTCCACCACGGCAACGGCACCCAGGACATCTTCTGGTCCGACCCGACCGTGCTTTACGCCTCGACCCACCAGATGCCGCTCTATCCCGGCACCGGCGCCCTCGGCGAGACCGGCGTCGCCGACAACATCGTCAACGCCCCGCTCTCGGCGGGGGCCGACGGCGCGGTGTTCCGCGAGGCGATGGAGAGCCGCGTCCTGCCGGCGATCGAGGCGTTTCGGCCGGATCTCCTGATCATCTCCGCCGGCTTCGACGCCCACCACCGCGACCCGCTCGCCGAGATCAACCTCGTCGAGGCCGATTTCGCCTGGGCGACGCGGCGGATGATGGAGGTCGCCGACCGCGTCTGCGCCGGCCGCGTCGTCTCCCTGCTCGAGGGCGGCTACGACCTGCTCGGCCTGTCGCGCAGCGTCGGCGCCCACGTCCAGGCGCTGATGGGGCACTGACGGTGGGCGCAGCTCAAACCACGAGGACGCCGATGCGCTCGGCGAGCGCCAGCAGTTCGCCGTAGGCCGCGACGTCGGCGAGGAGCGGACGGGAGGGGCCGGCGGCGGCAAGGTCCGTCGACGCGATCCGGTCGCCGAACAGCACGACCGCCATGGCGCGGTCGTCCTGCCTGGACACCCACGCGAGCCCCTCGAGCGCCGGACAGGCGGCGTGGATCGCCTCGGCCCAGAGCCGCGTGCCTGGATAGCGGTCCTTCTCGGTGTCGATCAGGTCGCCGCGCCGGACGCCGAGCCGGCGGAGCGCGGTGGCCGTCAGGTCGGCGAGCGCGAGGTCGCGCGTCGGGGCGATCACGGCGTGGACCTTGTCGGCGATCCTGTGCCGGCCAACCGTCTTCAGGCCGGGCGCGTGCGGCACGTCGTGGAACACCGTCTCCATGGCGGCGCAGTCGAAGCTGGTGCCGCCGTAGAGCGTCGGGATCGGCGCACCGCTCCCGTCGCGGATCGGACTGAAGCGCGCGTTGCCGTTGACGCCCGGGTTGAACACGGTGGCGCCGTAGGCGTCGGGATGGACGCGATGGAGCACCCTTCCGGCCGGCCAGACCAGGGGCGTGATCGCCACAGCGAGGTCGACCGGCGCCGGGGGCGGCGGCACCGCGGCGGCGTCAGCCATGCGCGACGCCGGCCGCCTCGTCCTCGGCGGCGGCGATCACCCGCTCGGGCGCGTCGATCAAGAGGTCCTGCGGCCGCCGGCCGCCGAGGAAGCCGTTGACCGAGGCGAACCAGTAGGCGAGGCCCCAGTCGTCGCGGACGGCGCGCAGGATCTCGATCACCCGGGCGAGCGCGGGGACCGGCCGATGGCCGGTGGCGGGATCGAGGCCGTAGGCCGGGAAATAGTCGACGCCGTTGTGGCGGAGCGCAAAGATCCGTCCGTCGCGCTTCCACCGGTTCGGCTGGGCGCTCGGGTTGCCGGGGCTGAAGCCGGCGACCGCGGCGATCTCGGCGGCGGTCATCCAGTCGCCGCTCGCGAGCACCGCCCGGCGCGCCTCCGCGGTCATCCGCGCCTCGATCAGCCGGTGCGGCGGCGGCGGCACGTTGGGCACCAGACCCTCGACGATCGCGCGCAGCGCCTCGTCCTGGCGCAGCGCGACGACGGTGCCGACGATCGGCGCCAGCCGGCTCACGGTTTCGGCGAGCGCCTCCGCCTCGGCCGCACTGCCGTGCCCGAGCGTCAACGCGACCACCCGCGTCGCCGAGATGCCGTCGAGATCCTCGCGCACCTCGTCGGGCGTGCCGGCGAAGGCCGCGATCTCGGCGAAGGGAAGGGGCAGGGAGGACATGGTCGTCACCGGCGGAGAGTGATCACGGTTATCCATATAGCATGATCACCGCCATATTCCAACCTCGCCTCGGGCGAGCGCCCGCGGGATGTCGGACGGCACCCGTCCGACCTTGATCGGGCGATCGCCCTCCGGGCATGGCGGAGCGCGCGCGTGCGTGATCCAATGCCGCCGTCCCTGCCGTCGAACCGAAGCCGCCCGTGACCGATTCCATCGACATCACCGCCTACAGCGACGCCCTCGTCGTGCTCGGGACCGCCGGCGTGGTGGTGCCGGTGATGCGCCGGCTCGGCCTGCATCCGATCCTCGGCTACCTCGCAGCCGGCGCGGCGCTCGGGCCGCTCGGTCTCGGCACCCTCAAGGACAGCGTGCCGCTGCTATGGTGGTTAACGGTGGTCGAGCCGAAGGGCGTCGCCGCCATCGCCGACCTCGGCGTCGTCTTCCTGCTGTTCCTGATCGGCCTCGAGCTCTCCTTCGCCCGCCTCGCCACCATGCGCAAGCTGGTGTTCGGCCTCGGCATGGCGCAGGTGGTGGCGAGCGCCGCCGCGATCGGCGCCGTCGTCGCCGTCCTCGGCGTCGACGCCAAGGCCACGGCGGTGATCGGCGCCTGCCTCGCCCTGTCGTCGACCGCCATGGTGGTCGAAACGCTGTCCGGCGAGAAGCGCATCGCGACCGCGGGTGGCCGCACCGCCTTCGCCGTGCTGCTCGCCCAGGACCTCTCGGTGGTGCCGATCTTCCTCCTGATCTCGGCGCTCGCGGGCGAGGGCGGTTCGGTGCTCGGCGGCCTCGCCGCCGCGCTCGGGCAGGCGGCGGTCGCCCTCGCGGTGATCGCCGTCGCCGGCCGGCTGCTGCTCAGGCCGCTGTTCCGCCTCGTCGCCACGCTGCGTTCGCCGGAATTGTTCATGGCGGCGATCCTGTTCGTGATCGTCGGCACCGGCGTCGTCGCCGCCCGCGCCGGCGTCTCGATGGGGCTCGGCGCCTTCGTCGCCGGCGTGCTGCTCGCCGAGACCGAGTACCGCAAGGCGATCCAGTCGATCATCGAGCCGTTCAAGGGCCTTCTCCTCGGCGTGTTCTTCTTCTCCGTCGGCATGGGGGTCGACCCCGGCGAGATCCTGCGCGAACCGCTCCAACTGGCCGCCACCGTCGCCGCGCTCGTCGTCGGCAAGGGCCTCGTCGCCGCCGCGCTGGCGCGGCTGTTCGGCGTCGGCACGGCGACCGCGGCCGAGGCCGGCATGATGCTCGGGCCCGCCGGCGAGTTCGCCTTCGTCGGCATCGGCGTCGCGGTGACCGCCGGCGTGGTCGGCGCCGGCACCGCCGCCTTCGTGCTCACCGCCGCGGCGCTGTCGATGGCGCTGGTGCCGCCGCTGGTCGCCGCCTCGACCCGCGCCGAGCGCTGGTTCGCCCCCGTGGAGCCGCCGGATGCGCCGCCCTCGCCGCCGCAGCCGGCCGGCGGCCACACGCTGGTGGTCGGCCACGGCCGCGTCGGCAGGGTGGTGTGTTCGCTGCTCGCCGCCCACGGCCGGCCGCATCTCGTCGTCGACAGCGACGCGCTCGCCGTCGCCCGCGACCGCCTCGCCGGCCACGACGTCCACTACGGCGACGCCGCGACGCCGGCCTTCCTCATCTCCTGCGGCATCGCCGACGCCGCCGCCGTGGTCGTCACCGTCCACGAGCCCGCGGTGATCGACGCCGTGGTCGGCTGGGTGCGCGTACTCGCGCCCGAGGTGCCGGTGTTCGCCCGCGCCCGTGACGGCGCGCACGCCCGCCACCTCTACGGCGTCGGCGTCACCGATGCCGTGCCGGAGACCGTCGAGGCCAGCCTGCAGCTCTCCGAGACCGTGCTGGTCGGCCTCGGCGTGCCGATGGGCCCGGTGATCGCGTCGATCCACGACAAGCGCGACGAGTTCCGCCGCGACCTCCGCGAAGCCGCCCGCCGCCGCACCGATCCACCGCCTCCGCCACCCGCCGCGGGCGGGCGCGACGCCGCCGCCTGACCGCCGAACGGTCTTGCCGGCGCGCCGGGCGGACGTCATCCTCCCAGGAGGGGGGGGGCCGCCAGGGAGGGACCTGCCATGTCCGCCGTTCGCGTCGCCGCCTTCTCCGTTTCGCTCGACGGCTTCGCCGCCGGACCCGACCAGGACCTGGACCACCCGCTCGGCGTCGGCGGCGAGCGCCTGTTCGCCTGGGCCTTCGCCACCCGCACCTTCAAGACGATGTTCGGCGAGGACGGCGGCGACGCCGACGGCGCCGACGAGGCCTTCGCCGCCGAGAGCTTCGACAACGTCGGCGCCTGGATCCTCGGCCGCAACATGTTCGGCCCGGTCCGCGGGCCCTGGCCGGACGAGACCTGGACCGGTTGGTGGGGCGACGAGCCGCCCTACCACGTGCCGGTCTTCGTCCTGACGCACCATCCGCGGCCGGACCTGCCGATGAAGGGCGGCACCACCTTCCATTTCGTCACCGACGGCATCGAGGCCGCGCTGGAACGGGCCCGCGCCGCCGCCGGCGACCGCGACGTCCGCATCGGCGGCGGCGGCGCGACGATCCGGCGATACCTCGCCGCCGGCCTGATCGACCGGCTCCATCTCGCGCTCTCGCCCGTGCTGCTCGGGCGCGGCGAGGCGCTGTTCGCCGGCCTCGACCTGCCGGCGCTCGGCTATTCCGTCACCGAGGTGGTGCCCGGCGCCCGGGCGACCCATGTCCGGATCGCCCGCTCCGACGCCGCGGCTCAGGTCCCCGGCAGGCGGTAGTCGCGGAAGAGGTCGCGCAGCGCGGTCTTCTTGATCTTGCCGGTGGCGGTGTGCGGGATCTCCGCGATCGTCACCACGTCGTCGGGCAGCCACCAGCGCGCCACCTTGCCCTCCAGGAAGGCGATCAGGCTCTCCTTCGTCGGCGTCCGGCCCTCGCGCGGCACCACCACCAGCAGCGGCCTCTCGTCCCACTTCGGATGGGCGACGCCGATCACCGCGGCCTCGGCGACGTCGGGGTGGCCGACCGCGAGATTCTCCAGTTCGATCGAGGAGATCCACTCGCCGCCGGACTTGATGACGTCCTTCGAACGGTCGGTGATCTGCATGTAGCCCTCGGGATCGATGGTCGCGACGTCGCCGGTGTCGAACCAGCCGTCGGAGTCGACCACGTCGCCGACCTTGAAGTAGCCGCGCGCGATCGCCGGCCCGCGCACCTTGAGCCGGCCGAAGGCCTCGCCGTCGTGCGGACGCGGCATGCCGTCGTCGTCGGTGATCTCGAGTTCGACGCCGAAGGGCGGTATGCCCTGCTTCTGCTTGACGTCGAGCCAAGCCTCGCCCTCGAGACCCGCGAGTTCCGGCTTGAACGAGCAGATGGTGCCGAGCGGGCTGGTCTCGGTCATGCCCCAGGCGTGCATCACCTCGACACCGAAGCGGTCGCGGAAGGCCTGGATCATCGCCCGCGGCGCCGCGGCACCGCCGATCACCACGCGCTTCAGGTGCGAGAGCGTGCCGCCCGTCCGGTCGAGATGCTGCAGCAGCATCAGCCACACGGTCGGGACAGCGGCGGTGCAGGTGACGCGCTCGCCCTCGAGCAGTTCGTGGATCGACGCCCCGTCCATCCGTGCCCCGGGCAGCACCACGGCGGAGCCGCACATCGGCGCCAGGAACGGGATGATCCAGCCGTTGGCGTGGAACATCGGCACCACCGCGAGCAGGCGGTCGCGCGAAGACAGGCCGAACATGTCCGGCTGCGCCGCCGTCATCGCGTGCAGCACGTTGGAGCGGTGCGAATAGACGACGCCCTTGGGGTCGCCGGTGGTGCCGGAGGTGTAGCAGAGCCCGGCGGCGTCGTTCTCGTCGACCGCCACCCAGGCGAAGTCGCCGTCGACCTCGGCGAGCCAGTCCTCGTAGGCGACGGCGTCGCAGCCGTTCGCCGGCAGGTGCGCCGCATCGGTCAGCACGATCACTCGCTCGACCGTCGGCAGATGCGGCTTCAGCTTCTCCACGAGCGGCAGGAAGGTGAGGTCGGTGAAGAGCAGCCGCGACTCCGCGTGGTTCAGGATCCACGCGATCTGCTCGGGGAAGAGGCGCGGGTTGACCGTGTGGTAGATCGCGCCGGCACCCGTGATGCCGTACCAAAGTTCCATGTGCCGCCAGGTGTTCCAGGCGAGCGTCGCCACCCGGTCGCCCGGCGCGATGCCGTGGCGGACGAGGCGTTGCGCCGCCTGCAGCGCGCGCGCCCGGATCGCGCCGTAGGTGGTGCGGTGGATCGGCCCCTCGACCGAGCGGCTCACCACCTCCCGGTTCGGATGGATCCGGGCCGCGTGATCGATCACCCTGCCGATGGTGAGCGGCCAGTCCTGCATCAGTCCGCGCATGCTGGTGTCTCCTCCCGCCGACGCGCTTGCCGCGCTGTTCCGGCCGGTCCAGTGTCGCGGAGGAAGCGATGGTTGCAACCGAAATCGGCCGCGTGCCGGCACCGGCGCGCGGCCGCTGCGTCACCTGCCGGCGCGGGGCGCGCTTGCCGCAACGGCAGGCAAGGCCGACGACCGTCCGATTCGACCACGGCGCCACCGCCCGACCGCCACGAGGATCCCCGATGCCGAACGACCCCGCCGCGCTCCGCGCCGCCTTCGACGCCCGCCTCGCCCGGCTCGCCGACCACCCCCTCGTCGGCGCCGTCGCGGCGGACGCCGGCGGCGGCACGGTCTCGCTAGTCGCCGACCGTGCCGACGGCCGCCGCTTCGATCCGGCCCACGCCGCCGGCGCCCGCCTCGTCCGCTTCGCCGCCGCCAACGGCGCGACCCTCTCCGCCGACGGCGACGACGTCGCGATCCCCTTCCGCGCCGACGAGGACGCCGACGCCCTCGACGACCGATTCGACCGGATCGAGCGTTCGCTCGACGACACCGAGGCGTGGTCCTGGTTCGAGAACCGGCGCTGACTCCGGCCTCGGTCTGCGCGTCGCGGCGTCGCGAGCCGTCGAGGGACCGGCCGAAGGGCCGCCGAGGCGACGTCGCAGTGCATTCAGCGATGCAATACGTGCAGGACTCCGAGCTTCTGATCTCTTGAAATCGCAGGGATCCGTTCACCTCCGATTAACTTTCGATATCCTTGCGTTGTGCGGTGCAATACGATCCGCTTTCGAGGGTATCGCGTAAAAAGTCTCGGCTTTCTGCCCTTGTTCCGCCCCGTTTCATCGCTTATTTCTTAAAGGCGAGCGTTTCGCCGGCGAAGCGAAACGCGTCGATTATGTGTGAATGGTTCATATCGGGCGCTGTCCGCGCCCGGCACGGGGGATGAAATGCAGAGCGAGTTCGGTGACCGCGGCGAGCGTCAGGAGCAGCAGCAGCAGGGTGTGCGTTCCGATCTCGAGCGGCAGTACCAGGCGATCGGCATCTCCGCCGTCAGCGCCGCCGCCTCGATGACCCGCGCGCCGAAGAAGGCGCCGCGGCCGGTCTCCACGGACATGCCGCAGTACGAGGACTGAGCCCGATTTCGCGACGGCCCGACCTCCGGTCGGGGCATCGCGGGGAGGGGGTACCCGTCCGGGTACCGGCCGGGCGTACGAGCCTTGTCCGAGCGCCGTGCGCGGGCGTCCCGATGTCATCGGACGACCGGCGTCCGCTTCGCCGGAACGCCGCTCGTTCGAGCGTGGCCTTTGGATACGTCCGGGCCCCCGGGGCACGACGTCGTGTGGTCGATCGCGCGGAGTAGCGCGGCCGCCGCCGCGGCCCGGCGAAATGTCGCATGCGGCCGAACCGCGAGCCCATCCTCGGCGGTGCGGCCGCCGAACCGCCGTCCTGCTTCGGCGCCGCAGCATCGAAAATAGCCGGCCGGCAGCGCGCGAACCCGGCTTCCTGTCCCGATCGCCGCAGTCGTCGCGCTGGCGTACCGCCCGGCCTCGCGGCCTCTTGGGCGCGTCGGACCGCCCACGGCCCCGACCGTGCACCGGGCGCGGCGCCCCGATCCGCCCGTGCCACGAGCCGGGACGGAAAACCACGGTTTTCCAGGGTTTTGCCGGCTTTGCCGACAGTGCGGAGCGACGCCGTCGGAGCGGCGGACGGAAAAAGCGAAGACGGGGCTTGCGGCTTCCGGAATCGGTCGCTATACACCCGGCCACGGCGACGGAGTGTAGCGCAGCCTGGTAGCGCACCTGCTTCGGGAGCAGGGGGTCGCAGGTTCGAATCCTGCCACTCCGACCAGCCGCCGTCCATACCGAAGATGCCTCCCGGGCATCTCGGCAAACGAAAAACCCCGGCCGCGCCGGGGTTTTTCGTTTTCAGCACCGGTCGCACCGGTGCGCCGGAGACGGCCTCGTTCCTCACCGCGAACGGCTCGACCGCGCCCGCGACGATCGCCGGCGAACGCGAGGCGCTTGCGCGCCCCGTCGGCTCGCCCGTGGGCCGGTGCCGGCGCCGAGCCCGTCCCGGCCCGCCGAGCACCCCGCCGTCCGGGCGCACAGGGGGACGATCCGGGGGAGCAACCGCCCGCGGGCGATGCGCCGTTGCCAGCCTCCGCGTGCGCGGCTATATCGTGCCGCGACGCCGGCCGGAGAGGCCGTGCGCCGTGTTGGGGCGTAGCCAAGTGGTAAGGCAGCGGATTTTGATTCCGCCATCCCCTGGTTCGAATCCAGGCGCCCCAGCCAATCTTCCCGCCCCAGCCAATCTTCCCGCCCCGGACCACCTTGCCGCGCGACCTCGCCCCCGTCAGAGGATCGACTTGAAATAGGCGATGGTGCGCTCGAGGCCGTCGCGCAGCGGCACCTTGGGCTCCCAGTCGAGGACCGCCTTGGCCTGCGAGATGTCGGGCTTGCGCTGGCGCGGATCGTCCTGGGGCAGCGGACGGTGCACCAGCTCGGAGCGCGAGCCGGTCAACTCCTTCACCAGCTCGGCGAGCTCGCGCATGGTGAACTCGCCGGGATTGCCGAGGTTGACCGGCCCCGTCACCGCGGCGCCGGTGTCCATCATCGCCAGCATGCCCTCGACGAGGTCGTCGACATAGCAGAAGGAGCGCGTCTGCGAACCGTCGCCGTAGAGCGTGATCGGCTCGCCGCGCAGCGCCTGGACGATGAAGTTGGAGACGACGCGGCCGTCGGCCGGGTGCATGCGCGGGCCGTAGGTGTTGAAGATCCGGACGACCTTGATCGACACCTTGTGCTGGCGCCAGTAGTCGAAGAACAGCGTCTCGGCGCAGCGCTTGCCCTCGTCGTAGCAGGAGCGCGGGCCGATCGGGTTGACGTTGCCCCAGTAGTCCTCGGTCTGCGGGTGGACCGTCGGGTCGCCGTAGACCTCCGAGGTCGAGGCCTGCAGCACCGGCACCTTCAGCCGCTTGGCGAGGCCGAGCATGTTGACCGCGCCGACCACGCTGGTCTTGGTCGTCTGCACCGGGTCGAACTGGTAGTGCACCGGCGAGGCCGGGCAGGCGAGGTTGAAGATGCGGTCGACCTCGACGAACAGCGGAAAGGTGACGTCGTGGCGCATCAGCTCGAAGCGGCGATCGTCGAGCAGGTGGGCGACGTTCTGGCGCCGGCCGGTGAAGAAGTTGTCGACGCAGAGCACCTCCTGCCCGCGCGCGATCAGACGGTCGCAGAGGTGGGAACCGATGAAGCCGCCGCCCCCGGTGACGAGGACCCGCTCTGGAAAGGCCTTGGCGCCGCGCTCCGTCATCGGTCGATCCCCCCGCGAGAATGGCGCGGCCGATTCGCGGGCCGCGCGGACATTTCCTGCGATGGTTAGCGGAACGCCGGGCGTCCCGCCACCAGGGGTCGGACCGTTCCGGCGACCGGACCGACCGTCAGCGCGGCCGGTTCAGCACGGTGTCGAGCAGGTAGCGGCCGTAGGTGCTCTTGCCGAGCGCCTTGGCCGCCGTCTCGAGCTCGGCGGCGTCGATGTAGCCGAGCACGTAGGCGACCTCCTCGGGGCAGGCGATCTTGAAGCCCTGACGCTTCTCGAGGGTGCGGACGAACTCGGCCGCCTCGATCAGGCTGTCCGGGGTGCCGGTGTCGAGCCAGGCGTAGCCGCGGCCCATGATTTCCACCGACAGCTTGCCGCGCTCGAGGTAGATGCGGTTGACGTCGGTGATCTCGAGTTCGCCGCGCGCCGACGGCTTCAGCGTGCGGGCGATCTCGACCACCTCGGCGTCGTAGAAATAGAGACCGGTCACCGCCCAGTTCGACTTCGGCTTGGCCGGCTTCTCCTCGATCGACACCGCGCGCCGCGCCGCGTCGAACTCGACCACGCCGTAACGCTCGGGATCGCTGACGTGGTAGGCGAACACGGTGGCGCCGTCGCCGCGGGCGCCGGCCGCCTGCAGCAGCTCGATCATGCCGTGCCCGTAGTAGATGTTGTCGCCGAGTATCAGCGCCGACGGCTGGTCGCCGACGAAGTCCGCGCCGATCTGGTAGGCCTGGGCGAGGCCGTCCGGCGAGGGCTGCTCGGCATATTCGAGCGTGATCCCCCAGCGCGAACCGTCGCCGAGCAGCGCCCGGAACGACGGCAGGTCGCGCGGTGTCGAGATCACCAGGATCTCCCGGATGCCCGCCATCATCAGCGTGGTCAGCGGGTAGTAGATCATCGGCTTGTCGTAGACAGGCATCAGCTGCTTCGACGTGACCAGCGTCATCGGGTGCAGCCGCGTGCCGCTGCCGCCGGCCAGGATGATGCCCTTCATCGAAATTCCTCCGTCGGGATAGAACGACGCCGGCCCCCGCCGGCCGAAAGCTTCAGGCGAGCAGGCGGTCCAGCACCGCGTCGAGCGAGACGCGCCAGTCCGGCAGCGTCACGCCGTGGGTGCGGGCGAGCTTGCCGCAGTCGAGCCGCGAGTTGGCCGGCCGCGGCGCCGGCCGCGGGAACTCGGCCGTGGTGATGCGCTCCACGCGCGGTGCCTTGCCGCCGCGCCGGGCGGCGCCCGCGAACACCGCCTCGGCGAAGTCGGCCCACGTCGCCTCGCCGGCGCCGGTCATGTGGAACACGCCGGCGAGCGCCGCGTCGTCCGCCCGGGCGACGAGGTTGCCGGCGACCGCGACCACCGCCGCGGCGATGTCGTGCGCCGACGTCGGCGTTCCCCGCTGGTCGGCGACGACGCGGACGACGTCCATGGTCTCGGACAGGCGCAGCATGGTGCGCACGAAATTGGCGCCGAACGGGGCGTAGACCCAGGCGGTGCGCAGCACAGCCGAGCGCGGCTGCGCCGCCAGCACCGCGCGCTCGCCCTCGAGCTTGGTCGAGCCGTAGACGCTCCGCGGGCCGACCGGATCGGTCTCGACGTAGGGCGTCGGCTTGGTGCCGTCGAAGACGTAGTCGGTGGACAGGTGGACGACCGGGATGCCGAGCCGCGCCGCCGCGGCGGCGAGCGCGCCCGGCCCGGTGGCGTTGACGGCGAGCGCGACGTCCGGCTCGGTCTCGGCCTTGTCGACCGCGGTGTAGGCGGCGGCGGAGATCACGGCGTCGGGTCGGACCCGCTCGACCGCGGCCGCGACCGAAGCGGCATCGGCGAGGTCGAGGTCGGGGCGGCCGAGCGCGACGATCTCGTGACCGGCCGCCGGGCCGATCTCCTTCAGCGCGGTGACGACCTGGCCCTCGCGGCCGGTGACGAGCAGACGCATGGCGCTCACCCCGCCTGATTCAGGACGCCGAGGCGCTCGCCGGCGTAGACCTTGTCGCGCAGCGGCCGCCACCACCACTCGTTGGCGAGGTACCAGCGCACGGTCTTGTCGATGCCGGTCTCGAAGGTCTCCTCGGCGCGCCAGCCGAGTTCGCTCTCGAGCTTGGTGGCGTCGATGGCGTAACGGTGGTCGTGGCCGGGACGGTCGGTGACGAAGCGGATCAGGCTCTCGTGCTTCTCGGCCTTCGGCGCGGCGTCGTCGAGGATGGCGCAGACCCGGCGCACGACGTCGATGTTCTTGCGCTCGTTGCGGCCGCCGACGTTGTACTTCTCGCCGAACCGGCCCTTGGAGCCGATCAGGTGGATCGCCTTGGCGTGGTCCTCGACGTAGAGCCAGTCGCGGATGTTCGAGCCGTCGCCATAGACCGGCAGCGGCTTGCCGTGCAGGGCGTTGAGGATGATCAGCGGGATCAGCTTCTCGGGGAAGTGGTAGGGCCCGTAGTTGTTCGAGCAGTTCGAGATCACCACCGGCAGGCCGTAGGTCCGGTGCCAGGCGACCGCGAGGTGGTCCGACGCCGCCTTCGACGCCGAATAGGGCGAGGAGGGGTCGTAGGGCGTCGTCTCGGTGAAGAGACCGTCGGGGCCGAGCGAGCCGTAGACCTCGTCGGTGGAGACGTGCAGGAAGCGGAAAGCCGCCTTCTCCTCGGCGGAGAGGCCCGCGTAGTGCGCGCGGGCGGCCTCCAGCATGGTGAAGGTGCCGAAGACGTTGGTGTTCACGAAGTCGGCGGCGCCGGTGATCGAACGGTCGACGTGGCTCTCGGCGGCGAGGTGGTAGACGCGCTCCGGCCGGAACGAGGCGAAGGCCTCGGCGATCGCGCCGCGGTCGCAGATGTCGGCCTTCAGGAAGCGGTGGTTCGGGGCGTTCTCGATCGTGCGCAGCGATTCGAGGTTGCCGGCGTAGGTCAGCTTGTCGACCGTCAGGACCTCGGCGCCGAGTCCGACCAGATGGCGGACCACGGCCGATCCGATGAAACCGGCGCCGCCGGTGACCAGAATGCGCATGTCTCGAAAACCCGTTGTGCTGACGCCGCCCGCGCGGGCGGCACCGTCGAATGGCTCAGGCGGAATGGGTGAAATAGGTCGGCAGGTCGGCGAGCCGCGGCTGGCGGCGGTCCTTGTCGGACAGTACGGCGGCGGCCGGCTCGACCGGCCAGGCGATGCCGATGTCCGGATCGTCGAAGGCGACGCCCTTGTCGGCGGCGGCCGAATAGTAGTCGGTCACCTTGTAGAGCACGACGGTGTCCGGCACGAGCGTGCAGAAGCCGTGGGCGAAGCCGACCGGGATCCACAGCCATTCGCCGTTCTCCGGCGTCAGCTCGACCGCGACGTGGCGGCCGAAGGTCGGCGAGCCCACGCGGATGTCGACGGCGACGTCGAGGATGGCGCCGGCGAGGCAGCGCACCAGCTTGCCCTGCGGCT
The DNA here is from genome assembly GCF_004362745.1 of Oharaeibacter diazotrophicus. Lineage (NCBI taxonomy): Bacteria > Pseudomonadati > Pseudomonadota > Alphaproteobacteria > Hyphomicrobiales > Pleomorphomonadaceae > Oharaeibacter > Oharaeibacter diazotrophicus. Next base: position 276,130 of record NZ_SNXY01000009.1, on the reverse strand, counting down.
TCGGCTCGCTCTGGAAGTGCAGCCCACGGATGGTGCCGACTTCGCGCGAGAGAGACATGTTGTCCTGGATGAACGCGAGGTCCGCGACGCCGGCGCGGAACAGGTCGTCACGGAAGACCTCGGAGAAATAGCCGCGCGGATCGGAATGCCTCTTCGGGACGACGCGGAGAATGCCGGGAATACTCGTCTCGATCGTCTGCATCTCATCCTCTCGCTTCGCGTCGGTCCGGACGTCGGGCTGGCGCGGCCACCGGGTCGAGGCCATGTCGGCACGTCATAGCATCATTCCGCGCCGCGCTTCTCGGATTTTGCCGACGGCCGCCGCGGATGCGGGGGCGGGTCGGCCGGCGCCGGCCGTCCCGTAAGGTCCGGTCCGGCGCGTCGCCGGCGCGTCGTCGACGATCCTGCCCGGAACTTGCATGCATCGACGCCGTCGCGCCACACCGACCGAAGATCGGTGCGGAAATCCACGCTGTCGCGGGGATTGCGACGACGGACTTTCGCGATCGCTTCGGTTTCGCTAGGGTCCGACGGCTGTTCTTCAAGGGTGAGCTGATTGCAATGACGTCTGAATCAATCCATGTGGTGATTTCGGATCGCGGTTGGATTCTGGAACGTCTGGCTAAAGAGATCGCCGATCGCATTTCAGGTGTCACGTACGATACCGAGCCGAATACGTCGGCGGCGCTGAACTATTACGTCACCTATGGTTGTCGCAAGGAGCGCGCTTCGCCGATCGAGGTCGCGCTGTTCACGCACATCGAGGACGAGGCCAACGCCAGGGCCAAGTTCATCCGCACCGCGAAGGACGTCGACGCCTGCATCGCCATGTCCGAGGCGACCGCGACCATCCTGAAGGAGATCGGCATCGAATCGCCGGCGGTGATCCTGCCCGGCGTCGACCTCGACCGTTTCGTGCCGAAGCTGCGCGTCGGCGTGGTCGGTCGCACCTACCACACCGGCCGCAAGGGCGAGGCGCTCGTCAACGCGGTGATGGACGTCCCCGGCATCGAGTGGGTGTTCACCGGCGACGGCTGGCCGGAGGCGGGGCACCGCGTCGACGAGGCCGACCTGCCGGCCTTCTACCGCACGCTCGACTACGTGCTGGTCCCCGCCCTCAACGAGGGTGGCCCGATGTGCGTCCTCGAGGCGCTCGCCTCGGGCGTGCCGGTGATCGGCTCCGACGTCGGCTGGGTGCCCGATTTCCCGCACCATGCCTTCGAAAAGGGCAATGCGGACTCCCTGCGCGCGCTGCTCGTCAGGCTGCTCGGCGAGAAGATGGCGCTGCGCGAGTCCGTGCTCGCCGTCACGTGGGACCGCTGGGCCGGCGAGCACGATCGCCTGTTCCGCAAGCTGCTCGCCGAGCGCGGCATCGGCGGCGGCACGACCGTCGCCGCTCCGGCCGTGCGGCCCTACAAGTCGGTGGCGCTGGTCACCGCGGGGCTCGAATCGACCATCGTCGGCGGGCCGAGCGTGCGCGTGCCGAAGACCGCCGCGCTGATGCGCGACCGCGGCACCCGGGCCGAGGCGCTGTCGTTCCCGACCTCGAAGCTGACCGGCTTCGACCTCGTCCACGCCTACAACATCTGGCCGCCGGCGAGCGCCGCCCGTATCGCCCGGCGCGCCGCCGCGCTCGGCAAGCCCTTCGTGTTCTCGCCGATCCTGCTCGACCTCTCCGAGGCGCCCTACTGGCAGCACGAGGTCATGCGCACGGCGCGCAAGGTCGAGGCGCCCGAGGACGCCCGCGCGATCTTCGCCGAGGCGCGCCGTCTGCACCTCGTCGACCGCCCGGGCGCGCGCGCGATCGAGGAGCCGGAACCGGGTTACCTCGGCGGCCTGCGCGAGATCGGCGAGATCGCCGACGCGGTGGTCTACCTGTCCGAGTACGAGCGCAAGCTCTACCGCCGCCTCAGCCCGTCCGAGCCGGCGATCTCGCGCCTGATCGTCAACCCGGTCGACGCCGCCCACTTCGCCGACGGCGACCCCGACATGTTCCGGGAGGCCCACGGCCTCGGCGACTACGTCCTCTGCGTCGCCCGCGTCGAGCACCGCAAGAACCAGCTGATGCTGGCGATCGCGGCCCGCGAGGCCGGGCTGCCGCTGGTGCTGGTCGGCCACGCCGGCGACGAGGCCTACGCCAACCACGTCCGCCGTCTCGGCGGCCCCGACCTCGTCATGGTCAATCGGCTCGACCCGGGATCGCCGATGCTGCGTTCGGCGATCGCCGGCGCGCGCGTCGTCACCCTGCCGAGCTGGGCGGAGGGCGCGCCGCTCGCCGCGCTGGAGGCCGGTGCCGCCGGCGCCCGGCTGCTGCTCAGCGACCGCTCGTCCGAGCGCGAGTACTTCGGCGACCACGCCCGCTACTGCGACCCCTCGGACCCGGATTCGATCCGCGACGAGCTCGTGGCGATGTGGGACCTCTCCGGCCGCGAGGGCCGCCACGACGCCGCGCTCGCCGAGCACGTGCGCACCACCTTCTCGTGGGAGCGCCACGTCGACTCCACCCTCGACCTCTACCGCGAGGTCCGCGAGGCTCGCGGCGAGGGCAGGGTGCCGACCGCCGCGGCGCGCCTCGCCACCGTCGAGACCCGGCCGGCGCTCGCCGCCGGTGCGCCGGTGCGCATCGTGCTCGACATCACCACCATGTCCAACAACGCCACGCTGCGCTCGGGCATCGTGCGCGTCGAGGCCGCGCTGGCGCGCGAACTGCCCGGCGTGGCGGACACCGAGATCCGCTTCGTCGCGTGGCGCAACTCGGCGATCGGCTTCGTCGAGGTGCCGGCGGTGGTCGCCCGCGGCGGCCGCGTCAAGGACTTCGCCAACAGCGGCCTCGCGCAGGTCGTCAAGCCTGATGCGTCCTGGCGCGGTGCCCGCTTCGTCGTCGTCGGCAGCAGCTGGATGCAGAACGCGGAGTATGCCCAGTCGATCGTCGGCTTCGCCCGCGCCGCCGAGGCCGAGCTCTGCGTGCTGATGCACGACCTGACCCCCTACCTGTTCCCGGCGTGGTTCGCGGACGGCTATTCCGAGCCGTTCGTGCGCAACATGTCGACGTTGTTCTCCAAGGTCGATCGGCTGCTGGTCTACTCCGAGAACACCCGCGAGGATTCGATCCGCGCCGCCCTCGACATCGACCTCGACCTCGCGCCGACCCAGAAGATCCGGCTCGCCGACGACATCGGCACCTTCGCCACCGCCCTGTCGGCGTCGGGCCTCGCGATCCAGGAGAAGTTCGGGCGCCGTCCCTTCGTGCTGTCCACCGGCGCGATCCACGCCCGCAAGAACTACGGGCTGCTCTACGACGTCTGGTCGATCCTCCGCGACAAGATGGGCGATGCCTGTCCGCATCTGGTGATCGTCGGCGGCGTGTCGTGGAACGGCGGCGAACTGGCGCGTACGATGCGGCTCGACCGCACGGTCAACCGCTTCATCCACATCCTCACCGACGTCGACGATTCCGCGCTCGACTGGCTCTACCGCAACTGCCTGATGACGGCCTATCCCTCGCTCTACGAGGGCTGGGGCCTGCCGGTCGGCGAGAGCCTCGCCTACGGCAAGATCTGCGTCGCCTCCAACCGGTCGTCGGTGCCGGAGATCGCCCCGACCGTCACCGACCTGATCGATCCGCTCGACCGTGTCGAATGGGCGGCGCGGATCATGCACTACGCCGGCTCGGCCAGCGCCCGGGCCGCCCGCGAGGCGCAGATCCGCGACACCTACCGCCAGACCACCTGGGCCGACACCAGCCGCGACCTCGTGACCGTGCTGCGCGAGCCGACCACGACCCGCCAGCGTAACCGCTACACGCTCGGTGAACTGGTCCTCCTGTCGGACGGCATCGGGGCCGCCCGCTTCCTCGAGGGCGGCTGGTCGCAGCCCGAGGCCTGGGGCACCTGGGTGGTCGACGCGTCGCCGCGGGTCCGCCTGCAGCTCGATCGCAGGCCGACGTCCGACCTCGTCCTGCACATGATGGCGCGCGTGCTCGCGCCGCCGCAGTTCGAGGTGGCCTACACGGTCGTGGCCAACGGCACCAAGGTGGCCGACTGGCGCTACCGCAACCCGGTCACCGTGCCCGCCGGCCACACGCCGCACGTGCTCAACATCGCAGCGATTCCCGCCGATCTCGTCGGCGACGACGGCGTCCTCGTGCTGGAGTTCGTCGCCAGTCGCATCTTCAAGGTCGCCGAGGTCATCGGGGGCTCCACCGACCCGCGCAACCTCGGGCTCGGCGTGGTCGCCTTCGCCGTCCAGGCCAAGCCGCACGCCACCACCGGCTACGACCTCGCCTACCAGCTCGACGTCCGCAAGGCCGTCGGCCTCGACGTGCCGTTGGAAAACGCGATGCGGCACTCGCCGGTGCGGCCGGCGCTGCCGATCGGCGAGTGGGTCTTCGGCGGCAGTGCCGCCGCCAAGGTGGTCGTCGCCAATCCGGCGATGGCGGCGGCGACCTATGCCTTCACGCCCGTCAACGGCACGGTGACGTTCACCGGCGGTCTGCCGTTCCTCGACCCCGCCCAAGAGACCTGCCGCCTGCGCGTCCTGGTCGCCCCGGGTTCGGCCGCCGCCGCCGACTGCGACGTGCTCGTCCACGTCAACGGCGAGATCGTCGCGGAGCGGCGCTTCGAGGCGGAGGGCGTGGCCGAACTCCACGTCGACGTGCCCTTCGCCCTGCTCGCCGCCCGCTCGCCGGCCACGATCTCGGTGTTCCTGGTCGACGGGCCCGCCGCGGGCGACAAGGGGACGTCGCTGCTGGCCGTCCGCCTGGATCCCGGCGTGTCGGGGGCTCCGGGCCTGCCGATCACCCGCGACGCGCCGCATCTGCCCGACTCCGCCCATGCCGACCGCGTCCTCGACGGCGCGTGGTACGGCTCTGAGGGGCACCGGGTCTGGTCCGTCGGCGATTGCGGTCGACTGGTCTACCGGGTCGACCTCGCCGAGGGCGGTAGCGAGTTCCTGCTGCTGCGTCTCGGCGCCGTCGTCGACGGCGCCGAGGGCGACGAGATCTTCGTCGAGATCGACGGGCAGGCTCTCGCTCCGCTGCCCGTCCCGGCCGGTGCCGTCGGGGGTGTCGACCTCGGCGAGGTTCTGGTTCCGCTCGGCGGGCTGCTGCCGCCGGGACGCCGGCGCGTCGAGATCGGCCTGCGTCGCGGTCGACGCACCGCGCCGCTCCTCCTCGGCCTGTCCGCCGACGCCCGCGAACTCGGCGTGATGTTCAAGGGCGCCCGGCTCGACGGCTGCATGCCAGGCGAGAGCCTGGTCGGCCTCGACGACGGCGAGCCGGCCGAGCGTGCGCGGCGCTACCAGGCCGCCTATCTCGAACTCCTGGAGCGGCCGCGCCTCGTGGTCGACGTGTCGGCGCTCGGTGACGGCGTCGAAGCGCCGGGCGCCGCCGCGGCGATCGCCACCGCGCTCGCCCGGCGCTCGGTGCAGGGCCTCCGTCCGGTGCTCGCCCGCCGCGACGGCCGCGGCTACGTCGCCGCGACGGCCGGCCCCGACGCGGAGGTGATCGACCTGCGCCCCGGCGACCGTGTCCTGCTCGTCCTCGAGGGCGGCCCGACCGAGGACAACCTCGCGGCGCTCTCGGACGTCCTGGCGCTGCGCTGCGGCAAGGGCCTCGTCGTGGTCGAGCCGGCCGCCGACGGCTTCCCCTGGCGGCTCGATTCCAACCTGCTGCGCGACGGTGCGTGGCTGGGGGCGGTCGACGGCATTGTACCGGACCTCTCGATGTGGCCGGGGCTGCCGACCGGGGGGCGCTCGGTCGCGCTCGACGTCCACCGGGTCCGTGTGCTGGACGCGGAGGAAGGCGGGATCGCCGAAGTCGCCGTCGAGGTCGCCGAGGCGCTGGCGGGGGCCGTCGCCGCGGCCGGAGCCGAACTCGATCCCGACCGCTACGGCACCGCGACCTATTTCGCGACCTCCCCGCGCCTGCAGACCCAGTGCGGCCGGCGCGAGGGCGGCATGATCCGGTCGAGCGAACGGGCCGGCTATCTGGTGTTCGGCCCCTACGTTCCGGTCGGGTCGGGTCGCTACGACGTCGAGATCTACGGCGAGGGCGACGCGGCCACCTTCTCGGACTGCGTCGCCGACGTCAGCGCCCGACAGGGTACGCTGACCCTGGCGGCCGCCGGCCTCGCCGTGCTCGCCGAAGGCGTCGACGCCAAGGGCGGGCTCGTCGCCCGCTTGGCGGTCGAGATCGAAGAGCCGGTCGACGATCTCGAGGTCCGCGTCTTCGTGAAGGCGGACTCGGTGGTGGACTTCCGCTGCATGCGGATCGTCCGTCGCGGCGACCTCGAAGCGCCGGCCGCCGTCGAGGTCGAGCCGCAGGAGCCGGCCGACCTCGGCGTCGACGCCGACTTCGAGGGCGACCTCGCCTGATCGCTCGTCGGCGGTCCGGAACGAAAACGGGGCGGTGCCGACGGCACCGCCCCGTTTTCGTTGTCGTCCGCGTCCCCCTCGGCGTCGGGACAGCCCGTCGGCGTCCCCTCCGAAGACGCCGCCTCCGAAAACAAGAGGGCGGCCGGCACGCGAGGTGCCGACCGCCCGGATTCCGGTTCGAGGCGCGCCCGGTCGGGCGTCGCGGATCGACCCGAGCCTCGGGCACGTCCCGACGGATCGGGACGTGCCCGAGGCCGGTCTCAGACCAGCTGGCTGCGGTGACGGGCGAGGTCGGCGTCGACCATCTCGGTGATCATCTGCTCGAGCGTGGTCTCGGGCTTCCAGCCGAGCGCACGCTCGGCCTTGGAGGGATCGCCGAGCAGCACGTCCACCTCGGCCGGGCGGAAGAAGGTCTGATCGACCTTGACGAACTCGGCCGGGTCGAGGCCGACGTGGGCGAAGGCGATGTTGACCATGTCGCCGACCGAGACGGTGCGGCCGGTGGCCACCACGTAGTCGTCCGCGGTGTCCTGCTGCAGCATCAGCCACATGGCGCGGACGTAGTCGCGGGCGTGGCCCCAGTCGCGCTTGGCGTCGGTGTTGCCGAGGCGCAGCTCCTTGGCGAGGCCGAGCTTGATGCGGGCGACGGCGTCGGTCACCTTGCGGGTGACGAACTCGAGGCCGCGCAGCGGCGACTCGTGGTTGAACAGGATGCCCGACGAGGCGTGCAGGCCGAAGCTCTCGCGATAGTTCACCGTCATCCAGTGGGCGTAGAGCTTGGCGACCGCGTAGGGGGAGCGCGGGTAGAACGGCGTCTTCTCGCTCTGGCGCGGCTCCTGGATCAGGCCGTACATCTCCGACGACGACGCCTGGTAGAAGCGCGCGTCCGGCTTGATCAGGCGGACCGCCTCGAGCACGTTGGCCGCGCCGATGCCGGTGGCCTGACCGGTCAGCAGCGGCTGCTGCCAGGACGTCTTCACGAAGGACTGGGCGGCGAGGTTGTAGACCTCGTCCGGCTGGACGTCCTTGACGATGCGGCAGAGGCCCGAGAGGTCGAGCAGGTCACCGTCCACCATCTCGACGGAGTCGGCGATGCCGAGCCAGCGCAGGCGGTGATCGATCTTCTCGTTGTGGCTGGAGCGGCGGACGACGCCGACGACCCGGTATCCCTTGTCGAGCAGCAACTGCGACAGGTAGGCACCGTCCTGACCCGTGATGCCGGTGATGAGAGCCGTCTTGGACATGTATGACGCCTGTATGATGTCGAGGTTGAAGGAATGGGGCAAAATGAACGCGCTTGGACCTAGCCAATCGCGGGGGTGGGATCAACCGGGAATTCCTTGTCGTCCTCGTCGAGATACCCGCCCGTGCGGACTTCGATCAATTCGAGGGGAAGACGTCCGCGGTTGGACAGACGATGCGTCGTGCCGACCGGCACGTAGAACGACTGGTTCTCGCCGAGCACGCGTTCCGCCTCGCCCGGGATCGTGAGGATCGCAGAACCCTTCACGACCACCCAGTGCTCGGCGCGGTGGAGGTGGCGGTGCATCGAGAGCACGCCGCCCGGATCGACCACGATGCGCTTGACCGCGAAGCGGGCGCCGGCGTCGATCGCCTCGACGTAGCCCCACGGCCGGTAGTCGCGGCGGTGCTGCGTCGCTTCCCGGCGGCCGGACTTCGCCAGCTTGTCGACGAGGCCCTTGACCTCCTGGGCGCGGTTCTTCGGCGCCACCATGACAGCGTCCTGCGACGCGATCACCACCAGATCCTCGGCGCCGACCACGGTCGCGAGCAGGCCGTGGGCGTGGACGAGGCAGTTCTGCGAGCCGATCAGTTCCACGTCGCCGAGCGTGGCGTTGCCGGCGCCGTCCTTGCCGGTGACCTGCCAGATCGCGTCCCAGGCGCCGACGTCGGACCACGGGAAGCGGCAGCGCACCACCGCGATCTCGCGGGTCTTCTCGATCACGGCGTAGTCGATCGAGATCTTGGGCGCGCGCGAGAACGACGCCTCGTCGAGCCGGACGAATCCGATGTCGTCGGCCGCGTTCCCGACCGCCGCCTCGACGGCGTCGAGGATCTCTGGGGCGTAACGCCGGAACTCGGCGATCATCACGTCGGAGCGGAACAGGAAGTTGCCGCAGTTCCAGAGATAGCCCTCGGTGCAGTAGCGCACCGCCGTCGGCGCGTCCGGCTTCTCGACGAAGCTCTCGACGGCGCAGAGGTCGGGATCCTCGCCGAGCGGGGCGCCGGGGCGGATGTAGCCGTAGGCGGTCTTCGGCTCGGTCGGCACCAGACCGAACACCACGATCCGGCCGGCCTCCGCGCCCGGCTTGCCGGCCCGGACCGCTTCGCGGAAGCCCTCGTCGTCGAGCACGACGTGGTCGGCGGCGAGCGCCAGCACCAGCGAGCCCGGGTTGCGCCGCTCGGCGAACACGGCCGCGGCGGCCACCGCGGCGGCGCTGTCGCGGCGCGCGGGCTCCAGGATCACGGTGGCGTCGGCGCCGACCTCGCTCGCCTGTCGGCGTGCGAAGAAGCGGAAGGCGCCGGAGGTGATCACGACCGGATCGGCGAAGTCGGGACCGGCGGCGACGCGGCGCAACGTCTGCTGATAGGTCGATTCCTCGCCGACCAGCGGCTGGAACTGTTTCGGGAACGCGTCGCGCGATACCGGCCACAGTCTCGTGCCGGAGCCACCCGCCAAAATCACGGGCACGATCTTCGACGTCATCAATCGTTTCTCCGAAATAGCCGATCGGCTGAAACAGTCGGCCCGCGGCGATCGCGCGGGGGGGAGAACGACGGCCGGGTCGCCCGGATGCAAGCAGCCGAGCCGTCGTGTTGCAAGTGCAAAACGTTCCGAAACGCCCGCTTCGTCCCATCCGCGGCACGAAGGAACCGGTCCGCCGGCGCGGGTCTTTCGCAGGTGCGAAGAACGTGCCGGCGGTCGCGTGTCATCGCGGGTCCATGAGATGGGTGCTCGCCACCCGGGCGAGGCGCCGGAGGTCGAGGTCGGCTTTCGGGCGGGCGATCAGCATGTCGTTGACGCGCTCGACCTCGTCGACGAACTCCAGGATCGGATGATAATGCCGGCGCGACCAGAAGTCGGGCAGCACGAACACGGGGCCGGCCGGGTTGGCGAGGATCGCCTGCGCCACCACGCCGACGCGGAAGCGGCCCTTCGCCACCACCAGGTCCGGCACGATCGCATCCGGCCCGTCGAACGCCGCCAACGAATAGGCCGGCCAGGAGGCGGCGGCGGCCTTGTCCCTGGGGTAGCCCCACTCGCGCACGGGCCCGATGTCGACGTGCCGGAGCACCGCCCGGCCGGCGGCGACCATCGCGAGGACGGCGGGGTCGGCCTCGGCGGCCGCGATCTGCGCGGAGTCCGAATCGATGCCGACGAGCCGGGCGACACCGGTGGCGGCCGCGAGTTCGGCGATGCCGTTGACGCCGTAGACGAGCACGGCGGTCGAGCGGCCGAGCCAGCGCTCAAGCGCGGCGATCTCGGCGGCGCCGAGGCCCGGCGCACGCACCGCCGCGGCATTGGCGGCCGCGCTCGCCGGGGGAATCGCGCCGGCGCGGCGCATCGCGTCGGCCCAGCGCGCGAGCGTGTCGCGGTCCGGCATGCGGAAGGTCGGCAGCGGCCCGGAGAATTCGACCGCCTTGTCGAAGCCGAGTTCCGTGAACAGCTCCTTGCTGAAGTGGACGCCTTCCTGGCCGATGTAGCGGCCGAAACAGGCTCTCGTCATCACCTTGGCGGTACCGAGCACCATCGAGGCGATGTCCTTGGCCGCGTCCTGCGAACTCGCCGGCAGGTCGTAGCCGAGGGTGCGGAAGTAGGCCGAGATCCGCTTGACGTCGCGCTTGGCATACTCGCGCTCGCGGACGATCGCGAGATAGCCGTCGAGGATGTCGCGCTGGCGCAGCCACTGCCGCTTCGTCAGCGCGAAGCCCCACTTGTGCTGCATCGGGATGATCGCGGCCGGGTCGGCGCACTGCGTCTCGAGGCTGGCGCGATGGTCGCCGTAGGCGGCGACGTAGGCCACCAGATCCTCGCCGAGCGCGAAGTCGATCAGCTGGTCCAGGGCGGCGAGATAGTCCGGCCCGAGGATGAGGTCGTCCTCGAGGAAGACGGCGCAGTCGACGCCGCGCTCCTCGAAGAAAAATCGTTCGGCCTTGTCGAAGTGGAGCGCGATGCCGAGGTTGACGTCGCTGGCGTGGACGACGCCGTCCGGGAACAGCGCCCGGAACACCGCGACGCACTCGTCCTTCAGCGTCTCGTCGACCGCCGGACCGCCGAAACGGCTGCGGTAGCCGTCCTGGAACAGGTGGACGTCGGCGGGGTCGAAGGCGAGCGACTGCGCCGCGAGGCTGACCAGCACCTCCCTCAGGTAGTGCGGCCGGTTGTAGGACAGGATGGCGATCGGATGCCGGAACGGGGCGGTCTCGGTCATGGCGTCGCCTTCGAAGGCCGGCGTGTCGGCGCCGGCCACTGGGGAGAGTTGCCGGACCCGGGTGTCGTCGCCCGGGCCCCGGTGGGTGCACGCCGGCGGGCCGGCGCGCATTCGGGAAGCGATCGCCGCAACGGCGCCACCGTCACGACCGCGCCGCGAAGATCTCGTCGAGCCGCGCGGCGTAGCGGCGGGCGACCGCCTCCTCCGAGAAGCTCGACGTGATCCGGCGCCGGGCCGCCTCGGCCTTGGCGGCGCGCTCCTCGGGCGAGCCGATGACGGAGCGCATCACCCGGGCGGCGGCGGCGACGTCGGGCTCGGCCCACTTCTGGCCCGGCACCACGAAGATGTACTCGTCGTGGGCGAGGCAATACTCGGTCCACGGCACCAGCCAGCAGACCTCGTCGTCGCAGAAGTCCATGTTGCCGGAGTAGGCGGTGGCGATCACCGGCGTGCCGGCGCTCATCGCCTCCAGCATGCCGAAGCCCCAGCCCTCGGACTTGTGGAGCGAGACGTAGCAGTCGACGCCCCGCTTCAGGCGGATGACGTCGTCGTAGGGCATCGTCTCGTCGATCAACCGGATCCGCGGATCCGAGCGCACCGCGTCGTCGACCACGTCCCAGATCTGGATCTGCTTCGGGTCGTGGACGCGCTGCCGGTTGTGCGTCTTCAAGAGCAGGCAGACGTCCTGGCGGCCGGGGAAGGCGGCCTGGAAGGCCCGGATGACGCCGATCGGGTTCTTGCGCTGCACGAAGGAGAAGCTGTCGAACGCGGCGAGGAACACGAAGGTCTCGTCGTCGACGCCGGTGTAGCGCCTCACCAGGTCGCGCGATTCCTCGCGCGCGAACTCGGGGACGTCCTCGGCGCACATGCCGACGTTGACCACCGGCTTGTCGGTGTGCGCCTGGAAGACCTTTCGGCAGTATTCCGAGGACACCCAGATCTCGTCGAGCAGCTGCAGCGCGAGATGGTGGCAGTTGGCCGGGCTGTCGAGCTCCCAGAAGAAGTAGCCGATGTTGTAGGCGCCTTCGTAGACGTTCGGCATGTAGGCGTAGGCGAGCGGGATCGACTCGCCGTTGAGATGCAGCAGGTTGACGCGCGCACGCGCCAGCTTGCCGTGCTTCTTCTGCGACGAGAATCCCTCGGGCGCCGGGTTGTCCATGCCGAAGTCGTAGGCCGAGACGCTGCGGCCGCTGCGCTCGAGCATCGACAGCGACAGCCGGGCCGCCTGACCGAGGCCGGACGCCTTCTCCACCGGCCCGATCAGCTGGACGTCGACGGTGGTCGAGGGATCCGGCAGCGAAAAGGCCGGCGAGGCGATGCGGTGGCCCTTGGTGCGGGTGCGGAAGCGCAGCGTCGCCGGGTCGAACAGCCGGCGGGCGAAGTTGACCGACATGATGTCGTCGGGGATCAGCGTCTCGGGCAGGCGCGTTACCGCGCGCAGCAGCTTGGGGAAGGCCGCGGTCGAGCCGTCGGCGAGCTTGCGGCCCGACAGCAGCGGACGCAGGTATTCGACCGGCATGAAGCGCAGCACGTCGGGGCGCGAAAGCGCGAACAGCACGAAGTAGAGGTAGAGCGCGAAGCGGTCCGCGGGCTTCCTCTGATCGAGGAAGTGCAGCCGGGGATCGGCGGCGATCACGAACTGCATGAACTGGCTGATCGGATACACCTTGCCGGTGTCCTCGCCCGGGATCCGCGCCAGCCGCGAGGCGACCCAGTCCGGCACGAGGCAGTCCTCGACGCAGAGCTGCGGCGCCTTTTCCATCGCCCACCAGTACAGCAGGCGGGCCGTGTCACCCTGCTCTATCGAGCCCTTGAAGTCGGGATGCTCGGGCAGGAACAGGCTCATCGCCCGCGACGCCGGCGGGAAGTTGCCGACCTCGTTGAGATAGTCGACGTCCGCCTTCGGCAGCGGCGAGCGCAGGTGACCGCGCTGGCGCGAGTAGTGCTCGAGATACCAGCGCAGGAACAGGTCGCGGTGACGCGGGAAGGTCTCGGGCTGGAACAGTTGGTCGCCGCGCATGCGGTAGCGCGTGAAGTCGAGGAAGCCGGCGGTCGGCTTGGTGCCGCTGCCGGCGATGCGGCGCACCGTCTCCGGGATCGTGGTGGGCTCGAACAGCCGCTCCCACGGCGCCGGCATCTCCGACGGCGCCGGGGCGGGGCCGGCGACATGGTCGTCCGGCCAGGCGCCGGCGGCGGCGCGGCGCAGGTTCTCGATCGTCGTCAGCACCAGCTTGGCGAAGCTGTCGGCGGTCGCGTGGGCGAGACGGCCGACGACACCGAAGTCGCCCATCCAATCCGGCCGCCAGCGGCCGATCGGCTGGTCGTCGTCGCCGGCGTAGACCTCGAGTTCGAAGGCCGTGCCCGGCCGCAGCCGGTCGAGGAAGCCGTTGAGATCGAAGCGGAAGCCGCAGACGGCGGTCGGATGGCCGGCGGCCTTGACGTCGTTGCGAACGTCGCTCGCCTGCACGATGCCGATCAGCCGCTCGCCGGCGACGATGCGCACCGGGGCGGGCTGCGACGGGTCGGCGATCGCCCAGCCGTGGAGAACGCCGCCGATGACCCCGTCGACGTGGCCGAGCGAGCACGGCTTGGGCGGTGCCGGCGGCGGTGCCGGCTTGTCCTCGGGCGTCGGATCGGTCGGCGTCACGGTGGCGGGGATCTCTTCCAGGCTCATCAAATTCCCTCTGTTCATCCCGTTCACCGGACCCGGGTGCCGACGGTCCGACGCCAATGGGCGAGAATGTCCTCGAGGCTGCGTTCGAGCGAGATGCTCGTGCACCAGTCGTAGTCCTTGCGAACGGCCTCGAAAGCCCCCGCCGTATACGGCACGTCGATCGGCCTGAACAGGGCCGGATCGACGTCGACCGTCAGCGCCACCGTCGACATCGCCCGGAGCCGCTCGAGGATCGAGCCGATGCTGACCGGGTTGCCGGAGCCGACGTTGTAGATCCGGTATCCCGCCGCCTTGCGCGGGCCGGTCGCGACCGTGTCGAGCAGTCGGACGAAGTCGCGCACGTCGAGGAAGTCGCGCACCGCGGCGAGGTTGCCGACGCGGATGGCGGTGCCCCGCAGCCCCGCCTCGGCCTCGGCGACCTGGGCCGCGAAGGTGGCGGTGACGTAGGCGCGCTCCTGCTCGGCGCCGATCTGGTTGAACGAGCGCAGCACCACGGTCTCGACCGTGGCCGGCAGCATGTCGCGCAGCGCCATCTCGGCGGCGGCCTTGGTGTGCGGGTAGACGCCCTCGGGGGCGATCGGCGAGGTCTCGTCGACCGGCGCCTCCTGCAGGAACACGCGGCCGTAGACCTGAGCCGTCGAGGCGAACACGAAGCGGCTCTCCGGCACGTGCCGGGCGACCGCGAGGGCGAGATTGATCGTGGCGTCGACGTTCGAGCGCCAGGAAGACGCCGGCGACTGGTCGGCCCTGACCAGCGAGGCCTGCGCGGCGAGGTGCACCACGCAGTCGGGCCGGAACGCGGCGACCGCCGCGTCGACCGCCTCGGCGTCGGTCAGTTCCAGCGCCTCGAGGCCGTCCTCGGCGGTGCGCGCCGTCCACAGTGCCGTCACGTCGGCACGTTCGGCGAGCCGCGCCCGGAAGTGCCGCCCCGTGAAGCCGGCCGAACCCGTAACCAGAACACGCGTCATCGTCTGTCGTTCTTCCCATCGGCGGGTCCGGGGACCCGGTCGGCTGTCCATCCCGGCGGTCCCGCCCTGCGTTACGGGACGCTCCCCGCCGGCGGCCGCCGCTCGCGGCGGAGGGGCCGCGGCGGCGCGGCCCCGTCCCGGTTCAGATCGTCTGGTTGTAGGCGCCGACTTCCGGGTTCTCCCGGAGCACGCCGTCGACCGCGTGGAACATCTCGTGCAGGCGCGCTTCCGAGGCCGGGCTCTCGACGACGACGACGAGTTCCGGCTTGTTCGACGACGCGCGCACGAGGCCCCAGGTGCCGTCGGCGGTGGTGACGCGGACGCCGTTGACGGTGACGATGTCGGTGATCGCGTGGCCGGCGATCGTCTCGCCCGCCGCGGCCATCGCGCGGAAGCGGGCGACGACGCGGTCGACCACGTCGTACTTCACCTCGTCGGCGCAGTGCGGCGACATCGTCGGCGAGCCCCAGGTCTTCGGCAGGGCGTCGTAGAGCTCGCTCATCGACTTGCCGGGATTGCGGTCGAGCATCTGCAGCACCGCGATCGCGGTGACGAGACCGTCGTCGTAGCCGCGGCCGACCGGGGCGTTGAAGAAGAAGTGGCCGGACTTCTCGAAGCCGGCGAGCGCCTGCAGGTCGCGGACCCGGCGCTTGATGTAGCTGTGGCCGGTCTTCCAGTAGTCGGTGGTGACGCCGAGGTCGCGCAGCACCGGGTCGGAGTGGTAGAGGCCGGTCGACTTGACGTCGACGACGAAGGTCGGCTTCGGGTGGACGGTGGCGAGGTCGCGCGCCAGCATCACGCCGATCTTGTCGGCGAAGATCTCGTTGCCCTTCTCGTCGACCACGCCGCAGCGGTCACCGTCGCCGTCGAAGCCGAGGGCGAGGTCGGCGCCGTGTTCCTTCACCGCGTGCGCCATGGCATGGAGCATCTCCATGTCCTCGGGATTGGGATTGTAGCGCGGGAAGGTCCAGTCGAGCTCGGCGTCGAGCGGGATCACCTCGACGCCGAGGCGTTCCAGCACCGCCGGGGCGAAGGCACCGGCCGTACCGTTGCCGCAGGCGGCGATCACGCGCAGCTTGCGGTTGATCCGGCGGTCGGCGACGAGGTCGTCGGCGTAGACGTCGGCGAAGCCGTCGACGTAGCGGTAGGCACCGCCCGGCGCCGAGCGAAAGGCGCCGGAGAGCACGATCTCCTTCAGACGGCCCATCTCCTCCGGACCGAAGGTGACCGGACGGTCGCAGCCCATCTTGACGCCGGTCCAGCCGTTGTCGTTGTGGCTCGCGGTCACCATCGCGACCGCCGGGACGTCGAGGGCGAACTGGGCGAAATAGGCCATCGGCGACAGCGCGAGGCCGATGTCGTGCACCTTGCAGCCGGCGGCCATCAGGCCCTGCGCCAGTGCGATCTTGATGCCCATCGAGTAGCCGCGGAAGTCGTGGCCGGTGACGACCTCGAGCGGCTTGCCGAGTTCGTGCAGCAGGGTGCCGAGACCGAGACCGAGGGCCTGAACGCCCATCAGGTTGAGCTCCGGCGTCTTCGGCGAGCCGGGATGGCCGAACCACCACCGCGCGTCGTATTCGCGGAAGCCGGTCGGCTTCACGAGGGGCGTCGTTTCGAACGCGGCCGTGTTCGGCACGGGATCGGCGGCGGGCCGCTTGAAGGAAGCGGTCGGATCGTCAAAGCTCAAGTCGATCATCCCCTGTTTCAAAGACTGTCCGATAACGGATGGCGTTTCTATTCAATTCCCTCGAATGACTTGAGTATCCGTACGACGTGCCCCGGAACGCCCCGTACACCGCCGTCTCCGGTCGCGCGGTGAACTGACACCGTCGCCGATTTGCTTGCCCCGAACCCCATCTGAGGGCGCAAGTTATCGATTCCGCACTGCGGATGGCAAGCCGTAAGTCGCGCCCGGAGTCCGGGGCGCGCCGCGGTCCCGGCCGGGCAGCAACCGGGCGGAGTTGAGCAGGAAGACCAGCTCCGACGAGACGTGGACGAAGGCGGCCAGCATCGGGTCGAGGTGGCCGGTGGCGGCGAGGGCGATGCCGAGGAGATCGACCGTCAGCGTGCCCGCGAAGTTCTGCATGATCACGCGCCGGGTGCGGCGGGCGACCTCGATGGTCTCGACGAAACGGGCGAGGTCGTTGCCGATCAGCAGCACGTCGGCGCTCTCCCGGGCGACGTCGGTGCCCGAACCCATCGCGACGCCGACCGTCGCGCGGATCAGCGCCGGGGCGTCGTTGACGCCGTCGCCGACCATCGCCACCACGCGGCCCGCCGCGGTCAGCGCCTCGATCCGGGCGAGCTTGTCCTCCGGCAGCATCTCCGCGCCGACCTCTGCGATGCCGAGCGCGCCCGCGACCGCCTCGGCCACCGCCGGCACGTCGCCGGTGAGCAGGACCGTGCGGATGCCCATGGCGCCGAGGGCGCGGACCGCGCCGGCCGCCTCGGGCCTGACCGCGTCCGCGACCAGGATCCGCCCGGCGAAGCGGCCGTCGATCGCGACCAGCACCTGCGAGGACGCCGCGTCGCGCTCGATCGGCGGCACCTCGACGCCGTCGGCCTCGAGCAGGCGGCGGTTGCCGCAGAGGACGCGCCGGCCGTCGACGACGGCGCGGATGCCGAGGCCGACGGTGTTGTCGAAGGTCTCCGCCTCGAGGGGGGCGAGACCGCGCGCCGCCGCGGCGCGCACCACGGCGCGGGCGAGCGGATGTTCCGAGCGGGCTTCGGCGGCGGCGGCGAGGGCGAGCAGGGTGTCTGCGTCGGTGCCGCCCTCCGGCAGCACGGCGCCGACCGACGGTTCGCCGAAGGTCAGCGTGCCGGTCTTGTCGACCACCACGGTGTCGACCCTGGAGAGGTTCTCGAGGTGCAGACCGCCCTTGACCACGGCCCCGAGCCGGGCGGAACGGCCGATGCCGCCGAGGATCGCGAGCGGCGTGCCGGCGGCGACGCCGCAGGCGCCGGCGACGATCACCACCGAGATGGTGTCGTGGATGTCGCGCGTCACCAGGAAGGTGACCGCGGCCGAGGCGAAGGCGAACCAGACCAGTTGTCCGGCCAGACGATCGGCGAGGCGATGCACAGGCGCGCGGCTGCGGCCGGCGCGCTCCACCGCTTCGACGATACGGCCGTAGCTGGTGTCGGCGCCGACCCGCTCGACCACGATCTCGATCGCGCCGGCCTGGTTGACCGAACCGGCGTAGACCGGGTCGCCGGCCCCCTTGGCGGCCGGCATCGACTCGCCGGTGATACGCGACTGGTCGACGTGGGAACGGCCGTCGACGACGGCGCCGTCGACCGGGATCGCCTCGCCCGGTGCCACCAGCACGCGGTCGCCCGCCACGAGGTCGTCGACCGCGACCGTGACGACGGCGCCCGCGCGCCGCGCCCTGGCGGTGCGCGGCATCACGTCGGTGAGCGCGTGGATGGCGCTGCGGCCGCGGGCGACGGTCAGGTGCTCGAGTTCCTCGGCCACCAGCACGAACACCAGGATGACGAGCGCGGTCAGGAACTCGGCGATCGAGGCGGCGGCGGCGATCGCGATGACCATGGAGAGTTCCATGGTCATGCGCCGTTCCATCAGGCTCGACCACGCCTCGCGGAAGATCGGCCAGCCGCCGAAGACGAGGCCGGCGACGCCGATCACGTCGAGCCGGACCCAGGGCTCGTGGACGTCGAGCCAGACCAGCACGCCGGCGGCGAAGGTGACGGCGATCCGCGCGAGCGCCATCGGCGAGAAGGCGCGGACGTCGTCGTCGTCGTCGTGGTCGGTGCCAGTTCCCGGTGCGTCCCCGGGAACGACGGTTTCCATCGCCATGCCGCCTCCTCGCGCGAAGCCGCTTCGGCCTCGGCCGCCATCATCGCAGACGCGGACGGCGCGCGGCATCCGTCGCGTGCCCGATGGGCGATCGGCGCGGGTGCGGGGAGGGCGGTGGGCCTCCGGCGACCCGCTCCGCCCCTGCGGGACTCACACCCCGCGCCAGTCCCGGTACCAGGACACGAAGGCGGCGACGCCGTCGGCGAGCGGCGTCGACGGCACGTAGCCGGTCAGCGCCTTCAGGAGGTCGGCCGCGGCGAAGGTGCGCGGCACGTCGCCCGGCTGCATCGGCAGCATGTTGCGCACCGCGGTCCGGCCGACGGCGGCCTCGACGGTGTCGACGAAGTCGACGAGGCCGATCGGCTGGCCGCCGCCGAGGTTGACGACGCGGAACGGCGCCACGTGCGACAGCGTGTCGACGACGCCGGTGGCGGTGACACGGTTGTCCGGCCCGGGCACCACGTCGATCAGGCGGACGACCGCTTCGATCAGGTCGTCGACGTAGGTGAAGTCGCGCTGCATCCGGCCTTCGCCGTAGACGTCGATCGGCCGTCCGGCGAGGATGGCGTCGACGAACTTGAACAGCGCCATGTCCGGCCGGCCCCACGGACCGTAGACGGTGAAGAAACGGAACGCCGTCGTCGGAATGGCGTGGAGATGGGCGTAGGCGTGCGCCATCGCCTCCATCGCCTTCTTGGAGGCGGCGTAGATCGTCATCGGCTCGTCGGCGCGGTCGGTCTCGGCGAAGGGGATGACGAGGTTCGAGCCGTAGACCGAACTGGTCGAGGCCAGCAGCAGGTGCCGCGGCGCCGTCTCGCGGGCGATCTCGAGCAGGTTGAACGAGCCGATCAGGTTGCTGTCGACGTAGGCCCGGGGATTTTCGATGCTGTAGCGCACCCCCGCCTGGGCGGCGAGATGCACGATCACGTCCGCCTTCGCCAGGTCCGCCGCGCGCCGCAGCGCGTCCATGTCCTCCAGCATGCCCTCGACGGCGGTGAAGCCCTCGCGCGTCGCGAGCATGGCATGGCGCTCGTGCTTGAGCGCCACGTCGTAGTAGGGCGTCATGCCGTCGAAGCCGACGACGACGTGGCCGTCGTCGAGCAGCCTGCGGGCGAGGTGGAAGCCGATGAAACCGGCGGTCCCGGTGACGAGGAAGCGCATCACGCGCCGCCCGCCGCCGGCTTGGTGGCGCGGCCGACCCCGGTGAAGGCGAAGCCGTGGCGCTCGACCTCCTCGCGCGGGTAGACGTTGCGCAGGTCGACGAACACCGGCGCCTTGACGATGCTCTTGAGGCGCGGGAAGTCGAGGGCGCGGAACACGTCCCACTCGGTCACGATCACCACCGCGTCGGCGCCCTCGGCGACGTCGTAGGCCGACGTGCCGTAGGAGACGCCCGACAGCATCGCCTTGGCCGGCTCCATGCCCTCCGGGTCGTAGGCGCGGATCACCGCGCCGGCGTCCTGCAGCGCCTGGATGATCGACAGCGACGGGGCGTCGCGCATGTCGTCGGTGTTCGGCTTGAAGGTGAGGCCGAGCACGGCGATCGTCTTGCCGCGGGCGTCGCCGCCGACGGCCTGGATCACCTTGCGCGCCATCGCGCGCTTGCGCTGGTCGTTGATGCTGACCGTGGTCTCGATCAGGCGGATCGGGCTGGCGTAGTCCTGCGCGGTCTTGACGAGGGCCAGCGTGTCCTTCGGGAAGCACGAGCCGCCGTAGCCCGGGCCGGCGTGCAGGAACTTCGAGCCGATGCGGTTGTCGAGGCCGATGCCGCGCGCGACCTGCTGGACGTCGGCGCCGACGTGCTCGCAGAGGTCCGCGATCTCGTTGATGAAGGTGATCTTCATCGCGAGGAAGGCGTTGGCGGCGTACTTGATCAGCTCTGAGGTGCGGCGGCTGGTGAACAGCAGCGGCGCCTGATTGAGGTAGAGCGGGCGGTAGACCTCGGTCATCGGCTCGCGGGCGCGCTCGTCCTCGATGCCGACCACGATGCGGTCCGGGCGCTTGAAGTCGCCGATCGCGGCGCCCTCGCGCAGGAACTCCGGATTGGAGACGACGGCGACGTCGGCCTCCGGGTTCTCCTCGCGGATGATGCGCTCGACCTCGTCACCGGTGCCGACCGGCACGGTCGACTTGGTGACGACCACGGTGAAGCCCTTGATCGCACGGGCGATTTCGCGCGCGGCTCCGTAGACGTAGGAGAGGTCCGCATGGCCGTCGCCGCGGCGCGACGGCGTGCCGACGGCGATGAACACCACGTCGGCGGCGGCGACGGGCTCGGCGAGGTCGGTCGTGAACGACAGGCGGCCGGCGTCGACGTTGCTCTTCACCAAGGCGTCGAGGCCCGGCTCGAAGATCGGGATCCTATTGTTCTTCAGGGCTTCGATCTTCTCGGCCGCCTTGTCGATGCAGACGACGTCGTGGCCGAAATCGGCGAAGCACGCCCCGGAGACCAGACCGACGTAACCAGACCCGATCATCGCAATGCGCATGAGCTTTCCCCTGAAATGAATGTCCGTCGGTGCCGCGGCGGCGGCCGGGCCCGCCGTGATCCCGTCCCGGTTCCGAGACCCGCATATCCCATCTCGCGCCCGCCGGCCATAGCCCCGAAGATGCATCCCAGCCGCGAATGTGCGGTGCAGCGAGCGCGTGCGCACCGCCGTGCGCGGCCTCTGGACCGGATCGCCCGGGCGGGTCAGGATCGATTCGGGTGCGGCGTGGAACGCGGAGAATCGGTGGCGATGGCGGCGAGGCGGCGGCGTACGAAGCGCGGGACGACCCCCGCGGCCGCGGGGCTTGTGGCGGCGCTCGCGCTGATCGCCGCCGTGCTGGTCGCGCCGGCGCGCCCCGACGCCTACGGCTTCCCGCCGCAGGTGGCGCTGCCGCTCGAGGCGCTGTTCGTGCTCCTGGCGCTCTCGCTCGGCCGCGGCGCCGCCGCCGCGCCTCTGCGCCTCGCCACCGCACTGGTGCTGACGCTTCTGGTCGCCCTCAAGGCGGGCGATCTCTGGGCCTTCGCGACCTACGACCGTGCCTTCGACCTCCGTGCCGATCCGTCGCGGCTCTACCGCATGGCGGCCGCCGGCGGCGGCACGCTCGCGACGGCGCGCATCGCCGGCGCCGTCGGCGGCGCGCTGCTGGCGGCCGGCCTCGTGTTCCGGCTCCTCGACGTGGCGCTGCGCCGCGTCGCCGCCGCCCTCGACCCCTATGCCCGCGGCCGCCCGGTGCTCGCCTCGATCCTGGTGCTGGCGATCGCCGCCGGCGTCGTCGCCGACAGCGCGGTCGCCGGCTGGCGCAACGTCCGCCTCGTCGCCGACCACGTCGGCGCGATGTCCTACGCCCCGGCCGAGGTGGCGGCGGCCCGTCCGCGGGCGACCTCCGCACCGGTGGCGAAGGCCCCCGACCCCGCCGCCGTTCCGGCCCGCCCCAAGCCCGCACCGGCCTCGCGCGACGACGACGCCGCGGCGGCGGTGCCGACGGACCGGCTGTTCTCGGTGCTGCGCGGCAAGGACGTCGCGATCGTCTACCTGCCGAACTACGGCCGCGTGCTGCTCGACGATCCCGACTACGCCACCACCATCGGCCCGCTGCTGGAGCGCGCCGGCCGCGACGTCGCCGCCGCCGGCCTCACCGCCCGTTCCGCCTTCCTGGAGGCGCCGTCGGAGGGCGACGCGGGCTGGCTCGGCCGCGTCGCGCTGACCTCCGGCCGCTGGGTCCCGACCACCGGCGACTACGACGACGTCGTCGCCTCCGGCCGCCCGTCGCTCGGCGCGCTGTTCCGCCGCGCCGGCTGGCGGACGGCGGCGCTGATGCCCGCCTTCCCGGCTGGCCGAGGCGAGAGCCCGTGGTACGGCCACGACCGCGTCCACGACGCCGCCGAACTCGGCTACGCTCCGCCGACCGGCCCGGACGCGCCGATCCCCGACCAGTTCACTCTCGCTGCCTTCCAGCGGCTGGAACGCGCCGGCGCTCCGGACCGTCCGGTGATGGCCGAGATCGCGCTCGCCGGCACGAGGTCGCCCTGGCCGGCGCCGCCGCCGCTGGCGTCCTGGCGCAGCCTCGGCGACGGCAGCGGTCTCGCGGCGGCGCGTCCGGCCGCCTCGGGTGACGCCCGGGCCCGATACCGCCGCGCGATCGAGGGCAGCCTGACGACGCTGGTCTCCTGGCTGCGCACCTACGGCGACGGCCGTCTGGTCGTCGTGCTTGTCGGCGAGGCGCCGCCGGGCCGGGCGCTCGGGCGCGCGACGCCGGTCGTCCCGGTCCACCTCGTCGCGCGCGACCGCCGCGTGATCGACGCCGTCGCCTCCTGGGGCTGGAGCGCGGGCATGCTGCCGGCGCGCGGCGCGCCGCAGTGGCGCATGAGCGCCTTCCGCGACCGCTTCGTCGGGGCGATGTCCGCCGGCCCCGCCGCCCCGCGGCCGTCCACCCCCGCGCCCGCCGCACCGCCGGCGCCGGTCGGGCGGCCGCCGAACCCGGTGCCCTGATCGCGGGGGCCGGCGTCAGAGCGGCTTTGCGAACAGGTCGTCGTGGCCGACGGTGACGCGTCCGTCCGTGGTCTCGGCCGCCTCGAGCCGGAAGGCGAGCCAGTCGCCGACCGCCTCGCGCTCCAGCGTCTCCGCGGCGGCGTCGGCGAGCCGGCGCAGCAGCACGCCGGCGAGCGCGCCGTCGTCGGGTCCGAGTCGCCACGGCGTCTTCGCCACTGAGACGGCGTAGCCGGCGCGGTCGAGCGTGCGGGCGAGAACCTCGACGGCGGTCGCGCCGAGCGCCGGCCCACCGCCATCGTCGGCGCGCAGGAAGCGGTCGTGCGCCGCGACGACGGCCTCGTCCAGTGCGTGCGGCGGCTCGAAGACCACGGTGCCGTCGAACACGCCGGCGGCGTAGAAGCCGGCGCGGCGCGACGCCAGCGAGGCGACCAGCCGGGCGACGAAGCTCTCCGGAACGTCGCCGACGAGGTCGGCGGTGGTCACCAGCGTGGCGTCGGCAAAGGGAAACAGCACGTTGCCGGCGAGCGCCATCGTCACCGTCTCGACCTCGGGATGCCGGGCCGCGGCGACCGCGGCGAGGGCGGGGTCGTCGTCGACGAGGCGCCAGCGCGCCGGTCGCTCGAGCAGGGGCGCCAGCGCGCGCAGCATCGCGCCGGTGCCGGCGCCGAGGTCGACGATGGTCGCGGTACCCTCGGCCGCGTCGGCGAAGGCGGCGGCCGCCGCCGCGAGCGCGGGGTCGCGCGCCGCCCGGTCGGCCTCCTCGCGCAGATCGAGCCAACTGGCCGTGCCGTCGTCCATCGCCGTTCCGCCCTTCCCGTTCGTCCGCCCCGCGGCGAAGATAGCGCCGCCGCGGCCCGCTGTCGTCGTGCCGCCGGGCGCGGCCGTCAGGCCCGCGGCGGCGGAGCCGTGCTGCCCCGCAGTACCAGTTCCGTCCCGAGTTCGACGTCGAGCCGGAACTCCGGCGCACCGTCGAGCCCTTCGAGCAACTTGCGCGCCGCCGCGACGCCGACGGGGCGCTGCGGCTGGCGCATGGTGGTCAAGCCGGGTTCGCAGTAGGCGCCGAACTCGATGCCGTCGAAACCGATCACCGAGACCTCCTCGGGAACGCGGACGCCGGCGGCCCGGATCCTGTTCATGAACGCGATCGCCATCTCGTCGGATCCCGAGGCGATGCCGGTCGGGCGTTCGTCGGGCGACATCGCCAGGAAGGCGGCGGCGCTGCGGGCGCCGGACGCGAAGGAATAGTCGCCCTCGAAGCGAAGCGCCCGCTCCGTCGGCAGCCCGACCTCGGCGAGGCCGTCGAGGAAGCCGGCCCAGCGCGGGACGTCGTTGACGTTGCCGGGCAGCGAAGCGAGATAGCCGATGCGGCGGTGGCCGAGCCCGTGGAGGTGGCGCACCTGCGCCGCCGAGGCGGGACGCTCGTCGACGAGGACGTTGGGCACGCCCGGATGGTCGATCCGGGCGTTGGCGGCCACCACGGGCAGCCCGAAGCAGGCGAGGCTGCGCCCGCCCGAGCGCGGCATCCGGCCGGAGAACAGCAGCACGCCGTCGACGTGACCGGCGGCGACCAGCCGGATCACGTGCTGCTCGCGCTCCTCGACGTCGTCGAGGTCGCTGACGATCAGCCCGTAGCCCTCGCGCGCCAGCTCCGCCTCGACGCCGCGCACCACCTCGCCGAAGAAGCCGTTCGCGAGCTTGGGCAGTACCACCAGCACGGTGTTGGTCGAGCCGGAGCGCAGGTTGCGGGCGGCGACGTTGGGCGTGTAGTCGAGCGCCGCCACCGCGGCCATCACGCGTTGCCGGGTCTCCGGCCGCACCATGTCGGGAGCGGACAGCGTACGGCTGACGGTCGCCGTGGAGACGCCGGCACGGCGCGCGACGTCAGCGATCTTGCTCGGCATCGGACCTCCTTCGGCACCGGTCGACGGCGTCAGCGCGCGCCGACGGGGCGTCCGGCCACGTAGGTGGCGGCCACGGCCCGGTCGTCGCCGAGGGTCATCAGCACGAAGAGCTCCTCCTCGAGGTCGCCGTCGACGGCCTCCATCCGATGGGCCATGGCGGGGGTGGCGCGGGAATCGAGCACGACGAGGTCGGCGGCGAGGCCCGGCTCGATCCGGCCGATCTCATCCGCTTCGCCGATCACCTCGGCGTTGGCCCGGGTCATGCGGTCGAAGGCCGACAGCGCCGACAGCTTCTGCCCGCGCAACTGCATGATCTTGTAGGCCTCGGCCGCGGTGCGCAGCATCGAGTAGTCGGTGCCGCCGCCGACGTCGGTGGCGAGGCCGATCCGTACCGGGTGCGGTCCCTTCTCGAGGCCGTCGTGGTCGAACAGGCCCGAGCCGATGAAGAGGTTGGAGGTCGGGCAGAACACCGCGACCGCCCCCGCTTCGCTCATCCGCTCGATCTCGTCGGGTCGGAGATGGATGCAGTGGCCGAGGAGCGTGCGCGGGCCGACGAGGCCGTAGTGGTCGTAGACGTCGAGATAGCCGGCGCGCTCGGGATAGAGCTCGGCGGTGTAGGCGATCTCGGCGCGGTTCTCCGACATGTGGGTCTGCACGAGGCAGTCCGGGTTCTCGCGGGCGAGGGCGCCCGCCGCCTCCAACTGCGCCGGCGTCGAGGTGATGGCGAAGCGCGGCGTCACCACCACGCGCTGGCGGCCGCGCCGGTGCCAGGCCTTCACGAGTGCGGTGGTGTCGCGATAGCCGCTCTCGGCGGTGTCGGTCAGCGGCGCCGGCGCGCCGCGGTCCATCATCGTCTTGCCGGCGAGCATCAGCGTGCCGCGCCGCTCGCTCTCCTCGAAGAAGGCCTCGATCGCCTCGCGGTGCACCGAGCCGTAGACCACGGCGGTGGTGGTGCCGTTGCGGGCGAGCTCGTCCAGGAAGAAGCGCGCGCCGGCCTCGGCGTGGCCGCGGTCGGCGTAGCGCATTTCGGCCGGGAAGGTGTATTTCGACAGCCACTCGAGCAACTGTTCGCCGTAGCTGGCGATCACCCGCGTCTGCGGGAAGTGGATGTGGGTGTCGACGAAGCCCGGCAGGATCAGTTTGCCGCGGTGGTCGTCGACGACGCATCCGGCGGTGCGGAACGCGTCGATCTCACCGGCGTCCGCCACGGCGACGATGCGCCCGTCCTCGACCACGACGACGCCGTCGGCGAGATGGCGGTAGCTGGAGGCGTCGCCGACGCCGGCGGGACGGCGCAGGAAGCTCAGGATTCGGCCGCGCAGGATACGGCGGGAAGTGATTGTCATCGGTGTCGCGGAACTCGTCGGAAGCGCGGCGTCGATTTTCGACAATGCCAGACTCGCGCGCCCCTGGCGAGCCGGCGCGGCACGTGGCGACCCCCTGTTCCGACATCTGTGGAACTGCTATGTTTCTCATCGTGTCCCGGGGGATTTCTGGGCACGCGGAGGTTTTCCATCATGACTACTCGTCGCATTCGTCGCGTGGTTTGCGCGACCCTTTGGGGTTCGGCCCTCGCCGTTTCGTCCCTTTCCGCGTCTTCTCTGCCCGCGTCCGCCGCGGGTCCGGACTCGATCCTGTCGAGCGACGGTTCGGCCGTGCCGTCCGCCGTCGGCGCCGCCCGCGGCCTGGCGTCCTTCGCCGGCACCGGCGGTGGTTCGTCGGGTGGTTCGGGCGGCGTCGTCGTCTCCCCGGGTGCGAGCGATCCCCTCGACGGCTTCTCCGCGCCGGGGTCCGTGATCGGATCCGACGGCCGTACGCAGATCACGGCGACCACCACGTTCCCGTACCGGGCGATCGTCGAGATCCTGTTCAAGCAGACCGCCGGCGGCGGCTACTACGGCTGCACCGGCTGGATGATCGGCAAGGATACGCTGGCGACCGCCGGTCACTGCGTCCACAAGGGCTCGGGCGGCTCGGCCGGCTTCTACGACCGCACGACCTACATCCTGACGCCCGGCCGCAACGCCGCGACCAAGCCCTACGGCACCTGCAAGGCGCGCCGGCTCTACACGGTCGCCGGCTGGGCCAATAGCAACGACACCAACTACGACTACGGTGCGATCAAGCTCGACTGCACGGTCGGCACCAAGACGGGCTGGTTCGGCTTCTACTGGCAGAGCGCGAGCCTGACCGGGTCGCCCGCCACGGTCACCGGCTATCCCTGCGACAAGCCGAGCGGCACCATGTGGACGATGTCCGGCACCGTGGCGTCCACGCAGACCCGCAAGATCACCTACACGATGGACACCTACGGCTGCCAGAGCGGCAGCCCGGTGTGGCGCGTCCATCCGAGCTACGGCCGAGCCGCGATGGCGATCCACACCAACGGCGGCAGCTCGTCCAACTCCGGTACGCGCCTGACGGAAGCCGCCGTCGCCAACCTCCGGTCCTGGCGCGACGCGCCGTGAACCGGCCGAACCGTGATCGCACCGGGCGGAACGTCCGCCCGGTGCAACGCCCGCTCGCCGTCGCGGCCGTGGTCGCGCTGGCGCTGGTCCTCGTGGGCTGCGAAGGGACCGGCGGCGATGCGCAGGTCTCCGATGCGGGCGGCGGCGCCGCGGCCGGCCCGTCCGATTTCGTCGGCGTGCGCGGCCGGGTGCTCACGAGCGACGGCGCCCCCGTCGCCGGGGCCGTCGTCGCGGCGGCCGCCTTGCCGGGGACGACCGCCGCCGTTCCCGAACTCGGTGTGATCACCGGTCCCGACGGCAGCTACGCGTGGCCGCTGCCCCCGGGCAGGTTCCAGCTCTCGGTCCAGGGCGAGCAGGCGGTCGCCGCGGTCTCCGTCGCGGTCGAGCCGGGAAAGGCCACCGAGGCCGACATCCGCTTCTGATCCGCGCCCGACCCCGGTCCGACCGGTCACGGCTTCCCGACGAGGGCGCGCACCGCCTCGCGCGAGGACACGCCGAGCGCCGCGAACAGGTCCGAGACGTGGTTGCGGACGGTGAACGGCGACAGGCCGAGCAGGCGCCCGATCTCCTTGTTCGACCGACGCTCGAGCAGCAGGTCGAGCACCTCGCGCTGGCGGGCGGTGAGCCGGTCGAGGTCGGGCGCGCGCCTCAACCGCCGCAGCCCCACCTTTGCGGCCTCGGGCAGCCGGGCACGGATCGCCGCCGCGAGGGCGGGATCGTCGGTCTCGATCGTGATGCGGAACACCGCCCCGGCCACGGCCACGGGGGTGTCGCGCGAGGGCGGCGGCGGGCGTCGGTCGACCCGCACGGCGCGCCGCGCCGGCGCCGTCGGAGATGGCTTGATCTTCCTCATGCATCGGATCGTAATGGGCTTTTCCAGCCGGTCGCAGCGCCGGGCCTGCCGGTGGCGGCCCGCCGCCGGCGAGCGGCGTGGATTTCTGCGAACCGCTTCGGCGGGACGACGAACGACCTGGACGGGCGGGGGCGGCAGGATGGCGAGGGCCATGGAAATCGACGGTCCGGGAGATTCGTCGCGCGAGTTCCGCCGCGCGGCGCTCGGACTCGGGCTCGTCTACTGGGCGGGCGTGTTCGTGAGCTCCAGCTTCCTCTGGGGTCTCGCCGGAACCGATCCGATCACCTCGGCTCCGGGCAAGCTCGCCTACATGGCGCTCTGCTCCGGCGTCACCACGGTGATCGCGCTGGTGCTGATGCGGGTGACGACGCTCTCCTTCCCCGCCAAGGCGGCCCTCTGCTTCGTGCTGGCGCACCTCGCCGGTCCGGTCGGGGTCGCGATCAACTTCGGGATCTACGTGGTTTGCGTGTGGCCGCAGCCGGTGGTCTTCGACCTCCACGCAGCCGCCCTCGACATGGTCGACACCACCGCGGGCTTCTTCGGCTGGGCCTGCCTGTTCATGGCGCTGCTCTACAGCTTCGAGGTGCGCGACCGCGAGCGGCGCCTCGCCGCCGTGCGCGAGGAGGCGCTGGCGGCGCAGATGCGCGCGCTGCGCTACCAGGTAAACCCGCACTTCCTGTTCAACACCCTGAACTCGATCGCCGGCCTGGTCGAGGAGGGTGCCGCCGAGCGTGCCGGCCGGATGGTGATGTCGCTGTCGACCTTCCTGCGCACGACGCTCGCGGTCGACCCGTTCGACGACGTGCCGCTCGCCGACGAGATCGCGCTCCAGGCCGGCTATCTCGCGATCGAGCGCGAGCGCTTCTCCGACCGCCTCCGCCTCGGCGTCGACGCTCCGCCCGACCTGATGGACGCGCTGGTGCCCAGCCTGATCCTGCAGCCGCTGGTCGAGAACGCGGTCAAGCACGGCGTCGGCGCCACCGCCGGCTCGGTCGAGATCGCGCTCGCGGCGCGCCGCTCCGCCGGCCGGCTGCAGTTGATCGTCGAGAACGACATGCCCGCGGCCCCCTGCGACGCGCCGCCCGGCATCGGCCTCGGGCTGCGCAACGTCGCCGACCGGCTGGCGGCGCGCTTTCCGGGCGATGCCGCCTTCAGCGCCGGACCGGTGGCGCCCGGCCGCTGGCGCGCCGTCGTCGACCTGCCGTGGCGGGCGGCATGACCGGCCTCTCGGTCCTCGTCGTCGACGACGAGCCGCTCGCCCGTCGCCGCCTGATCCGCCTCGCCGGCGCGCTCGCCTGGGTCGGCCGGATCGCCGAGGCCGGCGACGTCGCCGGCGCGCTCCGCTCCCTCGCGGACGAGCCGGCCGACGTGCTGCTGCTCGACGTCCAGATGCCCGGCGGCGACGGCTTCGACCTGCTCGCCCGGCTGCCCGCGGGGATCGCCCCGGCCGTCGTGTTCGTCACCGCCTTCGACCACCACGCGCTGCGCGCCTTCGAGGCCGCCGCGGTCGACTACGTCACCAAGCCGGTCGAGCCGGCGCGCCTCCGCGTCGCGATGGAGCGCGCCCGCGCCGCCGTCGCCGCCCGTGGCCATGCCGAGCGCGTCGCCGAACTGCAGGAGACCGTGGCGACGCTGCGCCGGGCGGTCGGCGCCCGCGAGCGTCGCAGCCGCGACCTCTGGGTCCGCGTCGGCGCAGACCACGTCCGCCTCGCCGCCGAGGCGATCCTGCGCATCCAAGCGGAGCGCGACTACGTCCGCATCCACGTCCGCGGCGCCGACTACCTCCACCACGAGAGCCTCGCGGCGCTGGGGGAGCGGCTCGACCCCGCCGAGTTCCTGCGCATCCACCGCGGCACCATCGTCCGCCGCGACGCCGTGGCGCGCATCCGGACCGGCGCCTATTCGGCGCTGATCGCCGTGCTCGCCGACGGCACCGAGCTCAAGGTCGGCCGCACCTACGCCGCCGCCGTGCGTGCCGCGCTGTCCCGTCCCGGATGCTGAGAGGCTTCGGCCGCATCGGTGTCCCCGGTACGCCGCCGCGCTGCCGGCAGGGCCGCCGCCGCCGCTAGTCTCCCCGCCACGCCGGCCGCGCCCCCCGCCGCCGGTCCGTCCATTGGGGAGTTTCCATGATGCGATCGATCATCCGGGCCGTCGTCCTCGCCGCGCCCATCGCTGCCGCGACGCCCGCCGCGGCGGACGGCACCGTGCATCTCGAGGGCGCGGTGCCGCGGATCGAGGCCGGCAACCGTCTGGTGCTCGACAACGTCCGCATCACCGGTTCCGGCTACTCGATCGCCGATTCCTGGCGCCTGACCTACGCCTTCGACGGCGCGACGCGCGACCTGAAGCTCGCGGCCACGGCCAAGTTCGCGAACGTCGGCCTCGTCAGCGAATGGCTGTTCGCCCGCAACGTCACGGTGCCGCAGCCGAACTTCAAGGTCGACGGCGTCGCCTATCCCTCGGGCACCCAGTTCACCTTGCCCGCGATGGCGATCAAGCCGTTGGTCGCGACCTACTCGCTGCAGCCCGGCCACGTGATGTCCTGGCGCGTCAGCCTCGCCTCGACGGAGTTCGACTTCGAGTTCCGCGACCCCTCCGGCAAGCCGCTCCTGAAGATGCGCTCGGCGGCCAATGCCAACATCGTCACCGAGCCGGTGCCGATCCTGAAGGCCGGCACCTACCGGCTCGTCGTCAAGCCCGTCGGCGCGCCGAGCATGACCATCCGCCTGATGTCCTTCAACGCCAACAATCGGCCGCTGAAGACCGTGGTCGACGGTTCGGCGATCAGCGAGGACTTCGTCGTCAACATCCGCGACTACGCCAAGTTCAGAGTCTATCTCGACAAGGGCCGGACGCTGCGGATGACCAAACCCTTCACCGACGTCACCATCCGCCTCGTCGACGTCTACGGCCGCCGACTCGCCTCCTACACCGGCCTGCCGATGATCTACGATTCCAAGGCGGCCGGCTGGTACACCGTGTTCGTCTACAACGAACGCGGCTGGGGCGCGCGCTACGACGGCACCGTCCAGGTGGCGCAGACGCCTGCGGCGCGCGTCAAGGACGACGCCGTCGCGGTTCCCGCCGCGGCCGTGGCGGCGCGCTGACGGCCGCGGTCGCGACCAAACGTCCTAGCGGCGGCCCGGGCCCGGAACGGCGCGCGGCCGCCGCCCGCACGAATCCACGGACGCGCGGGTTCGCTTAGAAAAATCGAAATCGCCCGATAGAAATTCTGTCGGCCGGCAGGCTATCGCTCGTATCGGTGCTGCGTCACGCTGGATCCATCGGGATCCGCGCGCCCCTCGAAGGGCAGGCGCGGAACGGAGGAATGCCGGGAGCACGCATGCCATGCTGAGCGACATCGAGATCGCACGCGCCGCAACGATGAAGCCGATCGGCGCGGTCGCCGAACGACTGGGGATTCCGGGCGACGCCCTGGTGCCCTACGGCAAGCACATCGCCAAGATCGACCACGCCTTCATCCGTTCCGTCCAGGACCGGCCGCGCGGCAAGCTGGTGCTCGTCACTGCGATCACCCCGACGCCGGCCGGCGAGGG
This sequence comes from Oharaeibacter diazotrophicus, assembly GCF_004362745.1. Classification (NCBI taxonomy): domain Bacteria; kingdom Pseudomonadati; phylum Pseudomonadota; class Alphaproteobacteria; order Hyphomicrobiales; family Pleomorphomonadaceae; genus Oharaeibacter; species Oharaeibacter diazotrophicus. The sequence goes on along the minus strand of NZ_SNXY01000009.1, from coordinate 244,588 downwards.
CAAGACCACCACCACGGTCGGCCTCGGCGACGCGCTGAACCGGATCGGCCGCAAGGCGGCGATCTGCCTGCGCGAGCCCTCGCTCGGCCCCTGCTTCGGCGTCAAGGGCGGCGCGGCCGGCGGCGGTTACAGCCAGGTCGTGCCGATGGAGGAGATCAACCTCCACTTCACCGGCGACTTCCACGCGATCACCTCGGCGCACAACCTCCTGTCCGCCATGATCGACAACCACGTCTACTGGGGCAACGAGCCGAAGATCGACGGCCGCCGCCTGACGTGGCGCCGCGTGCTCGACATGAACGACCGCATGCTGCGCAACCAGCTCAACGGCCTCGGCGGCACCACCAACGGCTTCCCCAAGGAGGACGGCTTCGACATTACCGTCGCCTCCGAGGTGATGGCGGTGTTCTGCCTGTCGAAGGACCTGAAGGATCTCGAGGCGCGGCTGTCGCGCATGGTGATCGGCGAGACCGACAAGAAGGAGTTCCTGACCGCCGCCGCCGTCGGCGCCCCCGGCGCCATGGCGGTGCTCCTCAAGGACGCGCTGCAGCCGAACCTCGTGCAGACGCTCGAGGGCAACCCGGCCTTCGTCCACGGCGGCCCGTTCGCCAACATCGCCCACGGCTGCAACTCGGTGATCGCCACCGAGACGGCGCTGCGCCTCGCCGACGTGGTCGTGACCGAGGCCGGCTTCGGCGCCGACCTCGGCGCCGAGAAGTTCATGGACATCAAGTGCCGCATGACCGGCCTCGCGCCGGACGCGGCGGTGATCGTCGCCACCATCCGCGCCCTCAAGATGCACGGCGGCGTCGCCAAGGAGGATCTCTCCAAGGAGAACACCGCGGCCCTCGAGGTCGGCTTCGCCAACCTCGCCCGCCACATCGAGAACGTCGCCAAGTTCGGCGTCGAGGCGGTGGTCGGCATCAACCGCTTCGCCTCCGACACCGACGCCGAGGTCTCGACGCTGCTGGCGCTCTGCGAGCGCGCCGGCGCCAAGGCGGTGATGTGCACCCACTTCGCCGAGGGCGGCAAGGGTGCCGAGGCGCTCGCCCACGAGGTCGCCGCGATCCTCGACGCGCCGCGCCGCGCCCAGTTCCGCACGCTCTACCCGGACGAGATGCCTCTGCTCGACAAGGTCGCGACCATCGCCCGCGAGATCTATCGCGCCGCCGGCGTCGAGGCCGATCCCAAGGTGAAGGCCAAGGTCAAGCAGTTCGAGGCCGCCGGCTACGGCCGGCTGCCGGTCTGCGTCGCCAAGACCCAGTCGTCCTTCTCGGCCGATCCCGCCGCCAAGAACGCGCCGACCGGCCACGTCCTGCCGATCCGCGAGATCCGCCTCTCGGCGGGTGCCGAGTTCGTGGTGGCGATCTGCGGTGACATCATGACCATGCCCGGCTTGCCGAAGGTGCCCGCCGCGGTGAATATCAGGCTCGATTCGGACGGTCGCATCGTCGGTCTCAGCTGAACGGACCCTCGGGGGAGGTGGTTCGGCGAAGACGGGCGACGTCCGACGTCCGCGGTGCCGCGCGTGCGGCACCGCGGGATCCCGTACCGGAGTAGACGTCCATGGCTCCCCCGATCGGCCGCCTCGCCGCGGCCCCCTCGGACTATGTCCCACCCGAGCTTCCGCCCCTCGAGCCGCTGCGGCGCACGCTCAGGGCCGTCTCGGGCAAGTGGAAGCTCGAGATCCTCTGCACGCTGATCCACGGCCCGCGGCGCTTCACCGAGATCCGCCGCGCCATCCCCGGCGTCACCCACCACATGCTCGCGGCGCAACTGCGCGAGATGGAGGCCGACGGCCTGCTCGCCCGCCACGCCTACGACGAGATGCCGCCGCGGGTCGAATACGAGCTCACCGCCGCGGCGCGCGACCTGAAACCCGTCGCCGAGGCGCTCCGCATCTGGGGTGAGACCCACGGCGGCGCGCGGGCGGACTGAACCGGCGGCGAGGATCGTCCGTGGTGGTGCGAAAGCGCGCCTTGATGACCATATCGGTTCGTGTAGGCTCGTTTCGGCGGCGGCGGTAACGGGCGTTACGGGCGCCTCGACCGCCACCCTCGACCCCGCTATGGTCCGCGCATGATCTCCCAGAAGGCCAAGTACGCGTTCAAGGCGCTCGTCGAACTCGCGACGGCGCCGGCCGGCGAGTCGATGTTGATCGAGGACATCGCCCGGCGCGCCGGCATCCCGCGCAAGTTCCTCGAGCACATCTTGCTGCAGCTGAAGCATCACGGCGTCATCGCCAGCCGGCGCGGGCGCGGCGGCGGCTACGTGCTCCTGAAGAACCCGGCGGAGATCTCGATCGGACAGGTGCTGCGGATGATCGACGGTCCGATCGCCCCGCTCGGCTGCCTGTCGCGCTCGGCCTATCGGCCGTGCTCCGACTGCGTCAGCGAGGAGGCCTGCGCCGTCCGCAAGATCTTCGGCGACATCTTCGCCGCCACCATCATCCTGATGGACGCGACCACGCTCGCCGATGCGGTGCGTCACGCCCAATCGGGCACGGGCGGCACGCCGGCGGCGGTGGTCGAGGGGCTGTTGGCGGGCGGCTGAGCCGGCGTCAGGTCATGAAGCGGAAGCGCGACAGCCGGGGGTCGGCGCTCTCGTGCACCGAGATCGGCTCGCCCTCGAAATGCAGACCCATCTCGTCGCCGCGGCGCCACATCACGTGGCACTTCAGGAGCTGCCCCGTCTCGAACAGGTAGAAGTCGTTCGGCGCATCGGCGGCGTTCGGGCTGCGGATGCGGGCGCCCGTCTCCGAACGGTCGCGGATCACGCAATCGATCGTGTAGCGATAATCGCCGAAGACGATCTTCGCCGCGCGCAGCGTGCGTTTCCGAAGTGCGATGCGTCGGTCGTCGACGTTTGTCATCTCTCGCCTGTCCCGTGGACGCGCCGATGATCGCGCGATCCGGTGAACGAAGCGTAAGCCGATCGCGACGCCCCACGACCGCGACGGAGCGCGGTGGCCGGTCATCCTTAACCATCCCTTAAGAAACGATTGGAAACGATCGCGGAAATCTTGTCTTCATCGGCCGTGGCTTATCGTGTCCGTCCCGGGATCCGCCCGGACGGACGTAACGATGCCGAGGATCCCGGTCGGTTTCGCGATGACCTCCACGTTGAAGACGCGACTGTTCAGGGCCGGGTTCTCCACGCTCGCCGCGTTGCGGGCGGACGTCTGGCTGCCGGCCGTGACCGACTGGCGCGGCGTCGTCCTGACCATGCACCGCGTCCGCCCGGCGCCGGCCGAAGGCTTCGCCCCCAACGCCCATCTCGAGATCACGCCCGAGTTCCTCGAACTCGCGGTCGGGCGCCTGCGCCGCCGCGGCATCGCGCTGGTCGGCCTCGACGAGGCGAAGGCCCGTCTCGCCGCCGGCGACCGCGAGCGCTTCGCCGTCCTGACCTTCGACGACGGTTATGCCGACAACCACGACGTCGCCTGGCCGATCCTGAACCGCCTCGGCGTGCCCTTCACCGTCTTCGTGGCCTCCGGCATGGTCGACGGCACGGCCTCGGCGTGGTGGCTCACCCTCGAGGAGGTGCTGCGCCGCGCCGACACGGTCGACTTCGCCGGCACCCGCCGGCGCCTCGCCTCCGACGCCGACCGCCATCGCGCCTTCCGCGCGATCGCCCGCCCGCTGCGCGCCCTCGGCGAGGCGAAGCGCGACGCCGCGGTCCGCACGCTCGCCGCCGCCGCCGGCGTCGACATCCCCGCGCTGCTCGCCCGCGAGATGATGGATTGGGACGCGGTCCGCCGGCTCGCCGCCGATCCGCTGGTCACCATCGGCGGCCACACCGTCGATCATCCCTCGCTGGCCGCGCTCTCGACCGAGGAGGCCCGGCGCGAGATCGTCGGCGGTCTCGACCGCATCGAGGCCGAGACCGGCCGGCGGCCGCGCCATTTCGCCTATCCCTACGGCAGTCCGCGTGACGTCTCGGTGCGCGACGTCGAACTCGCCCGTTCGCTCGGTCTCGAGGTCGCCGTCACCACCTCCGCCGGCATGCTGTCGGGAACCGGACGCAACGCGGCGTGGCCGCGGGTCTCGCTCAACGGCAACTTCCAGTGCGGCCGCGACCTCGACCTCCTGGTCTCCGGCCTGCCGCAGTTGCTCGACCGCCGCCGCCTCGCGGTCGCCGCCGGCTGAGGTCCTCCGTCAGGGGATGCGCCGGAGGTCGCCGGTGAAGTCGGCGGCCGCGCGGGCGCCGCCCTGCAGCACGTTCTCGATCGCGTTGGACGAGCGGTTGCCGCGCAGGGCGTCGGCAAAGTCGTCGGAGCGGTGGCGCGGACGGTAGCCGAGCCGGTGGGCGTTGGAGTTGTCCCACCAGCCCGAGGTGTTGCGCGACACCCCGTAGACCACCTCGAAGCTGTAGTCCGCGGAGAGCGCCGTCACGATCAGCTCGACGAAATCGGCCGGCGAGATCCAGGTCGCCAGCATGCGCTCGTCCAGCGGCTCCGGCCGGCATGCGCCCATGCGGATGCACATCGCCGAGATCGCGTGCTTGTAGGCGAACAGCGAGGCCATCGATTCTGCGATCGCGCCGACCACCCCGTCGGCGCCGTCGGGCCGGGCCGGCGACAGGCTGTCGAGAACCGCGGAGCGCCGGTAGAGGCCGACGACGCCATCGGGCACGAGCATCGCCACCCGCCGCACCCGGCTGCGCCGCGCCGCTTCCCACAAGCCCTCGAGGCTGCGCACCGCTTTGGCGTAGTCGCCGCCCCAGCGCCGGCTGTCGAGCTTGGAGAGGTCGATCACCGCCGCTGCGCCGGCGAAGGCGTCGGCGAGGGCGTCGACGTCCTCGAGGGAACAGCACGTGCATTCGGTGGGATGGCAGGTCGTGCCGCCGTCGACCGCGCGGACGTCGAAGCCGCGCAAAGGCAGGGTCTCACGCAGCAGGCGACCGAGATACATCTGCCCGCCGACCAGCACGATCCTGTTTCCGACCATCGTCCAAGGGTCTCCGACGCGTCCCGAGTCCCCTTCAGGTAACATTAAACAGACACTTCGATTCAATTATAATTTCAACGGTCCGCCACCCACGCGCCGATCGCGTACCCGCGCGCGGCGCGTGCGGGCGCCATGCCATCACGGGTGGTGAAGGATATCGGCACGAACGCCGAGGCTGTCGCCCACACTAGGTGTTCGTACGGATGGCCCGCAACGGTTCCGTACTGCCGTCCCGCGAGATTCAATCTTGACCCTGACACTCAGGTTCAAGAAGATGCGCCGTCTTCGACGTTCGGGCCTTGAACCCCTTCGATTGGAGTTCGCGATGATCCGCCGCCCTCCGGCCCACCGCGGCCGGCCGACTCCACCGTCGGCCGGGTCGCCGCCATGACCCTCGTGCTCGCCACCGGGCGCAACGAGCCCGTGTTGTCGCGAAGGCCCGAACGCCTCGCGATCGAGGGCTATCGCCACTGGCTGAACGGCTTCCGCACCGGCTGCATCGCCTGCTGGGAGCGCGGCTACGACGTCTGCGCCGACGAGGTCGGTGCCGCGGCCGCCGCCCGGCTCGCCGGTGAGCTGACCCCCTGGGTGCGCGAGACCTGCCGGTCGACCCGCCGCGACCTCGACTGCTTCCCCTACGGCAGCGGCTGCCTCTGCCGCGACGAGTGTCTCGTACTGGCGATGCTGGCCGCCCACCAGCACGGCGACGCCGCCACCGCCGAACTCGCCGCCCGCCATCTCGTCGGCGACGGCGACCCGGCGCGCGCCTCGGCCGCCGCCGGTGTGTTCGCCCGCGCCCTCGGCGAGACCGAGCAGCGCCTGCTGCCGATCCCCGCCGCGGTGGTCGCCGACGTCGCGGCCCGGCCGCAGGCGGCGAAACTGTCCTGACACCGTCACAGTCTTTCTTCACCTGATGGGCCGAGAGCCGGCCGATGATCCCGAAAGGTAAACCGATGCGTCGCTTCACCCTCGCAGCCGCCCTGGCGGTCGCCTTCGCCCCGAACGCCTTCGCGGCGGCGCCCGCGCCGGCGGACGTGGTGAAGACCTACGTCGCCATCGCCGCCGCCACCTACGGGGACGCCTTCGCGACCGCCGGGAAGCTGGAAGCCGCCGTCGACGCCCTGATCGCGAACCCGACGCCGGAGACGCTCGCCGCCGCCCGCGACGCCTGGAAGGCCGCCCGCGTGCCCTACCAGCGCAGCGAGGTGTTTCGCTTCGGCAACCCGATCGTCGACGACTGGGAGGGACGGGTGAACGCCTGGCCGCTCGACGAGGGCCTGATCGACTACGTCGACGGCGCCTACGGCACCGAGTCGGACGCCAACGCCTTCTATACGCTGAACGTGATCGCCCATCCCAAGATCCGGATCGGCGCCAAGGAGGTCGATGCCACGGTCATCACGCCGGAGCTCCTGCGCGAGTCCCTCCAGGAGGCCGGCGACATCGAGACCAACGTCGCCACCGGCTACCACGCCGTCGAGTTCCTGCTCTGGGGCCAGGACCTCAACGGCACCGGTCCCGGCGCCGGCAACCGTCCGGCCACCGACTTCGACCCCAAGGCCTGCACCGGCGGCAACTGCGACCGCCGCGCCGCCTATCTGAAGGCGGCGACCGACCTGCTCGTCGCCGACCTGAAGGAGATGGCCGACAACTGGGCGCCCGAGGGCGCCGCGGCCAAGCGCCTGCTGGATGCCGATCCGAACGAGGGCCTCGCCGCCGCGCTGACCGGCATGGGCTCGCTCTCCTACGGCGAACTCGCCGGCGAGCGCATGAAGCTCGGCCTGATGCTGCACGACCCCGAGGAGGAGCAGGACTGCTTCTCCGACAACACCTTCAACTCGCACTACAACGACGTCGTCGGCATCCGCGGCGTCTACGTCGGCCGCTACGAGCGCGTCGACGGTTCGGTGGTCGAGGGCCCGTCGCTGTCGCAGCTGGTCGCCGCCGCCGATCCGGCCGTCGACGCCGAGCTGACCGCCAAGCTCGATGCCACCCTGGCCGCCTTCACCGCCCTCAAGAAGCGCGGCGACACCGTCGAGGCCTACGACCAGATGATCGGCGAGGGCAACACCGAGGGCAATGCCGTGGTCCAGGCGGCGGTCGACGCCCTGCTCGCCCAGGTCCCGTCGATCGAGCGCGCCGTCGGCGCGCTGAAGCTCGGCTCGATCGCCTTCGAGGGCTCGGACAGCCTCGACAACCCCGAGGCCGTGCTGAAGTGATCGGTACGCCGTTCCGCCGCGCCGCGGCCGGAGCGGCGCTCGCCGCCGGCCTGATCGCCGCCGCCGGTCCTCCGGCGGCGGTGCTCGTCGGGCCACGCCCCGACCTCGACGTCGAGGCACGCGCGCGGGTCGTCCGCATCGTCGCCCCGCCTGCCGACTTCTCCGCCCCCGAGCCCTTCGAGGCGATGGCCGGCGGCGCCGCCACACGGCGGATCGTTCCGGGGCCGCAGAGCTTCGCCCAGCCGGCCGTCGGCCTGTCGCGCGCCGAGGAGGACGCCTTCCTCGTCGGCCGCGCCGTGTTCCGCAAGCTCTGGGTCGCCGCGCCGACCTCGACCCACGCCTCCGACGGCCTCGGCCCGCTGTTCGACGCCCGCTCCTGCGCGACCTGCCACGTCCGCGACGGCCGCGGCCGCTCGCCGACGCCGCAGGGCGGCGACGGCTTCGTGATGCGCCTCGCCGCCGTCGGCGCCGACGGCGTGCCGCGACCGGACCCGGTCTACGGCACGCAGCTCCAGGGCGCCGCGGTCACCGGCCTTGCCCCCGAGGGCCGTGTCGCCGTCGGCTGGACGCCGCGGCCCGTGACGCTCGCCGACGGCACCGTCGTGACGCTGCGCGCACCGACCTACGCCGCCGCCGACCTCGCCTTCGGCGCACTCGACCCCGCCACTCGGCTGTCGCCGCGCGTCGCCCCGCCGCTGATCGGCCTCGGCCTGCTCGCCGCCGTCGACGACGGCGACATCCTCGCCGCCGCCGATCCGGGCGACGCCGACGGCGACGGCATCTCCGGCCGCCCTGCCTGGATCGCTGATCCCGCCAGCGGAATCGCCGATCCCGCGGGCGGTCCGGCCCGGCTCGGCCGCTTCGGCTGGAAGGCGGCGCAGCCGACCCTCGAGAGCCAGACCGCCGCCGCCTTCTCGGCCGACATGGGCCTGTCGACATCGCTGCATCCCTCGCCCTTCGGCGACTGCACCACCGCCGAGACCGCCTGCCTCGCCCTGCCCACCGGCGTCACCCCGGAGGACGCGCCGACCGAGGTGCCGGCGTCGATGCTCGCGGCCACCGTCGACTACGTCGCGACCTTGGCCGTGCCGGTCCGCCGCGACGTCGGTGCCCCCGCCGTGCTCGCCGGCAAGCGCATCTTCCACGCGATCGGCTGCGCCGCCTGCCACCGTCCGGCCTACGTCACCCGTCGCGACGCCGTGCCCGCCGCCTTCGCGCTGCAGCCGATCCGGCCCTACACCGACCTCCTCCTCCACGACATGGGCGACGGTCTCGCCGACGGCGTGCCGGAGGGCGGCGCCGCGGGTCGTGAATGGCGCACGGCGCCGCTCTGGGGTATCGGGCTGACCGGGACGGTCGGCCCTGCCGGCGTCGGCTATCTCCACGACGGCCGCGCCCGCGATCTCGTCGAGGCCGTGCTCTGGCACGGCGGCGAGGCCGAGCCGGCCCGCGCCGCCTTCGCGTCCCTGCCGGCGACCGAGCGCGATGCGCTGGTCGCCTTCCTGAAGTCGCTCTGAGGAGTTCGCCGATGCCGATCCCGTCCCTCCCGCCGATCACCCGCGGTTCGGCGGCCCTCGCGCTCGCCGCGCTGCTGGCGCTGGCGGTGCCGGCCGCCGCCCAGGAGGGCGCGCCGCCGCCGGTGGTCGATCTCGGCGAGGACGGCTACGCCGCCCTGGTGGCGACCGCGGTCGACACGCACCTCCGCCCGGCCTACGAGCAGTTCGCCGCCACCGCCGACCTGCTCGCGACCGACGTCGACGGCCTCTGCAAGGCCCGCGACGCCGCCGCGCTCGCCACCGCCCGCCGCGCCTTCGAGGCGGCCGCGCGCGGCTACTTCGCGCTGCTGCCGGTCCGGATCGGGCCGATCCTCGAGGCCAATCGCCAGGAGCGCCTCGCCTTCTGGCCGGACCCGCGCGGCCTCGGCCTCAAGCAGGTCCAGCAGATCCTCGCCAAGAAGGACGCCACCGCCACCGATCCCGCGACGCTGGCGACCAAGTCCGTCGGCGTCCAGGGCCTGACCGCGCTCGAGTTCCTGATCTACGGCGCCGACGGCGACGCCCTCGCCAGCCCCGGCGGCGACGGCGACTTCCGCTGCGCCTACGCCGGTGCAGCCGCCGCCAACGTCGACCGCATCGCCCACGAAATGTTCGAGGCCTGGGGGGAGGGCGGCGCGGCGACCACGCTGATGACCGTTCCCGGCCCGAAGAACCCGCTGTTCCAAACCCACAAGGAGGCCGCCGGCAAGCTGGTCGGCACCGTCGCGGTCGGCCTCGAGATCCTCGCCGACTCCATGGTCGACGCCCCGTTCGGTCCCGATCCCGAGCGTGCCAAGCCGAAGATCGCTCCGTTCTGGCGCTCCGGCCAGAGCCTGCCGTCGGTGGTGGCGGCGCTCGAGGCGACCGAGCACCTCGTCACCGTCAGCGGCGTCACCGAGAAGCTGGACAAGAGCCAAGCCTGGCTCGGCAACGCCATCCTGTTCGAGCTGCGCAAAGCCGCCGAGAACGCCCGCACGGTCACCCTGCCGATCGACCGCGCCGTCGCCGACAAGGCCTCGCGCGACGCCATGCGCTACGTCGCCGTCGCGGTGAGCGATCTGAAGCGCGGCATCGGCCGCGACCTCGCCGCGGCGATCGGGCTCGAACAGGGCTTCAACGCCAACGACGGAGACTGATCCGATGACCGTCGCCACCCGCCGCCGTTTCCTCGCCGCCGCGGCCGGCCTCGGCCTGACGCTTGTCGGCGCCCGCCGCCTGCACGCCGAGACCGCGACCGGCTGCCTCTACGCCAACTGCGTCATGACCCGCGAAGGCAGCTACGCCGTCGCCGTGTTCGACGACGCCGGCGCGATCCGGGCGCTGCACCCGCTGCCCGGGCGCGGCCACGACGTCGCCTTCGAGCCCGGCCGCGGCCTCTGCGTCGCCTTCGCCCGCCGGCCCGGCACCTTCGCCGTCGCCTTCGACCTCGTGGGGGCGCGCGCCCCCGAGGTGATCGCCGCGGCGCCCGGCCGGCACTTCTTCGGCCACGGCGTGTTCACGCCCGATGGCGCGCTGCTCTACGCCACCGAGAACGACTTCGCCGCCGGCCGCGGCGTCGTCGGCGTCTACGACGTCCGCGACGGCTGGCGCCGGATCGGCGAGATGCCGACGGGCGGCATCGGCCCGCACGAACTGGTCTGGACCGAGCCCGGCCGCACGCTCGCCGTCGCCAACGGCGGCGTCGACACCACGCCCGAGGCCGGCGGGCGCACCGCCCTCAACATCGCCGACATGGAGGCCAGCCTGACGCTGGTGGACGTCGGCGCCGGCCGGGTCGTCTCGACCCACCGCCTCGGCGCCGACCTCGCCCAGCTGTCGCCGCGCCACCTTGCCGTCGACGGCCGCGGCGCCGTCTGGTTCGGCTCGCAGCACTTCGGCGATCCGACCGAACTGCCGCCGCTCGCCGGCCGGCTGGTGCCGGGGCGCGAGCCGGAACTGTTCGCGCTGCCGGAGGAGGACGCGCCGCGGGCGAAGAACTACGTCGGCTCGGTCGCGGTCACCGCCGACGGTGGCACCGCGGTGTTCTCGGCGCCGAAGGGGTCGCTGGTGTTCGCCTTCGACACCGCCGCCGGCGCCTTCCTCGGCACCGCCGCGGTCTCCGACGGCTGCGGCCTCGCCCCGGCGCCCGGGCACGACGCAGCCGTCTTCGTCTCCGCCGGCACCGGCCGCATCGGCTGCTGGCACCCCGGCGGCGCGGACTACGCCCCGATCGCCGGCGAGGCGCTCGCCTTCGACAACCACCTCGTCCGGCTGGTCTGATCCGTCCGACGAACGAGCACAGCCCCCGAAGCCCCGAAGGAGCGGGACTTCGGGGAGATCGTCCTCAGAGTTCGTGGCGCCAGGGCGGGTTGGCGCCGGCGCGCGAGCAGGTGATGGCGGCGCAGCGGGTGCCGAAGGCGAGGGCGGCGGAAAGGCCCTCGGCGTCGATGGCGTCGAGGGCGGAGCGCTCGATCCGCCCGGCCTCGGACAGCGCCGCCAGCAGCGAGCCTTGGAAAGTGTCACCGGCGCCGATGGTGTCGACCACCTCGGTCTTCGGCGCGCCGACCTCGACGAGGCCGGTGTTGCGGTGCCAAGCCAGCACGCCCTTGGCGCCGCGGGTGACGATGTAGAGCGCCGCGCCGGCGGCGAGCTGGGCCTCGGCCTTGGCGGCGTAGTCGTCGCCGCCGTAGAGATAGTCGAAGTCGACGTCGGACATGCGCACGATGTCGGCGGCGGCGGCGAAGCGCTCCATCCGGGCGACGTAGGCCGCCTTGTCGCGCACGAGGCTCGGCCGGCAGTTCGGATCGAACGAGATCGTGGTGATCCCCTTGGCGTCCTCGACCAGCCGCAGCGTCTCGGACGCCGAGGGGTCGTTGATCAGCGTGGTCGAGCCGGTGTGGATCGCGTCGATCGCCGGGAACGGGATCGAGCCGGGCACGTAGCGCCACAGCCGCGCCGCGGTGGTCTCGTCGTAGAAGGCGTAGTGCGGCTCGCCGTCGACGAAGCGCACGAAGGCGAGGGTGGTCTCGAGGTCGGCGCGCTCGACGTAGCGCAGGTCGACCTTCGAGGCGGCGAGATGGGCGGCGATCATCTGGCCGAACATGTCGGTGGAGACGCCGCCGCACAACCCGGCCACCGCGCCGAGCCGGCCCATCGCCACGGCGATGTTGAGGTTGGAGCCGCCGGCCACCGGCACGTAGGCGTCGCGGCCGTCCGCGGCGGTCACCGGCACGAAGTCGATCAGCGCGTCACCGCAAGCCAGCAGCATGGTTCCTCCCCCGGGCTTCGCCGGGACGGCGTCCGACGCGGCGCCGTCCGCGCCCTTGCTACCGCCTGCGGCATCGGCGCGCAACATCGCCGCCGCCCGCCTTGACGATGTGATCCGATCCTTCTACTGAGTGGAACATCTCAAACGGCGAGGACGGGGCCGCCATGAAGGTGACGCTCAGGACGGTGGCGGAGGCCGCCGGGGTCAGCATCGCCACGGTCGACCGCGTGCTCAACCGCCGCGAGGGCGTCCGCGCCGCCACCGTCGAGAAGGTCGAGGGCGCAATCCGCCGGCTCGGCTACGCCCCGTCCAGCCTCGCCGCCCGCGTCCAGCCCGGTGCCGGCCGTTTCGCCTTCGTGCTGCCCCAGGGCGGAAACCCGTTCTACGCCGCGCTCGAGGAGGCGGTCCGCCGGCTGCCGGACTGGCTGCCCTTCGCCGGCACCACCTACGACGTCCACCACGCCGACGTCTTCGACGGCTACGCGCTCGCCGCCAGCCTCGCGGTGCTGCGCGGCGAGGGCTATGGCGGCATCGCGGTGGTCGCGCTCGACCATCCGGCCGTGCGTGAGGAGATCAACGCATTGAAGCGCGACGGCATCGTCGTCGCCACCCTGGTCTCCGACGTGCCGAGCGCCGCGCGCGACCGCTACGTCGGCATCGACAACACCGCCGCCGGCCGCACCGCCGGCTCGCTGCTCGCCCGCTTCCTGCCCGGCCGGCGCGGCAAGGTCGCGCTGATCGCCGGCTCGCTGGCGCTGCGCGACCACGCCGAGCGCCGCTTCGGCTTCGAGCAGGTGATCGCCCAGGACTTTCCCGGCGTCGAGGTGATCGCCGTGCGCGAGGGCCGCGACGACGCCGGCCGCGTCCGCGTGCTCGCCGCCGACCTCCTCGCCGAGCACCCGGACCTCGCCGGCCTCTACAACGTCGGCGCCGGCACCGCGGGCGCGGTCGCGGCGCTGGAAGCGAGCGGGCGCGCCCGCGAGGTCGTCTTCGTCGGCCACGAACTCACCGAGGACAGCCGCGGCGCGCTGATGCGCGGAACGCTCGACGCGGTCATCGCCCAAGACCCCGGCCACGAGGCCCGCTCGGCCGCCCGGCTGATGCAGGCGCTCGCCTCCGGCTGGCCGATCCTCGACGACCAGGAACGCATCCGCATCGACGTCTTCCTGCGCGACAACGTGCGCTGACCGAAGCCGTCCACCAACAAGAGGGAGGAGCATGTCCACCTATCTCGGCATCGACGTCGGCACGTCGTCGGTCAAGGCGGTCCTGATCGGCGACGGCGAGCGCCTGATCGGCAGCGCCACCGCGGCCCTCGACGTCTCCCGCCCCCGTCCCGGCTGGTCCGAGCAGGACCCCGACACCTGGATCGCCGCCACCGCCACCGCGGTCGATCGGCTGAAGGCCGACCACCCGGCCGAACTCGCCGCCGTCGCCGGCATCGGCCTTTCCGGCCAGATGCACGGCGCCACCCTGCTCGACGCCGCCGACAAGCCGCTGCGCCCGGCGATCCTGTGGAACGACGGCCGCTCGGCCGCCGAATGCGCCGAACTCGAGGCGCGCTGCCCGGAGCTGCGCGCGCTCACCGGCAACATCGCCATGCCCGGCTTCACCGCGCCGAAGCTGGTCTGGACCGAGAAGCACGAGCCGGAGATCTTCGCCCGCACCGCCAAGGTGCTGTTGCCGAAGGACTACGTCCGGCTCTGGCTGACCGGCGAGCACGTCTCCGACATGTCCGACTCCGCCGGCACGCTCTGGCTCGACGTCGGCGCGCGCGCGTGGTCCGACCGCCTGCTCGAGGCGACCCGGCTCGACCGCTCGCACATGCCACGCCTCGTCGAGGGCACCGAGGTCTCCGGCGATCTCCGCCCCGAACTCGCCGCGCGCTGGGGCCTTGCCGGCCGCGCCGTCGTCGCCGGCGGCGGCGGCGACAACGCCGCGAGCGCGGTCGGCATGGGCGCCGTCCGTCCGGGCGTCGCCTTCGCCTCGCTCGGCACCTCGGGCGTCCTCTTCGTCTCCAACGCCGCCTTCTCGCCGAACACGGCGGGCGCGGTGCACGCCTTCTGCCACGCCGTGCCCGGCACCTGGCACCAGATGGGCGTGGTGCTCTCGGCCGCCGCCAGCCTCGAATGGCTGTCGCGCACGCTCGGCGAAGCCGCGCCGTCGCTGACCGGCGCCCTCGGCGACGCCCCGTCCGCGCCGGCGCCGGTGATGTTCCTGCCCTATCTCTCCGGCGAGCGCACCCCGCACAACGACGCCGACATCCGCGGCGCCTTCGTCGGCCTCGCCCCCGAGACCGACCGCCGGGCCCTGACGCAGGCGGTGCTGGAAGGCGTCGCCTTCGCCTTCCGCGACTGCCTCGGCGCCCTGAACGACGCCGGCACCGACGTCGCCCGCGCCTTCGCGGTCGGCGGCGGTTCGCGCTCGGCCGCCTGGCTCGCCATCCTCGCCGCCGTGCTCGACCGTCCGCTCGACGTCACCGCCGAGGGCGACGCCGGCGGCGCCTTCGGCGCGGCCCGGCTCGGCCGCGTCGCCGCCACCGGCGAGGACCCGTTCGAGACGCTGACCCCGCCGCCGGTCGCCCGCACCGTCGAGCCGGACCCGTCGCTCGTCGCCGCCTACGCCGAGCGCTACGCCGGCTGGCGCCGGCTCTACCCCGCCCTCAAGTCCGCGATGTGAAGAGGTAAACCCCGATGTCCGCGCCCTTCTTCGGCGATCTCGCACCGATCGCCTACGCCGGCCCCGAGAGCCGTTCCCCGCTCGCCTTCCGCTGGTACGACAAGGACCGCGTCGTGCTCGGCAAGCGGATGGAGGAGCACATGCGCTTCGCCGTCTGCTACTGGCACTCGTTCACGTGGCCGGGCGGCGACCCGTTCGGCGGCGAGACCTTCCTGCGGCCGTGGATGCACGGCGCCGACGAGATGGCGCTCGCCCGCGCCAAGGCGGACGTCGCCTTCGACCTCTTCCGCATCCTCGGCGTGCCGTTCTACACCTTCCACGACCGCGACGTCGCGCCCGAGGGCGCCACGCTCGCCGAGTCCAACCGCAACGTCCGCGAGATCGCCGAGATCTTCGCCCGCAAGCAGGAGGAGACCGGCATCGGCCTGCTCTGGGGCACGGCGAACCTGTTCTCCAACCGCCGCTTCATGTCCGGCGCGGCCACCAATCCGGACCCCGACGTCTTCACCTTCGCCGCGGCCCAGGTGAAGAACGCCATCGACGTCACCCGCGAGCTCGGCGGCAGCAACTACGTGCTCTGGGGCGGCCGCGAGGGCTACGAGACCCTGCTCAACACCAGCCTGTCGCGCGAGCTCGATCAGGCCGGCCGCTTCCTGTCGATGGTGGTCGACTACAAGCACCGCACCGGTTTCAAGGGCACGATCCTGATCGAGCCGAAGCCGAAGGAGCCGACCAAGCACCAGTACGACTACGACGTCGCGACCGTCTACGGCTTCCTCGCCCGCTACGGCCTCGAGAAGGAGGTCAAGGTCAACATCGAGCAGAACCACGCCCTGCTCGCCGGCCACACCTTCGAGCACGAGCTCGCCATGGCGCGCGCGCTCGGCATCTTCGGCTCGGTCGACCTCAACCGCGGCGACGGCATCAACGGCTGGGACACCGACCAGTTCGCCATGTCCGGCGAGGAGATGACGCTGGCCTGGGTCGAGATCCTGCGCGCCGGCGGCTTCACCGACGGCGGCTTCAACTTCGACGCCAAGATCCGCCGCCAGTCGCTCGATCCCGAGGACCTCGTGATCGCCCACGTCGCGTCCATGGACGTCACCGCCAAGGCCCTGCTCGCCGCCGCGGCGATCGTCGAGGACGGCGATCTCGACGGCGCCGTCGCCGCCCGCTACGCCGGCTGGGACGGCGCCGAGGGCAAGGCCATCCTCGCCGGCGAGCGCAGCCTCGAGGACCTCGCCGCCCGCGCCGAGGCCGAGGGTCTCGACCCGCAGCCGAAGAGCGGCCGCCAGGAATACCTCGAGCGCCTCGTCAGCCTCTACCACTGACGCCGAGCCCGCTCCGGAGCGGGCGGGTACGAATGCAAAGCGGGGGCCCGGCATGCCGGGCCCCCGCGGTCGTTTGCGGCCGGCCGAACGGCCGACCCGGCACAGTCTCAGGGCGTCGGGCGGCCGACGGCGGCCGACACGGCCGCCTCCACCGCCGCCGGGGCGGTGTAGTCGCCGTCGAGCACGGAGATCGTCACGAACTTCTTGGCCAGCAGCGCCGAGTCGGAGCGGACGACGTCCTTCTGGGCCGGCGCGGCCGACGGGCTGATCGCCCAGGTGCCCGGCGAGACTTCGCGGAAGCCCCAGGAGAAGGTGATCGCGCGGCCTTGCACGGCGTAGCGCACGCCGGCGATCTTGTCGGCGGTGACGCCGGGCCAGTTCACGTTGAGGGCGAAGCGGCCGACCTTGCCGAGCTTCGGCTCGGCCTTCAGCAGCCGCGCCACCAGCTTGGCGCCGTAGGCGGCGACGGTTGCGAACTGCTTCTTGTTGGCGGCGCTGGTCGGATCGGCGTCGAGGAGGTCGGCCGAAAAGGCGATCGCCGGGATCGACGGAACGAACTGGGTCATGGCCGCCACCGTGTTGCCCACGGTGCCCGACAGGACCGTCGACGCGCCGACGTTGGCGCCGGTGTTGGTGCCGGAGACGACGAGGTCCGGCGCGGCGTCCTTGAAGATCACCGAGACGCCGTAGAGCACGGTCGTCGCCGGCGTGCCGTCGACGGAATAGACCTTGTCGGCGATCTTGGTCACCGCGAAGGGCGCGGTGGTGATCGCGGTCGACGAGCCCGAGCGGTTCGCCGCCGGGGCGACGATGGTGACGTCGTGACCGGCCTTCTTCAGGGCGGCGGCGAGGGCGACGATGCCCGGGGCGTCGTAGCCGTCGTCGTTGGTGAGGAGGATGCGGGCGGCGAGGGCCTCGCCGGCGACGAGCGGCAGGACGACGGCGGCGAGCGCGAGCGCGCGGACGGAACGCATGGGTCTGTCTCCGGAGGAAGGTGCCCGGAATCGGGCGCGGAGGCAAACTCGGCGGTCGACGCGACAAGGCGTTGACGGCGCGTCGACGGTTCCGTGACGGCCCGCCCCTGGTCCGCGCCGCGCGGATTTCGCGGCCCGCCCGCAGGGGCGGACGGCACCCTTCAGTAGATCGTGAAGTTGCCCGCCGTCAGTGTCGTGACACCCGGCAGGTCGGCGAGCGGCAGCGGGTCGTCATCCTTGAAGGTGCCGTTGGGATCGTAGGACAGCCGCTTGGTCCTGGTGTCGAACAGGAAGGTCGGTACCGGCAACCAGGGCTTCGGCGCCTCGCCGGTGACCAGGAACACGCCGACCAGCGGGATCCCGATCGAGTTCTTGAAACCGTCGCCGCGCAGCGCGATCCGGTCGCCGCCGGCGGCGTCGAAGTCGGTGAACTTGTCCGGCCCCTGGTCGGTGCCGGCGATCACGAAGCTGTCCGGGCCCCGGCCGCCGGTCACCGTATCCTTGTCGGGGCCACCGTCGAGCACGTCCGGCCCGTCGCCGCCCGAGAGCACGTCGGGACCGTCGCCGCCGGCGAGGCTGTCGATGCCGGCGGCCCCCACGAGCTTGTCGGCGGAGGCGGCGCCGGAAAGGTCGTCGTCCTTGGCGCCGCCGGTGTAGGCGTCAGGCCCCGGCGTCCCGGCACGGGTGATGCCGACCGTCGAGCCGAGCCCGTAGGCCTTGGCGTAGACGTGGGCGGACGGCACGACGATGGCGCTCTGGTAGCCGATCACACCGGTCCCGGCGGCGACGACACCGCCATAGCCGTAGATCGCGTTCGCGACCGGGGCGATCACGGGGAAGTCGCGGCCGAGCGGCTTGCCGAGCGGCCCGAACAGGCGCGCGAGGAAGGTGGTGTAGTCGCGCGCCCACGACACGGCGAAGCCGCCGTTCGCCGTCGCCTCGACGCGGGCCATGCCCTGGCGCCCAGGCAGGTCCGATGAGACCCGGAACGGCAGCTTGGCGACCGGCTTGCCGTCCTTGTTCAGGAAGCGGGCGACCGCCACCGCCGACGTCGTACCCGCGGGCACCTGGAGATAGGCCATCGCGATCCGGCCGTCCTTCAGCCGCGCCATCGACGGCGCGGTATCGACCACGCCCACGCCGTCGACGTCGGCCGCCGGCCCCACCGGCACGCCATCGGGCGTGAAGGTGCGCGTGCGGATCAGCGCGGCGCCGTTCGCCTGGTTCGGCATGTAGGCCAGCAGGATCTTGCCGTCGGGCTTGAGGATCGCCGCCGGGTTGATGGGATCGGTCTGGACGAACCCGAGCGTCTCGTTCGGCACGATCACCTTCGCCGGCCCCTTGGCGACGCCCGTGGCGTCGAAGCGCCGCATCGTCAGGCCGTTGGTGTAGATCGAGAAATAGCTGTCCCGTTCGTTGAAGTAGACGTTGAAGCCGCCGTCGGCGAGACCGACGACCGCGACCGCGTCGTGCTGGATCTTCGCCGCGTTGGCCGGGTTGACGTGGAACGGCTTGCCGACCTTGGCGCCGGTGGCGCTGAACACCTGCCCGACCAGCGACAGGTTCGGATCGCCGCCGAGCTTGGAATCGGCCATGCTGAGGATGGCGACGAAGCCGCTCTTCAGCGGACCGACGAAGATCTCGCGCACGGTGGTGACGCCGCCGGGCGCGGTCGGCTCGGCCTCGAAGGTCACCGACACCGGCTTGCCGACCTTCCCGGTCTTCGCCGAGCGCACCGCCGCCACGATCGTCGCGCCCTGGCTGAACACGATGGCGGCGTCGCCATTGGGCATCTGCTCGGCGACCACCTCGCCCGCGCCCCCCGTGACCGGCCCGAACCAGTCCACCTGCGGCCCGATGTCGATCGGCATTCTCCTGTCCCCCGCAAATGATTAACGAAACATAGAGAAACATACGATGCCGCTTGGCGGCTGGCACGCGCGAAATGCATCGGGTGCGCGCCCGGACCCGCCGCCTCGCGAGAATGCGCGAGGGATGTCGCGCGCGGCCTTCGCAGCGGCTCGCGCGTCGCGATCGTCGGATGTGGAGCGGGACCTGCCCGGGGTCAGCCGGTGATGCGCCGGGCCGCCTCGATCGGGCCGGCGAGCGGGCGCCAGTAGGCGAGGTGGACGCCGAGGGTCGAGGCGACGTGGTGGTCGAAGGCCTCCAGCACGAGGTCGGGACGGACCATGTCTGTCACCGGGTCGGTGAGGACGTCGGCGATGTCGTAGTAGAAATAGCCCTCGGCGGCGCAGGCGGCCTGGACCGCGTGGTTGAAGGCGCGGTGGTTGGCCGCGATCGTCCGCGGATCGGGGAACACTTCGCGCAGCACCTGCTCGGCCTCGGCGCGGGATCGGGCATCCGGGAGGTTCTCGGCGATGATCCGGCTGGTGTAGCGGATCGCGCGGTCGCGGAAATAGGTGAGGACGCTCGGGTTGATCCCCTTCACCGCGATCGGCGCGGCCCCGCGCAGCGGCCGTAGGAAGTCCATGTAGGTGGCGACGAGGCGCTCGACGAAGGCGGCGAAGTCGACCTCCTCGCGCTTGACCGCGAGCCGGTAGAAATAGCCGAGCTCGACGTCGACCTGACCGAAGTTGAACACCAGCAGCCGGTCGTGCGGGCGGATCGCGGTGCGGATCTTGTCGGCGATCCCGAGCGACGACGAGCGCTTGCCGAAGCCGGTGATGGTGCCGCCCGAGAACGGGTGGAGCGCGAGGTCGACCGCCTTCAGGAGCGGCATGCAGGCGATCATCTGCCGGCTGATCGCGAAGCGACCGCAATGGCTGTCGCCGAACACCGAGACGCCGACGTTGCCCGCCACCGGCTTCGGATCCTTGCCCGCCGTGTCGCTCATGGAACCCCCGTGCCTCGATCGTGACCCCGCCCGTCCTCAAAGCACGATCGGCCCGACCGCGCCAGTCCCCGCACGCCGACCGCGCGGTCGGGCACCGCCGGCCGGGTCAGAGGCCGAGCATTTCCGCGATCTCGGCGGCGGCGACGCCCGGCGCCAGCGTGCCGGCGGCGACGGCGGTCTGTCGTTCGGCGAGGGCGGCGCGGATCGCCGGGTCGCGCACCAGCCGTTCCTGGAAGCGCTCGTCGATCATCTCGCGCATCCAGTGCACCTGCTGGGCGCGGCGCTTCTCCGCGAAGCGACCGCTCGCGGTGGTGACATCGCGGTGGCGTGCGACCTCGCCCCACAGCTTGTCGAGCCCTTCGTTGGCGAGGCCGGAGATCGTCAGCACCGGCGGCGACCAGTCGGGCGAAGCCGGGGCGAGGATGTGCAGCGCGGCGCGGTATTCCGCGGCGGCGGCGCGGGCGCGCACGGCGGCGTCGCCCTCGGCCTTGTTGACCGCGATGATGTCGGCGAGCTCGATGATGCCCTTCTTGATGCCCTGCAACTCGTCGCCGGCGCCGGGCAGCATCAGCACCAGGAACACGTCGACCATGTCGGCGACCGCCGTCTCCGACTGGCCGACGCCGACGGTCTCGACGATGATCACGTCGAAGCCGGCGGCCTCGCACACCAGCATGGTCTCGCGCGTCTTGGCCGCGACGCCGCCGAGGGTGCCGGCCGAGGGGGAGGGCCGGACGTAGGCGTTCGGATCGACGGAGAGCCGCGACATCCGCGTCTTGTCGCCGAGGATCGAGCCGCCGGTGCGCGTCGACGACGGATCGACCGCGAGCACGGCCACCTTGTGGCCGGCCGCGGTCAGGTTGGCGCCGAGCTGGTCGATCGTGGTCGACTTGCCGACGCCGGGCACGCCGGTGATCCCGACGCGGAAGGCCCGGCCGGTGTCGGGCAGGATCGCCTGCAGTAGGGCGCGCGCGGCCTTCTGGTGGTCCGGCTTGCGGCTCTCGATCAGCGTGATCGCCCGCGCCAGCGTGGCGCGGTTGCCGGCGCGCACGCCGGCGGCGAGCGCCTCGACGTCTGGGAGCGCCGGCCGGGTCACGACGGCGTGCCGCCCGCAGGCGTCCAGATGATGCGCTGCAGCGTAGCGGTCGACAGCGTGGCGTCGTCGGGCAGGCCGTCGGGCGACATGTAGCCCGGAATGGCGAACACCAGCGTCACGTTCGGCGCGGTGCGCGAACGGCAGATCGGCATGCCGATCCAGTTGCCGGTGCCCTCGCGGCAGTCGGCGCGCGCGACGCGGGCCTCGGCCATGGTCATGCCGATGCGCTCGCCGCCGGGACCGCGCAGGCGCACCGAGACGCCGTGGATCGCGCCGATGCCGCCGCCGGAGCCGGGCAGCACCTGGAGCACCTGCAGCCCGTCCTTGAACAGGGCGAGCGCGTTCTGGGTCTGCTGCTCGGTCGCCATGGTGATGCCCGAGGCCTCGTAGCCCGGCATCGCCTGCTCGACCGCGGCCGAGGAATAGCGCACCGAGCCGTCGAGCGCGCCGGCGCCGGTGGCGGTGATGGCGACGAGGTCGCCGCCCGAGGGGGCGGTCGGCGCGGGGTCGAGGTCGCCGCCGGCGACGCAGCCCGAAAGGGCGAGGGCGAGGACGGCGGCGGCGAAATGGTTCTTCACGGGAATCGACATGGGCGTCCGATAGCACGGGGGACACGGGGGACGGAACGCGGCATCGCGGCCCGGTCGGGCCGCCGTCCACCGCCGCCTCAGCGCGCCAGCGCCGCCAGGATCCGCGCCCAGGACCGGATGCCCTTGTGGTAGCTGCGGACGTCGTATTTCTCGTTCGGCGAATGGATGCGGTCGTCGTCGAGGGCGAAGCCGGCCATCACGCTGTCCATGCCGAGGATGTCCTTGAAGTAGCCGACCACCGGGATCGAGCCGCCCGAACCGGTGATGGCGGTTGGCCGGCCCCATTCGTCGGAAAGCGCGCCGAGGCTGGCGGCGAGCGCCGGGTTGTCGACGGAGAGCCGGATGCCCGGGCTGCCGCCGTGCGGCTCGAACGACACCTTGGCCGCCGGCGGCAGCGCCGCCTCCACGTAGGCGCGGAAGCTCGCCCGGATCGCGTCCGGATCCTGGTCGCCGACGAGGCGGAACGACACCTTGGCGCTCGCCTTCGACGGCAGCACCGTCTTGAAGCCGTTGCCGGTGTAGCCGCCGGTGATGCCGTTGACCTCGGCGGTCGGGCGCGACCACAGCTTCTCGAGCACGGTGCGGTCGGTCTCGCCCGCCGGCGCCGACAGCCCGACGGCACCGAGGAAGGCGGCGCCGTCGAAGCCGAGGCCGTCCCAGTTGGCGCGCACCGCCGGGTCGAGCTCGGGCACGCCGTCGTAGAAGCCGTCCAGCGTGACGCGGCCGGCGTCGTCGTGGAGCCCGGCGAGGATGCGCGCGAGCACGTGGATCGGGTTCGGCGCCGCGCCGCCGTACATGCCGGAGTGCAGGTCCTGGTCGGCGCAGGTGATCGTCACCTCCTCGCCGACGAGGCCGCGCAGCATGGTGGTGACCGCCGGGGTGTCCTCGTCCCACATGCCGGTGTCGCAGACGAGCGCGACGTCGCGCGCGAGCTCCGCCTTGTTCGCCTCGAGGAAGGGCACCAGCGACGGCGAGCCGGACTCCTCTTCGCCCTCGGAGAGGATGGTGACGTTGATCGGCAGCCCGCCGGTCGTCTCGACATAGGCGCGGCAGGCCTCGACGAAAGTCATCAGCTGGCCCTTGTCGTCGGAGGCGCCGCGGGCGGTGATGCGCTCGCGCCCGTTCGGCCCCTCGGCCACCACCGGCTCGAACGGCGGCGAGGTCCACAGGTCGACCGGGTCGACCGGCTGGACGTCGTAGTGGGCGTAGAACAGCACGTGCGGGGCGTCCGGACCGGCCTTGGTCCAGTGCGCCACCACCATCGGGTGGCCCGGGGTGTCGCGCACGGCGGCGTCGAAACCGATCGCGGCGAGTTCGCCGACCAGCCATTCGGCGGCGCGCCGGCATTCGGCCCGATAGGCCGGGTCGGTCGAGATCGAGGGGATGCGCAGGAGGTCGAGCAGGCGGTCGAGGCTGGCCGGGAATCCGGCGTCGATGCGGGTGAGGACGGCGTCGAGCATCTCTGGATCGATCCGATCGGTTCGCAGGGGAGGGGCGGCCGGGCCGGCCGGCGCCGGGAAGGGCGCCGGACCCGGACCCGCGGCCGCGGGGGTCACTTCAGCAGGCTGCCGAGCACGCCGCGGATCAGCGCCTTGCCGAGCTGGCTGCCGACCTGCGAGGACACCGAGCGCACCACCGACTTCACCGCGGCCTCGACCACGGTCTGCCGTCCGCCGGTCCACGGCCGGTCGGCGCGAGCTTCCTCGCTTTCGCGGCGGCGGCGCTCGGCGGCGGATTCGTATTCGTCGAGCCGGGGCGGGCGTGCCGGTTCGTCCGGTGCCGGGGCGGGCGGCGCCTCGCGGGTCGAAGGGCCCCAGCCGAAGTCGGGCACCCGGAAGCCGCCGCCGCTCGGGGCGGCCGGCGGCGGCGTGGCGCGACGCTTGTCGGACGGCCGGCCGTCGGCGCGGGCCTTCAGGATCTCGTAGGCGGACTCGCGGTCGACGGTGTCGTCGTAGACGCCCTTCAGCGGGCTCGCGCCGACGACGGCCGCGCGCTCCTCGTCGGTCAGCGGCCCGAGCCGCGACGACGGCGGCCGGATCAGCGTGCGCTCGACCATCGACGGCACCGCCTTGCCCTCCAGCATCGACACCAGTGCCTCGCCGACGCCGAGCTTGGTGATGGCGTCGAAGGTGTCGAAAGCCGGGTTGGCGCGGAAAGTGTCGGCGGCGACCCGCACCGCCTTCTGTTCGCGCGGCGTGTAGGCGCGCAGCGCGTGCTGGACGCGGTTGCCGAGCTGGGCGAGCACGCTGTCCGGCACGTCGAGCGGGTTCTGCGTCACGAAGAAGATGCCGACACCCTTGGAGCGGATCAGCTTGACGACCTGCTCGACCTTGTCGACCAGCGCCTTCGGCGCCTCGTCGAACAAGAGGTGCGCCTCGTCGAAGAAGAACACCAGCTTGGGCTTGTCGGGGTCGCCGACCTCGGGCAGTTGCTCGAACAATTCGGACAGCAGCCAGAGCAGGAAGGTGGCGTAGAGCTTCGGCGTGCTCATCAGCTTGTCGGCGGCGAGCACGTTGACCGCGCCGCGGCCGTCGGCGGTCGTCTTCATCAGGTCGGCGATGTCGAGGCCGGGCTCGCCGAAGAAGCGGTCGCCGCCCTGCTGCTCGAGCACCAGCAGCTGGCGCTGGATCGCGCCGACGGTCGCCTTGGCGACGTTGCCGTAGCGCGCCGAGACCGCGTCGGCGTTCTCGGCGAGATAGGTCAGCATCGACCGGAGGTCCTTGAGGTCGAGCAGCAGCAGCCCCTCGTCGTCGGCCACCTTGAAGGCGACGTTGAGCGCGCCCTCCTGGACGTCGTTGAGGTCGAGGAGGCGCGACAGGAGCAGCGGCCCCATCTCCGAGATCGTCGTCCGGATCGGGTGGCCCTTCTCGCCGAACAGGTCCCAGAAGATCGTCGGCGCGGCCGAGAAGGCGTATTCGTCGGAGAAGCCGATGTCGTGGGCGCGCTGGACCAGGAAGTCCTTCGGGTCGCCGGCGGCGGCGATGCCGGACAGGTCGCCCTTGACGTCGGCGCAGAACACCGGGACGCCGGCGTCGGACAGGCCCTGCGCCATCACCTGCAGCGTCACGGTCTTGCCGGTGCCGGTGGCGCCGGTGACGAGACCGTGGCGGTTGGCGAGCTTCAGCGCGAGATACTCGGGCTTGGTGCCGGTGCCGAGATAGACCTTGTCGCCTGCGAGCATCCGCGGAACCCCATCCCCGGCGCGAACCGGTCGTTGACGCTCGTCGGTTTATAGGAGGTCGTGACGCGCGGCTCAATCCGGCGCACGCGACCCGCGCGGCTTGCGCCGGGGGGCGGGCCCTGCGAATGTCGCGCCGGCAACGAGTGGGAATCGTCGATGGAAGAAGTCATCGCGCGGATCGCCGACGCCGCCGGCGTCGAGACCGCGAAGGCCGACCGGGCCGTGCGCATCATCCTCAATTTCCTGCACGAGGACGGGCCCGGCGAGAAGGTCGAGCGGATCGCCGCCGAACTCGGCATGACCGCCTATCTCGACGGTGCCGGCCCGAAGCGCGGACTGCTGGCCAAGGTCGGCGGGCTGTTCGGGGCCGGTGGCGCCATGGCCGCCTACGGCGCGCTCACCGCCGAAGGGCTCGACCTGCCCGAGATCCAGCGCCTCGTCGGCGCCTTCGTGGCGATCGCCCGCGAGAAGGTCGGCAGCGACACCGTCGACGAGGTCGTCGCGGCGATCCCGGGCCTCGCCCAGTTCGTCTGATTCGCGGCCGGACGGGCGAGCCGCCGCGAGGCCCCGACGCGTCGGCGTCTCGCGGGAGCGGTCTCGCACCAGGCTCGCGAAGTCCCCACGCGTTGGGACTTTGCGAGGTTTCGGCCGTTCCGCCGGCGCCCGGACGGGCGCTCCTCATCCTAGAAGCTCCGACCAGAGGTCGGAGCTTCTCGGGCTCGGTCTCAGTCCTCGAGCGTGATCTGGCCGTAGCGGATCGCCTCGACCACGGTCTGAGTTTTGTTGGAGGCGTCGAGCTTCTCGCCGGCGTTCTGCAGGTGCGCGTGCACGGTGCGCTGCGAGATGTTGAGCAACTCGGCGATCTCCTGCGCGGTCTTGCCGGTGGCGGTCAGCTCCAGCACCTTGCGCTCGCGCGCCGACAGGTCGCCCGGGCGCGAGTCGATCAGGAAGCCGAGCGCGCGCAGGCGGCGGAAGGCCTGGTTGCACAGGAAGTCGAAGGCGACGAGGTCGAGTTCGGTCAGCGACAGCGCCGTACCGAGGCCGACCACCGCGGCCTGATAGGGCAGGATCGACTTCACCGGCACCGCGACGATGCGCGCGGCGGCCTCCGGACCGGCGGCGGCGACGAGGTCCGAGTAGCCGGAGATACTGACGCCGTCGACCAGGAACGGACGGTTGGCGACGCGGCAACGCTCCAGGATCGGGTCGCCCTTGGCTATGGTGATGAGCTGGCCGCGCTCGCTGCGGATGTCCGGCCACTTCATGTGCAGGATCAGCGGCTCCACCGGCCGGCCCGGCATCGGCAGGCCCGTGACCAGGATGTGGCTCGCGCCGTGACTGATCAGCCGCCGTTCGACGATGTCGAAAATCCGGTTGGCGCTCGAGCAGGTCCTGAGTCCTACGGCATCGGCGAGAATATCGTCAGGCGTGTTCATCGCATCTCGTACCCGGTCTTGCGTTTCAGCGTGGACACGGGCCCGTCTCCGTTCCCCCTGGCTACCGGGGGCGGCGGATGGCGGCACACGGCTCCGCCCGGCGGGTCCATGTCGGTTCAGAAGACCACCGCGTCGGGCTCCCACGCCTCCCCACACGAGGCGGCGCGGCCGTTCGGGCCGCGCACGGGCTCCGCGACGACGGCCCCGATCCCTTCGGCCGGCCTCCGCCGCGAGGGCGGGCGGTCGTCCTGTCCGAAGTCGTCGGAACACACCGGCCGGCTTGCGGAGCGTTCCGCGAGCCGGCTTCGTCGGTCTTCCCCAGTTATGCGTGCCGCCGGTCCGAGGATCGGCGGTACTTCTTCGACAGCAATGCGACGCGATGGCCACCTTAAGGCTAGTTGTGCCTGCCGCGCGCCCGTCCCTATAACTCGGCACCCGGACCCGAGGGCCATCCCATCCCATTCGTGCCACGGACAGCGAGAGCCCATGGACTTAGATCTCGAGCAATTCGGCGATATCCCCCCCGTCACGCGAGAGGCGTGGGACGCGGCCGTCGCCAAGGCACTGGGAACCTCGACGCTCGACCGGCTCCGCGCCGTCACCGCGGACGGTATCGCCGTCCCGCCCCTGACCGCCCCCCGTTCGGACCGCGATCCGTTGCCGGCGCGCGGTCCCGGGAATCCGTGGTCGATCGTCCAGCGAGTCCGGTTCGGCGACCCCGCGGCCACCAATGCCCGTATTCTCGACGAACTGGCCGGCGGAGCCGACGCGATCGACCTCGTGTTGCCGTCTCCACCGGACCACGTCGTGGTTTTCGACGATGCCGACGAAGGCCGAGGTAAACTAATACGCGCCTTTGCAAGTGTCTACCTCGACATGGTCACCGTCCACCTGACCGGTGGTGCCGGGGTGGTCGGGGCGGCCGAAGCGCTACTCTCGATTGCCGACGGAACATCCCCCGGACGCTCTACGGTAAAGCTGAGGCTCGGTCACGATCCGATCGCAGATCAATCGTTAAAATTATCGGTGACCGACGCGGAAGCCGTCGTCGCCGCTCACTTGGCCCGATTGGCCTCGCTCGCGCCGCGTTGCAACCCGGAGGGATCCCTCCTCGCCGCCTCCGGACAACCTTGGCATGCCCTCGGCGCCTCCGAGGCGCAACAGGTCGCGCTCGCGCTCGCCAGCGCCTTGACGTTCGTTCGACTGGCGGATGCCGCGGATCTGCCCGATCTCGGCCCCGAAAGACTTGCGGGGGCGTTGGAATTTCGTCTGGTCGCGGACCAGAACCAGTTTCTGACCATCGCCAAGCTGCGCGCCTTCCGCCGGCTGTGGGCGCTGGTGACCGACGAACTCGGTCTGCCCGCCCGGCCGGCCTTCGTCCATGCCGAGCCGGCTTGGCGCACGATGACCCGGCGCGACCCCTGGGTGAACATCCTGCGTTCCACCGTGGCGTGCTTCGCCGCGGCCGTCGGCGGCGCCGACGCCGTCACCACCGTGCCGCACACCGACCTGATCGGTATGCCCGACGACGCCGCGCGGCGGCTGTCGCGCAACGTCCAGGCCGTGCTGATGGACGAATCGAACCTGCACATGGTGGCCGATCCCGCCGCCGGCGCCGGCGCCATCGAGGCGCTGACCGATTCGCTCGCCGAGCGCGCCTGGGACGAGTTCCGCGCCATCGAGGCCGAGGGCGGTCTCCTCGCCAGCCTCGCCGCCGGCGCGGTGACCGGGCGCATCGCCGCGGTCGATAAGGCCCGGCGCACCGAGGTGGCGCGTCGGCGTCTGCCGATCACCGGCACGAGCACCTATCCGTTGCTCGCCGAGCGCACACCCGAGGTGCTCGACGGGCCGCCGGCGCCCGCGCCCGTCGCCGGCGCCCGCCGCCTCGCCGAGCCGTGGGAGGCGCTGCGCGACCGCTCCGACCGCGCGCTCGCCGAGGCCGGCGTCCGGCCGCGCGTGTTCCTCGCCAACCTCGGCCCGGTCGCCGCCTTCACCGCCCGCACCACCTTCGCCAAGAACCTGTTCGAGGCCGGCGGCGTCGAAGCCGTGGCCGGGGCGGGTGGCGACGACGTCGTCGCGCTCGCCGCCGCGTTCCGCGCCTCGGGCGCCGCGCTCGCGTGCCTGTGCTCCGACGACCGCACCTACGAGGCGTTCGCCGCCCCCGCCGCGGAGGCGCTGAAGGCCGCGGGCGCCCGGGTCCTCCTGGCCGGCCGGCCGAAGGAGGCCGAGGCCGCCCTGCGCGCGGCCGGCGTCGACGACTTCGTCTTCGACGGCATGGACGCGCTCGCCCTCCTCGAGGGCCTCCACACCCTTCTCGAAACGCCCGCCGCGTGAGGACAGCGCCATGAAGTCCGGAGTTTCCTTCGCGAACGTGCCCTATCGCGTGGTCGAGCCCGCGGCCCGCGCCGCCGCCGGCGCCGGCGAACCCTGGGTGACGCCCGAGGGCGTGCCCGTGAAGGGCGCCTACACGGCCGCCGACGTCGCGGGACTGCGCCACCCGCACACCTTCCCCGGGCTCGCGCCCTTCGTGCGCGGCCCCTATCCGACCATGTACGTCCAGCAGCCCTGGACGATCCGGCAGTACGCCGGCTTCTCGACCGCCGAGGATTCCAACGCCTTCTACCGGCGCAACCTCGAGCAGGGGCAGAAGGGCCTGTCGATCGCCTTCGACCTCGCCACCCACCGCGGCTACGACAGCGACCATCCGCGCGTGTCGGGCGACGTCGGCATGGCCGGCGTGGCGATCGATTCGATCTACGACATGCGCATCCTGTTCGACCGCATCCCGCTCGACCAGATGTCGGTGTCGATGACGATGAACGGCGCCGTGCTGCCGGTGCTGGCGCTCTACGTGGTGGCAGCGGAGGAGCAGGGCGTCTCGGCCGACAAGCTGTCGGGGACCATCCAGAACGACATCCTCAAGGAGTTCATGGTCCGCAACACCTACATCTACCCGCCGGCGCCCTCGATGCGCATCATCTCGGACATCTTCGCCTACACCTCGGCGAACATGCCCAAGTTCAACTCGATCTCGATCTCCGGCTACCACATGCAGGAGGCCGGGGCGACGGCGGATCTGGAACTCGCCTATACGCTCGCCGACGGCATCGAATACGTCCGCGCCGGCATCGCCGCGGGCATGTCGGTCGACCGCTTCGCGCCGCGCCTGTCGTTCTTCTGGGCGATCGGCATGAACTTCTTCATGGAAGTCGCCAAGATGCGGGCCGCCCGCTTGCTGTGGTCGATCCTGATGAAGCGCGAGTTCGCACCGAAGGACGAGCGCTCGCTCTCCCTGCGCACCCATTCGCAGACCTCCGGCTGGTCGCTGACGGCCCAGGACGTCTTCAACAACGTGGTGCGCACCTGCGTCGAGGCGATGGCGGCGACCCAGGGCCACACCCAGTCGCTCCACACCAACGCCCTCGACGAGGCGCTGGCGCTGCCGACCGACTTCTCCGCCCGCATCGCCCGCAACACCCAGATCATGCTGCAGGAGGAGAGCGGCACGACCAAGATCATCGATCCCTGGGGCGGCAGCCACTTCGTCGAGAAGCTCACCTACGACCTCGCCGAGAAGGCGCTGGAGCACATCCGCGAGGTCGAGGCGCTCGGCGGCATGGCCAAGGCGATCGAGGCAGGCATCCCCAAGCTTCGCATCGAGGAGGCCGCCGCCAAGACGCAGGCCCGCATCGATTCCGGCGCCCAGCCGGTCATCGGCGTCAACAAGTACCGGGTCGACAGCGACGTCGCGATCGACGTCCTCAAGGTCGACAACTCCGCCGTCCGCGCCGCCCAGATCGCCAAGCTGCAGCGCCTCAGGGCCGAGCGCGACCCGAAGGCGGTCGAGGCCGCGCTCGACGCGCTGACGAAGGCGGCCGGCGAGGGCTCCGGCAACCTCCTGGCGCTGTCGATCGAGGCCGCCCGCGCCAAGGCGACCGTCGGCGAGATCTCCTACGCCATGGAGAAGGTGTTCGGGCGCCACAAGGCCGAGATCCGCGCGATCTCCGGCGTCTACAAGCGGGAGGCCGCACGCATGACCGACCAGATGAAGCGCGTCGCCGACCTCGTCGCCGGCTTCGAGGAGAACGACGGCCGCCGCCCGCGCATCCTGGTCGCCAAGATGGGCCAGGACGGCCACGACCGCGGCCAGAAGGTGATCGCCTCGGCCTTCGCGGACCTCGGCTTCGACGTCGACATCGGCCCGCTGTTCGCGACGCCGGACGAGGCGGCCCGGCAGGCGGTCGAGAACGACGTCCACGTCATCGGCGTGTCGTCGCTGGCGGCCGGCCACCTGACGCTGGTGCCCGAGCTCAAGGCCGCGCTCGCCGCCGAGGGCCGCGGCGACATCATGATCGTCGTCGGCGGCGTCATCCCGCCGCAGGACTACGACGCGCTCCTCGCGGCGGGTGCCACCGCCATCTTCCCGCCGGGAACGGTGATCGCCGAGGCCGCCGAGAAGCTGCTGCACAAGCTGAACGCCCAGCTCGGCTACGAGCCCCGCGCCGCCGCGGAGTGAACCGGCGTACGCGGGTCCCGACGACCGGTCCTACGTGTTGATCCGCCCGGCCGTTGTTTCGTTTCGCGAAGTAACAGCCGGGCGGGAAATGGTACCGTGCCGGCCGCGGACCGATTCGGGTCCGCTCCCTGCCGGTGACCCATGTCGACGACCCAGTCCACCCTGGACATCCTGAATCGCCTCGAAGATTTCGTCTGCGCCGAAACCGGCATGGTCGTCCACGCCGGGCCCTACCGCGGCATGCGGCTGCTGCGCGAGCGCTCCTGGGCCACGGGCGACATTCCGGCCAAGCTGATCGGCAGCTACGAGATCGAGGTCCAGGAGGTGGTGGCGCGCTTCCTCGAGGGACGCTACGGCGCGATCGTCGACATCGGCTGTGCCGAGGGCTTCCACGCCATCGGCGCCGGCCTGCTCGCGCCGGGCACCCCGGTCTACGGCTACGACACCAACCCCGAGGCGGTCCGCATCCTCGGCCTCGCCGCCGACGCAAACGGCATCGGCGACCGCGTGTTCGGCCGCGGCCTCTGCGACGCGGCGGAGCTCGCTCGTCTCGCCGCGGAGCACCGCCGCCTCTTGGTGATCTCGGACTGCGAGGGCTTCGAGAAGACGCTGTTCACCGACCCGGTCGCGATCCAGGCGCTGGCGACCTCCGACGTGATCGTCGAGTGCCACGACTTCATCGACGCGACCACGACGTCGAGCCTGATCCAGGCGCTCCAGACCAGCCACCGCATCGACATCGTCTACAGCGGCGCCCGCGATCCCAACGCGGTGCCGTTCCTGCGCAAGCTGCCCGACGTCTGGCGCTGGGTCACCATCCAAGAGCGCCGGCCCTGCGTGATGCACTGGCTGGTCTGCACCGCCCTCAGCCCGCACCGCGGCAAGGTCTGGCCCTGACGCGGTGCCGGTCGGACCTGCTCAGGGCAGGTCGGGCAGGCCGGAGAGATCCTTCAGCACCGCCGCCGGGCGCATGTCGGGGTATTCGTCGACGGCGCCGGCGCGGTTGATCCACACGGCGCGGAAGCCGAAGCGCGCCGCACCGGCGACGTCCCAGCGGTTCGACGACTGGAACGAGATCGCGTCCGGGAACACGCGGTAGGCCAGCGTCACGATCTCGTAGACCCGCGGATCCGGCTTGTAGATCCGGATCTGGTCGACCGAGAACACGTCGTCGATCGAGGTGTCCAGACCGGCCGCCCGCACCGCTGTGTCGAGCATGCGCGGCGAGCCGTTGGAGAGGATGGCGATGCGCGCGCCCTCCGCCTTCAGCCGCTTCAGGAGCTCGGGCACCTCCGGATAGCAGTCGAGCCCGCGGTAGGCGTCGAGCAGATCGTCGCGGAAGCGGCGGTCGGCCGAGGGGAAGGCGGCGAAGGCGGTGTCGAGCGCGTCCTCGGTCAGGCGCCAGAAATCGCGGTAGGTGCCGGCCAGCGTCCGCACCCAGGAATATTCGAGCTGCTTGGCGCGCCACAGGTCGGACAGCCGCTGCGCGTCGGGGCCGAGGGCCGCCGCGTGGCGCCGCACCGCGGCATGGACGTCGAACAGCGTTCCGTAGGCGTCGAAAACATAGGTGGCGAAGGCCATGACCGCATTCCCGGGGCGGGTCCGCCGACCTGCTCCGGCGCCCGCGCCGAGAGACTATCCGACTTTCGTTGCACCGCAACCAGGACCTCCGGTCGCGCCCGCCGGCCCGTTCGGTTGACAAGCCGGCGGCCGGGGCGTTCCCTGCCGCCGGGTGCGCAATCCGGTTGCTTGGGAACGATCATGACGGCGTGGACGAAGACGTGGACGTGGCTGGACGGCGACTGGCACGAGGGCAACGTGCCGATCTGGGGGCCGCGCACCCACGCCTTCTGGCTCGGCTCCACCGTGTTCGACGGCGCCCGCTTCTTCGAGGGCGTCGCCCCCGACCTCGACCTCCACTGCCGCCGCGTCAACCGCAGCGCCGAGGCGCTCGGCCTGAAGCCGACCATGGCGCCCGAAGCGATCGCCGAGATCGCCCGCGACGGCTTCGCGCGCTTCGACGGGGCGACCGCTCTCTACGTCCGCCCGACCTACTGGGCGGAGGAGGGCGGCTTCATGTCGGTGCCGCCGCTGCCCGAATCGACCCGCTTCTGCCTGACGCTCTACGAGGCGCCGATGCCGGAGCCGACGGGTTTCTCCGCGACGACGACGCGCTTCCGCCGGCCGCTGCCGGAGACCGCCCCGCTCGACGCCAAGGCCGGCTGCCTCTACCCCAACAACGGCCGCGCCCTGCTCGAGGCCAAGGCCAAGGGCTTCGAGAACGCCCTGGTCTGCGACATGCTCGGCAACGTCGCCGAATTCGCCACCGCCAACGTCTTCGTCGTCAAGGACGGCGTGGTCGCCACGCCCGCCGCCAACGGCACCTTCCTCGCCGGCATCACCCGCAGCCGAGTCGCCGACCTGCTGCGCCGCGACGGCTACACGGTCCACGAGACCATCCTGAAGCCGGCCGATCTCCTCGACGCCGACGAGATCTTCTCGTCCGGCAACTATTCCAAGGTGATGCCGGTGATCCGCTTCGAGGACCGCCACCTCCAGCCCGGGCCGGTCACCATGCGCGCCCGCGAGCTCTACTGGGACTTCGCCCACGGCTGAGGTCTGACCGGGACGGGTTCCGCCAGCGTGGCCGTGCGACGATGCGAAGTCCCGAGCGGTCGGGACGTCGCGGGCGAGATCTCAGAGATCGAGGAAGTGGAAGTCCGCCTCGCCGGCCGGGGGGCGCTTCGGCGCCGACCGTTCCGGCGCCTTCGTCTCGGCGGGCTTGGCGGCCGCGGGCAGCCGCGGCGCGGCGAACGGCGGCGGCGCAGCGGCCGGCGGCGCCGAGCGGACCGGAGCGGGGGCCGCGACCGGCGCCGCCGCGGGGGCGGGCGCCGGAACAGCAGGCGGTGCCGGGGGCGCCGGCGGCACGGCAGCCGGGGCGGCCGCGGCGGCGATCTCCTCGCGCATCGGCGTCGGCACGCGCACCACCGTCTTCTTGCCGTTCTTGTCGGTGATCACGCTGACCGGGATCGTGGTGATCGGGCCGACCAGCACGGGCTCGACCACCTCGGGCTCGAGCGGGCTCGGCCGCACCTTGCCGTATTTCCGGCGCGTCTCGGCCCGCATGGCCTTCAGCATCGTCTCGTCGACGACGATGGCCTCGTTCTTCACCCGCCTCTCCGGACCGTGGTAGCGCGGGTCGTTGCGGCGGCGGCGGTCCGGGCCGAAATAGCCCGTGGGCGTCTTGATGTAGACCCGCGGGCGCTCGAACACGGCGACCAGGCGCTCGCGCAGCTGCACCGCGCTGAAAGGCTTGACCAGCACCTCGTCGATGCCGTGCGAGATCGCCGACAGGATCAGCTTCCGTTCCCCCGCCCCGGTGGCGAGGATGATCGGTACGACGCGGTTCACGACGACGTCGGCGTGGCGGACCTTGTCGGCGAATTGGAAGCCGTCGACCGGCCGCATCACGAGGTCGGTGACGATGCAGTCGACGTGGGCGCGCGTGCAGAACAGGAAGGCCTCCCGGGGATCCTCGAACTCGTGGATCCACTGGAAGCCGAACTCGCGCAGCATGGCGCCGACGATCGCCAGGAACTTCCTGTTGTCGTCGACCACCACGATCGAGCGATCGGAATAGGGGAGAACTCGCGACACGGGAATCGCCTCCAACCGGAGTAGGATTCCCGCATCGCCCTTAACATATCGTAAGCACAATTCCCGAGGATTGCTCCGGAATGCGCGTTCCGATCAGACCGCCGCGGCGTAGAGCTCGGCGACGTAGTCCCAGTTCACGAGGTTGTCGAAGAAGGCCTCGAGGTACTTCGGGCGCAGGTTTCGGTAGTCGATGTAGTAGGAGTGCTCCCACACGTCGACGCCGAGCAGCGGCGTGCCGCCGTGGACCAGCGGATTCTCGCCGTTCGCGGTCTTGGTGACGACCAGCTTGCCGTCCTTCAGCGCCAGCCAGGCCCAGCCCGAGCCGAACTGCGTCACGCCGGCCTGGATGAAGTCGGCGCGGAATTTGTCGAGACCGCCGAGATCCTCGTCGATCTTCTTGGCGAGTTCACCGGGAATCGCGCCGCCGCCGTTCGGCTTCATCCACTTCCAGAAGTGGAGGTGGTTGTAGTGCTGGCCGGCGTTGTTGAACAGGCCGGCGTTCTTGCCGAAGGAACCCTTGACGATCTCTTCGAGCGAAGCGTTCTCCCACTCCGTGCCCTTCAGCAGATTGTTGCCGTTGTTCACGTAGGCGAGGTGGTGCTTGTCGTGGTGATACTCCAGCGTCTCGCGCGACATGTAGGGGCCGAGCGCGTCGTGGGCGTAGGGGAGTTCGGGCAGTTCGAAGGCCATGGAAGTCTCCTCGGTCAAGATCGGGAGGCGACGGATGCCCGGAAGGGCGAGCCGCGACGGCGGGACCTTAGAGGGTCGCGTCCGAGCGGGCAACGCCGAGACGACCGCGCGGGATCCTTCGCGATCGCGAAAGCGACCTCATCGCCGGAACGTGATCTCGACCTTTCCGACGAGGAGACCCGCGAAGGTGACGTCCGCGGTATTTACAACGGTGTGCGCGTCGATCCGGCGGAGGGTGTCCTCGAAGCGGAGCTTGCGCCCGCCGCCGGCGCCGCCGGACCTGACCTCGGCGACATAGCCCATCCTGACCGCGCCGTCCTCGGTGCGCACCGGAACGATGCCGTCCACGCCGGTGCGCCGGCCGTCCCAGCGGCCCTCGCCGGAGCGCACGAAACGCCAGATCGCCTGCTCGTGCATGCCGTCGTCGTAGGCGACGTGCTCGACCAGGACGAAGGATCCGTCCTCGAACCGGCCCTCGGTCAGGACGTTGATTCCGCGGACGATTCCGAGGAGGTCGGAGACGAAGCGCCCCCGGCCCCGCGTCCGGCCGGTGAAGAAGTCCTCCAGGATCAAAGGCTCCGTGGCGGCTCGCGCGGGTGCGGCCACCAGCGTGGCGAGGGCGAGCGTGGTGAATTGACGGCGGTCCAGCATGGCGGCTCCGGCGATGTTTTCGCCGACCGTTACGCCGCGACCGCGGGTCCGGATCAGGGGAGAAGCGATCAGCCGCTCTGCAGGAACACCAGCATGTCGTTGGTCAGCTGCACGCCCGATCCCGGGGTGCGCGGGGTGCTCTCGACCTTTGGCGCCTCCTCGCGGCGGCGGTCGTCCGCGGCGCGGCTCTCGGCCTCGGCCCGGACCGTCTCCGTCCGTTCGGCCCGGGTGGATTCGGCGCGGCCGCGCTCCTCGGCCTGCCGGGCCTCCGTCCTGGTGTCGTCGCGCACGGGGCGCTGATAGGTCGGCCGCGCGCCGGCGCCGGTGCTGCTCGAGATCGAGGACATCGCCATGCTCCCGCGAGGCCCGCCCCGGCGGGGCGGAACCTCGGGAAGAATACGCCCCCCGCCCGAAGGGAGGCTTTACCGCGACGTACGAAACCGACGCGTTCCGTCAACCTTTCGTCAA
Source organism: Oharaeibacter diazotrophicus (assembly GCF_004362745.1). Classification (NCBI taxonomy): domain Bacteria; kingdom Pseudomonadati; phylum Pseudomonadota; class Alphaproteobacteria; order Hyphomicrobiales; family Pleomorphomonadaceae; genus Oharaeibacter; species Oharaeibacter diazotrophicus. Next base: position 208,515 of record NZ_SNXY01000009.1, on the reverse strand, counting down.
CCATCCGACAACCGGCCGTCCCGTCACGCCTTGCCGGTCACCTTCAGCGCGAAGGCGTACTCGAGGGCGTCCTCCTTGAGGCCGTCGAAGCGACCGGAAGCGCCGCCGTGGCCGGCGTCCATGTTGGTGCGCAGGAGGAGGAGGGCATCCCCCGTGGACAGCTCGCGCAGCTTCGCCACCCACTTCGCCGGCTCCCAATAGGTGACCCGGGGATCGGTGAGGCCGGCCATGGCGAGGATCGGCGGATAGGCCTCGGCGGCGACGTTGTCGTAGGGGCTGTAGGAGCGGATGCGGGCGAAGTCCTCGGCGCTCTCGATCGGGTTGCCCCACTCCGGCCACTCGGGCGGGGTCAGCGGCAGGGTGTCGTCGAGCATGGTGTTGAGCACGTCGACGAAGGGCACCACCGCCAGGATGCCGGCGAAGAGATCCGGCGCCATGTTGGCGACTGCGCCCATCAGCATGCCGCCGGCCGAGCCGCCCTGCGCGACGATCCGGCCGCGGGCGGTGTAGCGCTCGGCGACGAGGTGTTCGGCGGCGGCGACGAAGTCGGTGAAGGTGTTGGTCTTCTTCTCGCGCTTGCCGTCCTTGTACCAGCGGTGGCCCTTGTCGGTGCCGCCGCGGACGTGGGCGATGGCGTAGACGAAGCCGCGGTCGACCAGCGACAGCACCTTGGTGGAGAAGCCCGCGGGCATGGCGATGCCGTAGGCGCCGTAGCCGTAGAGCAGCAGCGGCGCGCTGCCGTCCACGGCGGTGTCGCGGTGGTGGAGGATCGTCACCGGCACCTTGGCGCCGTCGGCGGCCGGGGCGAAGATGCGCCGGGTGACGTAGTCCGACGGCTCGTGGCCGGACGGCACCTCCTGGGTCTTGCGCAGGAAGCGCTCGCGGGTCGCCATGTCGTAGTCGTAGACCTGCGCCGGCGTGGTCGGCGAGGAATAGCTGAAGCGGGTGACGGTGGTGTCGAACTCGTAGCCGCCGACGAGGCCGAGCGAATAGGCCTCCTCGGGGAAGGCGATGGCGTGCTCGGCCCCCGAGGACAGCTCGCGGATCACGATCCGGGGCAGGCCGTCCTTGCGCTCCAGCCGGACCATCCGGCCGCGGTAGACGATCATGGTCAGGATCAGCCGGCCGGGTTCGTGGGCGACCACGTCGACCCAGTTCTCGCGGCCCGGCGCCTCGACCGGGGCGGCGACGATCTTGAAGTCCTCGGCGCCGTCGGCGTTGGTGAGTATGTAGAAGCGGTCGGCGCCGTCGTCCTCGATCGAATACTCGACCTCGCTCTCGCGGGCGGCGACGAGGCGCGGCTCGGCGGCGGGATCGGCGGCCGGGACGACGCGGATCTCCGAGGTCTCGTGGTCGTGGCTCTCGATCACCAGGAAGCGGCCGGACTGGGTCTTGCCGACGCCGGTGAAGAAGCCCGGATCGGGCTCGCGGTAGACGAGGACGTCCGCCTCGGCCGGTGTGCCGATCACATGGCGGAACACCTTCTCGGAGCGATGGTTGTCGTTCAGCCAAGTGTAGAGGAACGACTTGCCGTCGGCCGCCCAGGCGACGCCGCCGGCGGTGTTCGGCACCTCGTCGGCAAGGTCGGCGCCGCTGTCGAGGTCTTTGACGCGGACGACGTGGAACTCCGAGCCCTTGTCGTCCAGGCTCCAGGCGAGCAGCCGGTGGTCCGGGCTGTGGCTGACGCCGCCGAGGTGGAAATAGGCCTTGCCGGTGGCGAGCGCGTCGCCGTCGAGCAGCACCTCTTCCGGTCCGCCGTCGCGCAAGCTGCGGACGAAGCGGGGATATTGCGCGCCCTCGAGATAGCGCGAGCCGTAGGCGTAGGGCCCGTGCGGCGCCGGCACCGAGCTGTCGTCCTCCTTGATGCGCCCGCGCATCTCGGCGACGAGGCGGGCCTGGAGGTCGACGGTGTCGGCCATGGCGGCGTCGCACCAGGCGTTCTCGGCCTCGAGATGGGCGCGGATGTCGGCCGGCAGAACGGCGGGATCGCGGATGACCTCCTGCCAATTGTCGGCGCGCAGCCACGCGTAGTCGTCGACCAGCGTGACGCCGTGGTGCTCGCTGGTGACCGGGCGCTTGTCCGCGCGGGGGGCTTCGGCGCTCATCGGGCTCTCCGATCGATCATTGCGTTGGACCCTGAGTTAGACGCCGGCGGCGCCGTGGGCAACCATGCGGTTGCCGGCCGTCCACGACGCCGCGGCGCTCACCCCTCGACCACGTCCAGGTCGGCGACGCCGGCGCGGTCCTCGGTCTCGACGATCCAGCAGTCCGGGTCGAAGCCGCGTTCGCGGGAAAGGCGGGCGTCGACGTCGGGTTCGGGGGCGGCGGCGGCCAGGCGCTCGAACAGGCGGCCGCCGGCGACGGCGGGGTCGTCGATCTCGAACAGCGCCTGCGGCGCCGGGCCGTAGAGATCGGCGGTGCCGTCGAGCCGGGCGACCTTGACGAAGATCGCCCCGGCCTCGGCCGCCCCGCGTCGGACCACGGCGGTGAAGCGGCCGGCGTCGTTGCGGCGGCGGACGTAGGCGGAGACGAAGAAGTCGGAGGTGATGCGCGCCATGGCTCGGCCTCGTCGGTGACGGGCACCCGTAGCGCGCCGCGGCGCCGGGCGGAAGGCTCAGCGCGCCGACAGGCCGCCGATGCGCACCAGTTCGCGCAGGAACCGCTCGTTGATCGAGCCGGTCGGCGGCAGGTTGCGGCTCTCCTCGAAGCGGCGAATCGAATCGCGCGTCGCCACCGTCATCACGCCGTCGGCCTTGAGCGGGCCGTAGCCGAGCAGGTCGAGCGCCTCCTGGATCTTGGCGAGCCGCGGGTCGGAGGCGGCCGGGGAGGGGGTCGGCGCCGGCACGGCGGGCTCGGTGCGGCCGATCGCGGCGGTGGCGGCGGGCACGTCCTCGGCGTCGGCACGGACCGGCTCGACGGCGACGGCGCGCACGGGCGCGAGCGGGGTCGGCTCGGTCGCCTCGGCGGCGGCGTCGATCCGCGGGCGCGCGGCAGGGGCCGGAGCCGGCGGTTCGGCGGTTGCGCGAACCGGGATCACCGCCGGCGTGGCGGCCTCCGCGGGGAGGGGGATCGCGGCCGGCGCGGCGGGGGCGGCCGGCAGCGGCTCGGGCGCGACCGGGTCGGCGGCGGCGTGGCGGCGCGGCGAGGGCCGCGGCAACGGTACGGATCCGGTGGCGGCGGGCTCGTCGGCGTCGAGGGATTCGGGCGCGTCGGGCGCCGCAGCGTCCCGGGCGCCGCCGCGCAGCACCTCGAGCAGCTCGGCCGTCGGCGCGCCGGTGGCCGGCAGGCCGGAGGCCTTCTCGTAGGCCGCGATCGCGGTGCTGGTCATCGGGCCGGGCAGGCCGTCGACGTCGCCGCCGTAGTAGCCGCGCGCCTTCAGGGCGAGCTGGATGTCGGCGACCATGGCGCGGTCGCGCAGGTTGAAGGGCTCGCGCGGTTCGGCCGCCGGCTCGGCGGCGGCCGCGACCGGCCGGGTGCCGAGGAACAGCGGCGCGGGATGCGGGCCGGACTGCAGCGCCAGCGCATTGGTCATGATCGCGATCGCCATCGCGGTCATGACGAGGCCGCCGGCGGTCGAGGTCGGGTTGGCGAACAGCACGCCGGCGGCACTGCGGGCGATCGAGCGCGGGGGTGGTTCGAGGTCGAGGTCGCGTCGCGGCATGGCGTCAGGCCCTCATCGCCTGGCGCGTCGGCGCGGTGGCGTCGGTGCGCCGACCGGCGCGCGGCGCCAGCTGGGCGGGTTCGCGGTCGCTGCCGATCGGCAGCGTCACGGTCACGGTGGTGCCGGCCCCGAGGCGCGAATCGATCGCGAGGCTGCCGCCGTGCAGCGCGGCGAGGCCCTTGACCACGGAGAGGCCGAGGCCGGTGCCCTCGTGGCGACGGTCGTAGCCGCTGTCGGCCTGGACGAAGGGATTGCCGAGCCGCGGCAGGTCCTCCGGCGCGATGCCGATGCCGTCGTCCTTGACGAACAGCGCGATGCGGCTGCCATCGCGACGGGCGCCGACGACGACGCGGCCGCCGCGGTCGGTGAACTTGACCGCGTTGGAGACGAGGTTGAGCAGGATCTGCCGGCAGGCGCGCGGATCGGCGCAGAGCTCGGGCAGACCGGCTTCGATGTCGGTGTCGAGCACGAGGCCGCGGTTCTCGGCTTGCGGCGCCATCAGCTGGCGGCAGCGCTCGATCACGGGGGCGAGCTCGAACGGCTCGGGCGTGACGTCGAACGAGCCGGCCTCGATCTTCGACATGTCGAGGATGTCGTTGACGACCTGCAGCAGGTGCTCGCCGGAATCCTTGATCAGGCGGGCGTATTCGGCGTGGCGCTCGTATTCGAGCTTGCCGAAGATCTCCTGCACGAGGATGTCGGAGAAGCCGATGATGGCGTTCAGCGGCGTGCGCAGCTCGTGGCTCATGTTGGCGAGGAAGCGGGTCTTGGCGAAGCTGGCGGCCTCGGCGTCGGCGCGCGCCTTGACGAGCTCGATCTCCTGGGTCTTGCGCTCGCCGATGTCGCGGGTGACCGCGACGACGACGCCGCCGGCGACCACCGCGTCCGCGGTGCGGCGCATGCGCGCCTCGACCCACAGCCAGCTCTCGGCCTCCCCGTCCTCGCCGCGGCGGATCCGGAACTCGGCGGCGCCGGTGCCCTTGTGGATCGCGTCGGAGAGGGCGGTCAGGTAGGCGGGACGGTCGGCGACGTGGACGCGGCGGAACAGGCCGTCGCCGCCGAGCCGGCTCGGCCGGACGCCGAGCAGGCGCTCGGCCGCCGGCGAGGCGAAGGCGACGTCGCCGTCGGCACCGTGGCAGGTGACGACGTCGGTCATGGTGTCGGCGAGCAGGCGGTAGCGCCCCTCGCCGTCGAGCACGCGACGCTCGTCGAGACGATGCTGGGCCTCGACCCGGGTCGCGATCCCGGCGGCGTAGCCGAGCGCGACGATGCCGGCGAGGCCGTTCATCAGGGCGGGGCCGCCCGGCAGCGCCAGCGGCGCCGCGATCAGGCCGAGCCCGTCGGCGGTGGCGACGGCGAGCAGGCCGGCGGCGCCGATGCCGGCGGCCGAGAGGATGACGCCGCGCCGGCGCGACAGCGTCGCCTCGATCGGGGCGACGGCGAACCAGACCGCGGCGAAGGAGGTGAGGCCGCCGGTGTGCAGCGCGACCCAGGCGACCAGCACGGTGAGGACGGCGGCCGAGAGCACGTAGCCGCGCGAGAGGTCGCCGCTGCGCGACACCGCCAGAGCGACCAGCACCTCGAGGCCGAGGATCGACAGCGCGGTCGCGGCGAAGACGGCGAGGCCGCCGCCGAGCACGAGGCAGAGCGGGATCAGCGCGAGGGCGAGGAAGCCCGAGACGAGATGCGCGCCGATGAAGGCGCGGTGGCTCGCCGCGGCCTGCGGATCGGCACCGACCGATCCGTCGACGAACGGATCGAGCGCACGCTCCAGTCCCGCTGTGATGTCTCGGATACGCAAAGACGCTTTCCCAAGCCGGCGGTTGGACCGCTTCCCGCTGTTGGTCCGACGGTGCCACGGCCCTGTTTATGGAGTGTTGATGGGCCGGCCCGCACCGGGGCGGGAAAGGCGGTTCGAAGGCTCGAACCGCCCGATCGGGCCGATCGATCGAATTCACGGTTAAGCCTTCGTAACCAAACCGCCCCGATGCCGCCAAGCAGTGCCAAGTACACGTCGGCAAGGGAAATTCGATCGTTGCGAGGCCGCGCGGCGAGCGTTGCTTACAATTTTAGAGAAATACGATCGAGTTTTGAGCGATCGGATCAAACGGACCGCAACGGGGCTCTGCTAGGACTTTCCCATCGGCAGGTCGCCGACGGCATCGGGCGAGCGGAAACGCTTCCGATGCCGGACCGGACGGACGGTGATCGTCCGGCGGCGACCGGGACGGCAGGGTGTTCGCCATGATGTTTCTGATCAGGACCGCGTTCTGGCTCGGCGTCGTGATCATGCTGATCCCGGTCGACCAGGAGGCCGCGAGCGAGGCCCGCGAGGCCCGGCTCGAGACCATCGGCGCCTTCGAGGCCGTCGGCGCCGCCCAGGAGACCCTCGCCGACGTCGGCGGCTTCTGCGCCCGCAACCCGCAGACCTGCGAAGTCGGCGGCCGCGTCGCCACCACCTTCGCCCTGAAGGCGCGCACCGGCGCCCGCATCGTCTCCGAATTCATCGACGAGCAGCTCGCCGGCACGTCGCAGCCGGCGCAGGTCGACCGGGGGACCCTGACCCCGTCCGACCTCACCCCAGAGTGGCGCGGTCCGGCCGGCGGTCACGCCGGCAACGCCTGACCTCATCCGGCGGCGCCCGTCGCCCGGAACCCGTGCCCCGTCTTCCCTGCCCCGCCGCGCCCGCCCATCCGCGGGCCCGGAAGGGTCACTCGACCGCCCGAGCGAGGAGCCCGGGCGGTCTTTTTTCGTGCGGGGGAACGGTCTATATCGCGGGTCCCGACGGAGGACAGCCGTGGCCGCGACCCTTGACGAGATCCGCGACAACTTCGCCTTCCTGGACGACTGGGACGACCGGATGAGCTACGTGATCGAGCTCGGCCGGGCGCTGCCGCCGTTCCCGGAGGAGGCGCGCACCGACGCCAACAAGGTGCGCGGCTGCGCCAGCCAGGTCTGGCTGTCGACGAGGATCGAGCGCGCGGACGGCGAGCCGCGGCTGGTGTTCGTCGGCGACAGCGACGCCTTCATCGTCCGCGGGCTGATCGCCATCCTGGAGGCGGCCTATTCCGGCCGCCCGGCGCGCGAGATCCTCGCCGGCGACCCCGAGGCGATCTTCGACGAACTGGATCTGAAGGGCCATCTCACCGCCCAGCGCTCCAACGGCCTGCGCTCGATGGTCGACCGCATCCGCCGCGAGGCGGCGGCGGCGGGGTGAGGGGTCACGCCCGCGGCTTGTAGTCCGGCGCGCCCCAGGAGCGGGTGCGGGCCCGGTCCGCACCGACGGCGCGGTCGGAGAGGCCGTAGTGGCGGGCGAGGGCGGCGAGCGCGAGACGCAGCACCACCTTGCCCGAGCGCGCCGGCCAGGCGCGGTCGCGCTCGATGTCGCCGAGCCCCTTGAGGTGACAGCAGACGTCGATCAGCAGCGAGGCGAATTCCGGCCCGACCGCGGCGACCGCGGCGGCGACCCGGTCGCGCGCCGCCATCGCGGCCTCGCCGACGACGAGCGCGCCGCCGGCGCCGCCACGCCGTCGCTCCGCCGGCCCGCCGAGGGCGTCCCAGTTCATGGTGGTGCGCGCGATCAGGCCGCCGATGGTGTAGTCGCGGCGGAACCGCTCGCCGGCGACGAACTCGGCGTCGCCGATCAGGCTGGCGCCGTCGCGGTCGCGCCGGCTGCGCAGCCAGCCGAGCGGGCTCTCGGCGGCGTCGAAGCCGGGGAGTTCGGAGGCCGGGTCGACGTCGTCCCCGGGGGCGGCGTCGCGGCGGGGCGCCGGGCGGCGCGGGGCGGCGGCGCTCACTGCATCACCTCCACGGCGGCGGCCGCGCCGGCGCGCGCCGCCATCCACTGCTCGACGGCCGCCTCGACGGTGGCGACGACGGCGTCGATGCGCGCGGCGTCGCGGCGGTCCTCGACGACGCGGCAGGCGTGGGCGGCGGTGGTGCGGTCGCGGCCGAACAGCCGCGCCGCCCGCGTCAGCGACAGCCCGAGGCGGACGTGCAGCACGTAGATCGCGACCTGACGGGCGAAGGCGACGCGGGCCCGGCCACGGCGCCGGCCGCGCAACGTGTCGGCCTCGACGGCGAAGGCGCGCAGCACGATCTGCTCGAGCACCGTCGCCGCGATCTCGAGGTCCGGCGGGGTGGGAACCGCCCGGCTCGGACGGCGCGACGCCTCGCAGGTGGGACTGCAACTGTACATCGGGAACCCCCTCGCTGGTGATAGGAATTTATGCCTATCAGGACAACACGAGAGGGTCGGGCCGGGGATAACTTTTAGTTGCTTCCTCCGGATTAACGTTACGGGAGCGGTTGTTTCTACTGCGGACGATCGGAGGCGGTGCTTACCGTAAGTTGTCCTCGGGGTGCTTCGGCCGGTCTACGCTCCGCCTGACCCTCGCCGTCCCGGAGCCCGCCCCTTGCCTCACGACACCGATCCGCGCGGCCCCGCCGCCAGCCGCACCGCCGTCGCGGCCATCGTCGCCGAGGGCGTCGCCCGCTACCGCCGCGCCGAGATCCTGCCGCGGCTGCTGCCGGTCGGTCCGGACGACCTCGGCCCCGACGGCCCGGCGCGGACCCGGCGCCTGTGCCGCCTGCTCGCCCGGGCCCTGCGCGGCGAACGCGGCCGCGGCCGGGCCGGCCACTGGAGCTACAGCCTCGACCGCCACCTCGCCCTGGTCCAGGCCTACCGCGCCGAACGGGCGCATCTGACGGCGCTGGAAAAGCGAGAGGGGCGCGGAAACCCGCGCCCCTCGTGAACTCTCTCGTCCGTGCCGGAGACGGTCAGCGGCCGCGGCGGCGCTGCTGGCCGAGGCCCATCTTCTTGGCGAGCTCGGAGCGCGCCTGGGCGTAGTTGGGGGCCACCATCGGGTAATCCGGCGGAAGGTTCCACTTCTCGCGATACTCTTCCGGCGACATGTTGTAGTGCGTGCGCAGGTGGCGCTTCAGCGACTTGAACTTCTTGCCGTCTTCCAGGCAGATGATGTAGTCGGGCGTGACCGACTTCTTCACCGGCACGGCGGGCTTGACCGGCTCCGGCTCGGACTCGACCGGGCCACCCTGGACGCGGTTGAGGGCGCCGACGACGTCGAAGATCAGGTTCGGAAGATCCGCGGCGGGAACCGAGTTGTTGCCCACGTAGGCGGCCACGATATGCGCGGCGAGTTCGATCGTCGTAGAGTTGTCTTCGATATCGCTCATGGTCCAGCAGGTCCCCTGGTGACGGTCGTGAACGAACTACGGGCCCGCTCGAATTCGCGACGTGAACGATTACCGGATGCTCTGCCCGGCACTCGCGCATGTTCGCGTTGATCGGAACAGTGAACGGATCCCTTCAGGAACGTTGCTTTCCAATAGCCCTCTTCGCCCAAGAACACAAGCCACATCCCGGTCGGACGCGAAGATTCCGCAGTCGATCGCCATTCCATGACTTCGGCGGGTGGCGCTGCGCGGATCGCGTCAGGTTCATCGGCAGGCGAACGAAGACTGTGGCGGCGATCAATCTTGCCGCCCGTGGCCGCGGGCGGGCGAACTGCGAATCACCCGCCGGCTTTGTCTTCGCCGGGGGACGGTTCGTTTGCGGGGAAATCCTCCCTGTTCGTCGCCATTGCATCGTGGCCGAGAATGGCGGGATAGCCCGCCTTCAGCGTCGCCCGCGCGACGAGATGCGCCGAGATCGGCGCTGTCACCAGGAAGAACACGATGGCCGCGATCGCCCGGGTCGCGACGTCGAAGGCGCCGCCGTGCAGGGCGACGGCGGCGAGGCAGAATCCCGAGCCGAGCGCGCCGGCCTTGGAGGCCGCGTGCATCCGCGTCAGCGCGTCGGGAAAGCGCAGCACGCCGATCGCCCCGACCAGGGCGAAGCCGGCGCCGACCAGCAGGGCGAGGCCGGCGAGATAGCCTGCGGCGTCGGTCATCGCGCGTCCTCTCCGGTGTCGCTGTCCGGCAGCGTCGGCGCGGCGTCGCCGGAGCGGCCGCGCGTCAGGATGAAGCGGGCGAAAGCGACCGTCGACAGGAAGCCGACGAGGCCGAGCGCGATCGCCACGTCGAGATAGGCGTAGACGCCGGTCTTCAGCGCCACCGCCGCGATCAGGCCGATCACGATGCCGACCAGGAGGTCGAGCGCGACGACCCGATCGGGCAGCGTCGGCCCGAGCACGATGCGGGCGGCGACCAGGATCAGGGCGGCCGCCATCGCCACCAGCGCGACGCCGGCAGCGAGGTCGAGGAAAGCCGCGCCGCTCATCGGAACGCCTCCATGATGCGCCGCTCGAAGGCGTTGCGGATGTCGGCGACCACGGCCGCGGGATCGGCGGCGTCGATGCAGTGGACGTAGAGCAGGCGGCGGTCGTCCGAGACGTCGACCGACAGGGTGCCGGGCGTGAGGGTGATCAGGTTGGCGAGCAGGGTGATCTCGAAGTCGCGCGTCACCGCGAGCGGATAGGCGACGATGCCGGGCTGGAGGCCCATGTCGCGCCGGAGCACGGTGGCGGCGACCTTGAGGCCGGACTTCAGAAGTTCGACCAGGAACACGCCGGTCAGCGCGAGCAGCGGCAGCGGCCGGATCCGCAGCCGGTCGGACCCGCGCGCGTCGCGGATCAGGTAGAGCGCCGCCGCGGCGAGCAGGGCGCCGAACAACAGGTTCGGCACGGCGAAGGAGCCGGACACCATGGCCCAGGCGACGGTGAAGGCGAGGGCGAGGGCGAAGCGGGTCACGGCGCGCCTCCGAGCACCCGGGCGGCGTAGGCGGCGGGATCGAGGAGACCCCGGGCGGCCGCCGCGGCGAGGTCGTGCACCGGCGCAGGCATCAGCCCGATCAGCACCGACAGCGCGGCGAGGAGGCCGACCGGCACCAGCCGCGACGCCCGCTCGTCGGTCGGCAGCGGCGTCAGGCGGCGGAGGTCGGTCGCGCCGTCGGGCGTGCCCTCGGGTCCGCCGCGCCAGAGCACCTGCAGCACGACGCGGCCGAGGGCGGTGAGGATCACGAGGCTCGACACCAGCACCAGCGTCGCGAGGCCCGGCGCGCCGGCCGCGGCGGCGGCCTCGAACAGCATCGCCTTCGGCCAGAAGCCGGAGAAAGGCGGCAGGCCGGCGGCGGCGGCGGCCAGCACCAGGAACACGGTGGCGAAGGCCGGGTCGAAGGCGGCGATGCCACCGGCGCGGCGCAGGTCGCCGCTGCCGGCGATCTCCTCGACGACGCCGGCGGCGAGATAGAGCCCGGCCATCACCAGCATCGAATGGACCGCGTAGAACACCGCGCCGGTGATCGAGGCCTGATCGGCGATCGCGACGCCGATCAGCATGTTGCCGATGCCGGCGATCACCAGATGGCCGCAGATGCGACGCAGGTCGCTCTCGGCGAGGGCGCCGACGGCACCGACCGCGATGGTCGCCCCGGCGACGAAGACGGTGACGTCGGACAGGGCGCGGCCCTCGGCCGGCAGGATCAGCACCAGCGTCTTCAGGAGGGCGTAGACGCCGACCTTGGTCAGCATCGCCGCGAACAGGGCCGACACCCCCGCCGGCGGGGTGTGGTAGCTCGCCGGCAGCCAGACCTGCAGCGGGAAGCCGGCGGCCTTCATGCCGAAGGCCAGCAGGTAGAGCGTGGCGATGGTGACGATCGGCGCCCCCGGCGGCAGGGCATGGATCCGGACGGCGATGTCGGCCATGTTGAGCGTGCCGACGGTGGCGTAGAGCAGGCCGGTGGCGATCAGGAACACCGTGGTCGCCATCAGGTTGAGCAGGCCGTATTTCACCGTCGCGTCGATCTGCGCCTTCTCCGAGCCGAGCACCATCAGGCCGAAGGACGAAATCAGCAGCACCTCGAACCAGACGTAGAGGTTGAAGATGTCGCCGGTCAGGAAGGCGCCGGTGACGCCGGTCATCAGGAGCATCAGGAACGGGTGGAAGCCGTAGCGCCGCTCGTGGGTGTTCACCGTCGGCCCCGACCAGACCGCCACCGCGAGCGCGACGGCGGCCGCCACGGTGGCGAAGGTGGTGCCGAGCACGTCGGCGGCGAAGGCGATGCCGAACGGTGGACGCCACGCGCCCATGGCCATCACCGCGGGGCCGCCGCCCACCACCTTCACGAGGAGCGCGACGTCGGCCGCGAACAGGGCGAGCAGCCCGACCGCCGAGATCGCGGAATGGTGGCGGGTGTGGTGGCGCAGCATCACCAGCACGGCACCGGTGATCACGGGGATCACCAGCGGCAGCACCACCAGCCAGTCGCCGAGTCCGGCCGGGGCCGTGACCACGTTGGCGGCGACGGCGGGATCGATCGCGCCCGCGGCCATCAATAGCCCTCCGGCGGCCGACCGGGGCCGACCGGCTCGGCGACGCGCATGGCGTCGACGTCGTCGGTGCCGAGGTCCTGGTAGGCGCGGAAGGCCAGCACCAGCAAGAAGGCGAAGAAGGAGAAGGAGATCACGATGGCGGTCAGGATCAGCGCCTGCGGCAGCGCGTTGGCGACCGGCCCGGCGGGAACGTCGGCGTCGGGCGCGATCAGCGGCGCGGCCTCGCGGGTGAGCCGGCCGGCCACGAACAGGGTGAGGTTGACCGCGTTGCCGAGCAGGGCGACGCCGATCAGGATGCGGACGATCTTGCGCGACAGGAGCAGGTAGACTGCCGCCGCGTAGAACGCCCCGACCAGGATGGCGAACAGCGGCTCCATCAGACGCCGCCCTCCCGCCGCTCGAGCGCGAGCGCGATCGAGGTCATGGCGCCGGCGACGACGAAGAACACGCCGATGTCGAACACCATCGGCGTCGACAGCGCCACCTCGACGCCGAACAGCTTGGGAAACGCCCATTGCGACGTCATCAGCGGCCGGCCGAGCGGCAGCGACAGCAGGCCGGACAGCGCGGAGAGCAGGAGGCCGAACCCCGCGAAGGACATCGGGTGCAGGTGGAGGAGCCGCTCCACCGCCGGCACGCCGTGGGAGAGGCCGAGCAGCGCGAGGCCGGAGGCCGCGATCAGCCCGCCGATGAAGCCGCCGCCGGGTTCGTTGTGGCCGCGCAGCGTGACGAACACGGCGAAGACCAGGGTGAGCGCCGTGATCGCCGGGGCCGCGGTGCGGAAGATGATCGTGTTCACGGCCGTTTCTCCGGATCGGGGACGATCGGCGCGCGCGCCTTGACCCGGACCAGCGCCAGGATCGCGAGGCCGGTGATCATCACCACCGCGATCTCGCCGAGGGTGTCGAGGCCGCGGAAGTCGACGATGATCACGTTCACGATGTTGCGGCCGTGGGCGACCGTGCGGCTCGCCGCCTCGTAGAAGTCGGTCAGGCGGCGGTCGAACGGCACCTGCGTCGCCGACATCAGGAGCAGCGCGAAGCCGGTGCCGACCAGCACCGCGAAGCCGCCGTCGAGCAGCATCTGCGCCGGCGGCCTCGGATCGCGCTCGCCGAGCGACAGCCGCGTCATCACGAGCGCCAGGATCACCACCGACAGCGTCTCGACCATGAACTGGGTGAAGGAGAGGTCGGGCGCGCCGTAGAGCATGAACAGCACCGCCACCGAGAAGCCCTGGATGCCGAGCGAGACGATCGCCGTCAGCCGGTTCGGGGCGCGCAGCACCGCGGCGAGGCCGACCAAGGCGATCGCGAGGATCGCCGCCTCGTGCAGGCGCGGCATGGCGAAGGCGGGCCACGCGGGCAGTTCGCCGTAGGCGATCATGGGCGCGAGCAGCGCGACCGCGAGCGCGGCCACCACGGTGGTCATGTAGGTCTCGAGCCGGCCCGACTGCACCGCGCCGAGCACCGCGTGGGCGAGGCGGGTCGCGCCGCCGACCAGCTGGTCGAAGCCGGCGTCCGGACCCCAGCCGACGCCCGTGACGGCAGCGTCGACGGCGGCGCGCAGGCGGGCGAGCGTCAGATAGGCGCCGACGCCGAGTGCGATCGTGAGGGCCGACAGCCCCAGCGCCGGATCGAGGTGCTCGGGCACGAGGTGGAGCGCGACGTCGAGCGGCCGGCCGGCGATCGCGGTCGCGGCCGGAGCGAGCAGTTGCGCGCCGGTGTCGTGGGCGAGGAGGGCGGCGGCGAGGCCGGCGAGACCGAGTACGACCGGGCCGGCGAGGAGGCCGGCGCCGTTCTCGTGCGGATGGTCGGACGGCAGCGGCACCGCGGGGCCGCGGAACGGCGTCAGCGCGACCGCGAAGGCGATCGCGAACATCGCGGCGTTGCCGACGACGGCGACCACGAGCGGACCGGCCGCTGCGGCGTCGACCAGCCCGGCGTAGAGCACCTCCTTGGTCGGGAAGCCGAGCATCGGCGGCAGGCCGGCCATCGACACGGCGGCGACCAGCGCGGCGGCGAAGGTGACGGGCATGACCTTGGCGAGGCCGCCGAGGCGGCGGACGTCGCGCGTACCGGCGGCGTGGTCGATGCCGCCGGCGATCATGAACAGGGCGCCCTTGAAGAGGGCGTGGGCGAGGAGATAGGCGACCGCGCCGCGGATCGCGCCCTCGGTGCCGACGCCGAGCAGCAGGACCAGGAGGCCGAGCGAGGCGACGGTTGTCTGCGCCAGCATCAGCTTGAGGTCGTGCTGCCTCAGCGCCAGCACGGCGCCGGTGACGAGGGTGAGCCCGCCGGCGGTGGTCAGCGTCGGCGTCCAGGCCGCGAGGTCGCCGAGCGCGGGGTGGAGCCGCATCAGCAGGTAGACGCCGGCCTTCACCATGGTGGCCGAGTGGAGATAGGCCGACACCGGCGTCGGCGCCTCCATGGCGTTCGGCAGCCAGACGTGGAACGGCACCTGCGCCGACTTGGTGAAGGCGGCGAGCGCGACCAGCGCGAAGATGGTGGTCGCGAGCGGGGAGGCGCCGATCGCTGTGCCGCCGGCCGCGATCGCGCTCAGCGAGCGCTCGCCGACCACGCCGCCGGCGAGCAGCAGCGCCGCCAGGAGCGCGAGGCCGCCGGCGCCGGTGATCACCAGAGCCTGCAGCGCGGCGCGGCGGGCGCGCATCCGGCCACGGTCGAAGCCGATCAGCAGGAAGGAGGTGATCGACGTCCCCTCCCAGAACACGAACAGGGTGAGGGCGTCGTCGGCCAGCACCAGCCCGAGCATCGCCCCCATGAACAGCATCAGGCAGGCGATCAGCCGGGCGGCGCCGGCATGGCCGTGCATGTAGGCGCCGGCGTAGACCACGATCAGCGTGCCGATGCCGGTGATCAGCAGCGAAAACAGCAGCGACAGCCCGTCGATCAGGATCGAGAAGCGCACGCCGAAGCCGGGCAGCCAGTCGACGCCGGCGTGGAGCCGGCCGCCGTCGGCGACGACCCCGACGAGGCTCGCGAAATAGGCGAACAGGGCCGCCGGGATCGCCGCCAGTGCGAGCACGCCCGGGTTCCCCGCGGCGACGGCGGGGCGCGCCAGGGCGGCGCCGAGGAACGGCGCGGCGAGCAGGAGGAGCACGGGGGCGCCGACGTCGACGTCCGTCATCGGCGCTGTCCGAGGCGTGGGCGCGCGGAGACCGTCACGGGCCGATGTTCGCCGGCATCGGGGGCGGTTCGTGCATCAAGAGCAGGGTCACCCTCCTGTTCGCGGACAGCGTCCGGTCGTTGACGAACAGCGGCTCGGTGTCGGCCTTGCCGACCACGGCCGCGATCCGGTCGCTCTGCAGACCGCTCCTCTCGAGGACGCGGCGGACGCTCTCGGCACGATCGGCCGACAGCTCCCAGTTCGAGTATTCCAGGCCCGGCGCGATCCGGGCATGGGTCGTATGCCCGGTGATGGTAACCCGATTCGCCAATCCGCGAAGCACCGGCGCGATCGCCTGCAAGATTCGCTCGGTCCTGCGATGCGGTTCCCTCGAATTGGTCGCGAACATCGCGCGGCCGTCCTGGTCGACGAGTTCGATGTGCAGGCCGCGCTCGTCGGTGTGCATCACGACGTTCTTGGTGAGTTCGGCGACCTCGGGCAGATCCGCCAGCGCCTGACGCAGCGAGGCCGCGGCCATCAGGTAGCGGTCGCGGACGTCGACGTCGAGGTCGCGGCGGGCGATGTCGTGGGTGTCGACTTCCGGCCCCTGCTTCGGACGGGCGTCGTGCGCCTCGGTGGCGAAGCTGGTGTCGCGCTGGTTCTCGTCCCGGGTGACGCGGCGAAAGTACGGGTTCTCCGGCCGGCCGTCGAGTTCGATCAGGCCGGAGCGCTTGACCACGGACTGGGCGCCGAAGGCCTCGCGCATCGAGCCGGCGACCACCGACAGTTTCTTCTCGTCCTGGTTCGAGAACGAGATGATCAGCACGAAGAAGCACACCAGCAGCGACATCAGGTCGGCGAAGGTGACCAGCCATTCGGGGGCGCCGCCACCGCCCCCGCCCTTGGCGCGACGTGCCACCTCAGGCCGCCTTCTGCTGGTCGAGGGCCTCGCGGTGCTGGCTCGGCAGGTAGGACTTCAGCACCTCGCGCACGAGGTTGGGGCTGACGTTCTGGCGCACCTGCAGCATGCCGTCGAGGATCAGGGTCAGGTTGACGTCCTCGACCTTGGCCTTGGCGTTGAGCTTCTCGAAGATCGGCAGGCAGATGATGTTGGAGAGCAGTGCGCCGTAGAGCGTCGTCAGGAGCGCGACCGCCATGGCCGGGCCGATCTTGGAGGGATCGTCCATCTGCTGCAGCATCTGCACGAGGCCGACCAGCGTGCCGATCATGCCGAAGGCCGGGCCGCTGTCGCCGAGCGCCTTGTAGATGCGCGCGCCCTCCTCGAGGCGTTCGAGGGCGAGGTCGCGCTCCTTCTCGAGCGCCTCGCGCATGAAGTCGATCGCGTAGCCGTCGGTGACCATCTGCACGGCCTTGGCGAGGTAGGGATGCGACGGCTTGACCGCCTCGAGCCCGAGCGGGCCCTGGCGACGGGCGATGTCGGCGATCTCGCAGATCTCCTCGATCATGCCGCGCGGGTTCGGGCCGGCGCCGCCGAAGGCCGTCTTGGAGCCGAGCGCGAAGGCGGACACCACGCCGGCGAGCGAGAAGCGGATGATGGTGGCGGCGATGCCCCCGCCGAACACGATGGCGATCGAGGGCATGTCGACGAAGGCGTCGAAGCTGCCACCCATGGAAATGGCCCAACCGACCACGCCGAAGGCGCCGGCGATGCCGATGATCGTCGCGAAATCCATTGGCCCCCCTCGTACCCACACCGGATCGAAGGTGCCGGGACGAGGAAAACGAAGGGTTAACGCGGCGATCGATCGCGAAGCAGGGTGGCCGAATCTGTTAACGTCGATGCGACAATTGCTGGAGTCGTCGTGGTGCCGCGGCGGCGACGGGCGATCTTCCGGAGACAGACCATGCGGTCCGTGGGCTTCATCCTGCCGAACCCGGCCATCCCGCGGACGGTGTTCCACGACCGCCTGTGCGAGGCGGTGCGCCGGCACTCCTGGTTCCGCGACGGCGACGGCGCCGCTCTGGTGCTGCCGGCCGAGGACACGGCCCAGGAGACCAACTGGCCGCGCTACGGCGCCCGCGCCAGCGCGTATCTGCGCGGCGATCCCCCGGAATTTCGCGCCGGCAGCCCGTTGGTCGAGTATCTGAACCAGGTGGCGGCGGCGGCGCGGGCGCGGCCGGACCGGCGGGTGCTGGTGGTCAACATGCACCCCTTCGTCCGCCTCCCGATGCTGTTCAAGCCCTTCGCCAACGTGATCGTCGCCGACGGCTCGCTCGCCGCCTTCGAGCGCGCCGCCAACCCGCGCACGATCTCGATGCCGGCGCTGCCGATCGTGAAGCCGGGAAGCGGCGGCGGCGAGCGGACGCTGCTCGCCTCGTTCCAGGGCGCCGCCTCGCACCCGGTGCGCCGGGCCCTCGCGGCGATCGACGACGGCCGCGACATCCGGGTCCGGCTGATCGACCCGGCCAACCACGTCGGCCGCATCGACGCGGTCGCCGGCCGCACCGACGCCTCCTACGAGGAGCTGATCGACCGCTCGGTGTTCTCCTTCGTGCCGCGCGGCGATGCGCTGTTCTCCTACCGCCTGCTCGAGGTGATGGCGCGCGGCTCGATCCCGGTGATCCTCTCCGACGGCTGGGTGCTGCCGTTCGACCGCAGCGTCGACTGGCCATCCTTCTCGGTCTCCGTCCACCACGACGCCGTCGACCGCATCCCCGAACTGCTTCGATCCTTCACGCCTGCGGAGGTCGACCGCTTGCGCACGGCCGGCGCCGACACATATCGCCGGGTGTTCGGCGATCTCGATCGCATCGTCGACACGCTGGTCGGCGAGGCCGACCGCATCGTGCTCTAGAGCGCTTTCCGACCTGATGGAATGATCAGGTCGATTAGAAATCGCTCCAGATTCAATATGCTCCAAGAGGAGATCGGCGATGGCCGAGAACGAGAACCCGGCGCCCGAGACGATGTCGGACCGGGAGTGGCGGGAGACGCTGACGCCCGAGCAGTATCGGGTGATGCGCGGCCACGGCACCGAGCGTGCCTTCACCGGCCCCTACTGGGACGACCACCGCCCCGGCACCTATCTCTGCGCCGCCTGCGGCGAGGCGCTGTTCGACGCCGCGACCAAATACGACAGCGGTTCGGGCTGGCCGTCGTTCTGGCAGCCCCTGGCGGAAGAGGTCGTCGGCCTGTCCGAGGACAACAAGTTGGCAATGCGCCGGGTCGAGGTGCACTGCGCCCGCTGCGGCGGCCACCTCGGCCACGTCTTCCCGGACGGGCCGCGGCCGACGGGCCTGCGCTACTGCATGAACGGCACGGCGCTGAAGCTGCGGCTGCCCGACGGCAGCATCGGTTGACCGGGCGCCCGGGGCGGGCCGAGGCGGCGCTCCGCCTCAGCCGCGCTCGCGGCGAAGGCCCGGCAGCTCGGCGAAGCCCGGCTGCGGCCGGGCGGTCGGTGCGTTGGCACGGACCGGCGTGCCGGCCTCGGTCTGCGGCAGGTGGCGGGGCCGGATGGCGTCGCGCTCGGCCTCGGTGCGCCAGCGCCCGACCAACGCCATCGCGGAGCGGAGCGACACTGTCTCGTAGAGTTCGACCAGCCGCTTGACCTCGAAATAGTCGCGCACGTCCTGGCCGCCGGAGAACAGGATGATCCGGACCGCGGTCGGCCCGTCGATGCCGGCGGCGCGCAGCGTCAGCGCCAGCGGCTCGCCGCCGGGATCGTCGACGAGGCGGCGGGCGGTGGCGCGGTCGAGGCCGACCAGCGCGGCGAGGCCGTCGGCGACGAGGCCCTGGTTGCGCGACAGCGCGGCGCGGGCGAGGTCCTGCACCTTGGCGGGATCGGGCACCGGGGTGCGCGGCAGCGGGCGCTTGGCCGCGAATTCGCGCAGCGCCAGGATCTCCATGGCCTGGACGACGCGGCGGCGGCCCTTGTCGTCGAGGTCGAGGAAGAGGTCGACGAGGTCGGTGTCCTCGACGTCGCGCTCGCGGCGGGCGACCGCGCGGGCGACCGCCGGCCGGCCGCGGGCGCGGTCGAGCACCAGCGGCAGCAGCGGCTGCGGGATCTCGACGGTGACGTTGGCGAGCAGCACCGGCAGGTGTTGGTCCGGCAGGTTGCGCACCAGCGCCTCGACCACGGCCGGCGACAGGTGCGGCCGTGCCGCTACGGCGGCTAGGTGGTCGTCGGAGCCGGTGGCGATCACGCCGAGGAGGTCGGCGTCGGTGAGCGTCGGGCACTCCGCGATCAGCGGCTCGGCCACAGCGATCTCGTCGGCGAGCAGCGCCCGCAGCACCGCGACCGGGGTGTCCTCCTGGTGGATCAGCATCACCGCCACGGCGCGGCGGTCCTCGACCGGGGTGGTCCTGATCAGCTGGAGAGCCAGCTCCTCGTACATCGCCGCCTCGGTCCGGCCGTGGTGGACCTCCGACACGTAGAGCTCGGTCGCCGCCTTCAGGAGCGCGCGCATCCGGTTCGGGCCTCCGGAGCGGGCGAGCTCGAGGACGCCGTCGGAGAAGGGGAGCGGGGCCATGACCATGGGACCGGAGGGTGCCGAATTCGAGGGAATCCGCGCGTCGGCGGACTTTCGCGACAATGCGGCCCAATTCGTAAACCGAATGTTAACCACGCAAGCGTTCACCTGGACCTACTGAACCGAAGGCCCCGGATGCGGGTTGTCCATCGGCCCGGGCGACGGGACGTCGGCCCGGGCGTCCGCCGGATGGGGCGGCGAAGGAGGAGACCATGGGTCTCGTTGTCGAGTTCGGTCGGCCGTTGGTCCGGGCCCGTCGCCCCAGGACCGACCGGCCCTGCGAGGTGACCATATTCCCCGGGGTGCGCTACGAACGCACGGCGGAGCTGCCGCCGACGCGCCCGAAGGCCGACGAACGCCGCGGCCAGCTCGCACTGCCGCTCGGCGGCGAGAACGGCTGATCCCGCGCGCCTTGCGGCCCCGGGCCGAATCCGGCGACTGTCGGCCGCGAGAGGGCGATTGCGATGGCGAACGGACGTCGAGCGGTGCGGGCGGACTTGGCGATCGCCGCGGCGGTGGTCGTCGCGCTGTCCGGCTGCGGCCGCCCGACCGGCGACTTCGGCCGCGCAAAGCCTTCGGTGATCCACGACAGCCTGATGCCGGCGGCCGGCCGCTACATCGCCGAGAACGACCGCTTCGAGACCACGTCCGATTTCGTCCTGACCGACGACGAGGGCGAACTGCGCGACCGCTCCTTCGCCTTCGTCCGCGCCCCGCACGTGCGCGACTGGTGGTTCGACAGCCTGACCGAGGGCGAGCGCACCCGGATCCTGCCGGCTCTCGACACCTGGCCGTCGCCGGCCGAGCCGCGCTTCCCGCTCTACGTCCAGCAGCACTTCTACCTGCCGGCGATCGAGCCGGCCTTCGACGTCGGCCGCTTCTACGCCTTCCTGCGTTCCGACCCGGACACCTCGACCGAGACGCGCTGGACGCGCCTGCGCGAGGCGATGACCGGCGACGCGATGCTGGTGCCGCCGTTCTGCGCCATCGCGGCGAAGGTGCGCACCACCGACACCGAACGCATCGCCGCGCTGGAGCGACAGGGCGACGCCCTCGAGACGAGCTTCGTCGACGACGCCTACGAGCGCGTCGAGGAGAACGAGGGCGTGATGTCCTGGGTCTGGCGCGCGCTCGCCTACCGGCTGCGCTCCTACCGCTACGCCATCGACCATCTCACCGTGGAGACACCGTCCGACCAGCTCTGGGAGGTCAACCGCGCCTACGACGCCCTGGCCTCGACCCGCTGCGAGGCCGCCGCGCCGCGCAAGGGCGTGCTGCGCTGGGCCGACGCACGGCACTCGCGCCTCCTGAAGGGCCCGGACCCGTTCGACCAGCCGGTGCTGCAGAAATAGGGCGGAGTCATACCAGTCCCGCAAATTCCCGACTCGTCGGGACTTTGCGGGGGTTCGGCCATCCGGCCGGCGCCCGGTCGGGCGCTCCTCGCTCGCAAAGCTCCGACCAGAGGTCGGAACTTTGCGAACTCGGGATCACTCGTCCAGCGGCCGACAGGAGACCGCGGTCAGCGCGGCGCGCAGCGCCTCGGGCGGATGGTCGGCGTCGGCGAAGGCGCGCAAGAGCACGAAGCCGCGGTCGGTGTCGACGGCGGCGTAGTTGGCGGTGTCGGTGCCGCCGGCGGCGCGGGCGAGCCGGATCGTCTCGACCGCCTCGGGACTGCCGACCAGCACCTCGATCCGTCCGTCGACCGCCGCGGTGTGCTCGTAGGCGGCGACGATCCCGGCCCCGCGCGCCACCACCGCCAGCGACCAGATCGTGTCCGGCATCGCCCCGGCGACGTCGACGGTGCCGTCGGCGGCCGTGAACGGGCAGACCACGTGGACGAAGGCGGGGTCGAGGTCCGGCAGCACCGAGCCGTCGGCGGGGATCGCGCGGAAGCCGTCGCCGGGTGCGGGCGCGCCGTCTTCGTCCACCGCGAGGGCGGCGGCGACGCGGGCGACGGCGTCGCGCTCGGCGAGCACCGGGATCGCCAGCACGGCGACGATGTGGACGAAGCCGGCGAGGAACAGGCCGCCGAGCACGGCGCGGACGATCTTGCCGATCACGACGGGCGGCTCCCGCAGTCGACCTTCAGGATCGTCGGCATCTCGTCCGCCCGCGGCAGCCGACCGGCGAGGCCGGAGACGTAGAAGCGCAGCGTCAGCCGGAGCGAGGAGAGGTCGCCGGTCGGCACGAAGTCGCGGGGGCGGACCGTCGGCCCGAGCCCGATCGCGACGGTGCCGTCGGCGGCGCGGACGGCGTCGCGGCTGGTGAAGCCGACGCGGCCGGCCGGGTTGACCGGCGGACGGCCGTCCTCGTCGGTGACCGCGAGGGTCCAGAGGTCGGCCGCCGGCATCGCGCCGGCGACCATGTAGTGGCAGGCGGGATCGAGCCGGTCGCCGTTCGAATCCGTGCGCGCCGAGAAGGCGGTGCCCTCGGCCGCCCCGAGCCCGACCATCCCGGCCCGCGCGATCCGCGCCGCGGCGTAAGGGTCGCCCGCCGCCCCCGACCCGAGCCGCCAAGGCCCGATCGCCACGGCGAAATCGGCCCGGGGATCGTCGAGAATCGCCTTCACCGAGCCGAGACCCAGCACGGCGCCGATGGTCGCGGCGATCAGGAGGCGCAGGACGCGGAGCACGGGGCGGGGCAACTCCGAGGGAATCGGGGGAAGGGTAGCATGGGCGGGGGGATGGGGAGGAAGGCAGTAGGCAGTAGGGCTTCGGCAGTCGGCAGTCGGCAGTCGGCAGTCGGTAGTCGGGGACGGCGGGCGATGGGGCCTCGGTTCTTGAATGCCGCTCGTTTCGGCGCAAGTATGCGTCGATCTATGTGGTATCCTTTGGCAAGGGGCGCCTTCCGCCTGGGAGGTTGGAGATGGACCTGGGTCGCTATGCCGACGACGGCTGGTTCGCGCCGGCCAAGATCGCCGAGATGTTCCGCACGTCCAGCGAGGAGGTGGCGCGCAGCGCCGGGCTCGGCAGGGACGCCGTGCAGCGGCGCGACCGGGTGCGCTCCGTCAGGACACAGCGGCGGCTGCGCGAGATGGTCGAGATCGTCAACAAGGTCCGCCCGCGCTTCGGCTCGGATCTCGTCGCCTTCGCGTGGTACCGCTCCGAGCCGCTCGCCGGCTTTTCCGGCCGGACGGCGATGCAACTCGTGCGCGAGGGCCGCGCCGAGGAGGTGCTCGACTATGTCGACGCGGTCGACGCGGGCATCCACGCCTGACCATGGCGATCGCCTTCGCGGGGCTCGTCTACCGCGCCCTGAACCCGGTGTACGCCCAAGAGCCGCTGTCGGGCCGCGGCGCCGCGCTCTACGGCGGCCGGTTCAACCCGAAGGGCGTGCCGGCGCTCTACGTCTCGCTCGCGGTGATGACCGCGGTGCGCGAGGCGAACCAGGTCGGTAGCCTGCAGCCGACGACGCTGGTGGCCTACGAAGCCGACTTCGAGGCGATCTTCGACGGCCGCGACGCCGAGGCCCTCGCGGCCGAAGGCGTCGATCCCGCCGTGCTCGCGGCGACGACGTGGCGCGACGAGATGCGGACGAGCGGCGAGGCGCGCACGCAGGCGCTGGCCCATCGCCTGATCGCCTCCGGCCATGCCGGCATGCTCGTGCGCAGCTTCGCGCCCGGCAACGGTCCGGACGACGTCAACCTCGTACTGTGGACCTGGGGGGCGGCGCCGCCGACGCGGCTGGTGCCGATCGACGACGAGGGGCGGCTGCTACGGTGAGGGAAAGTCACCTGACCGACGCGGTGGTCTCCTCGCCGCCGACGAAGCGCATGGTGTCGAGGCGGGCGGCGGACTTGAGGGCGGGGTCGTCGCCGAGTTCGACGACGCCGCCGCCGGGGCGCGGCAGCAGGACGGAGGGGCCGAGCGGGTCGCCGGTCGGATCGAGCCGGGCGCGCATGGCGTCGGCGGCGGCCGCGACCGCCGAGAGGGCGGCGGGCGTCAGGCGGTTCGGGTCGGCGTCGCGACCGGTGCCGGCGGCGGGCGCGGGGGCCGCGTCGGCGACCGCGGGGGCGTCGTGGCCGACACCGGGCAGCGCCTTGTAGGGCAGGCCCTCGTGGATCTTCGCCATCATGTCGTGCCACGTCAGGGCCGGCAGGCTGCCGCCGGTCATGTTGTTGGTGGTGCCGTAGTCGTCGTTGCCGAACCACATCGCGGCCGAGTACCAGCCGGTGAAGCCGACGAACCAGGCGTCGCGGTAGGACTGGGTGGTGCCGGTCTTGCCGGCGGCGACCTGACCCTCGAGCCGCGCCTTGCCGCCGGTGCCGGCCTCGACGACCGCGTTCAGGGCGACGTTCATCTCCGACGCCACCTCCTCCGGCAGCACCCGCTCGGGCGCGGGGGCGTCGCGGCCGTGGTCGTAGAGCACGCGGCCGTCGCGGGAGGAGACAGTCTCGATGGCGTAGGGCGCCGCCCTGAGGCCGCCGTTCGCGAAGGCGGCGTAGGCGGTGGTCATGTCGAGCACCGTGACCTCGGCAACGCCGAGCGGCAGCGCGCGGGTGATCTTGAGTTCGGTGCCGATGCCGAGCCGATGCGCGGTGTCGACGATGTGGTCGCGGCCGATCGCCTGGGCGAGGCGGACCGGAATGGTGTTGATCGAGCGGGCGAGGGCGGTCTTCAGCGTGACCTTGCCGGCGTAGCTGCGGCCGTAGTTGCGCGGGCTCCAGTTGCCGATCGTGATCGGCGCGTCGGGCACGACGCTGTCGACCGAATAGCCGTTCATGAACGCGGTGGCGTAGACGAACGGCTTGAACGACGAACCCGGCTGGCGCAGCGCGTCGACGGCGCGGTTGAAGACGCTCTCGCCGTAGTCGCGGCCGCCGACCATGGCGCGCACGGCGCCGTCGAGCCCGGACACCACGGTGGCGCCCTGGGAGACCCGGTAGTCCTGGCCGTGCTGGCGCAGATTGGCGACGATGGCGTCCTCGGCGGCGCGCTGCACGCCGGGATCGAGCGTGGTGCGCACGGTGATGGTGTGGTCGGCCGGGGCGAGCCGCTTGACCTCGTCGAAGGCCCAGTCGAGGAACCAGTCCGGCGCCGGACCGGCCGCGACGGTGGCGACCGGCGTCGCCGGGCTGCGCCGGGCGGCGGCGACCTGACCTTCGGTCACGAAGCCGGCGTCGACCATGTTGGTCAGCACCTGGTTGGCGCGGGCGCGGGCGTTGGCGAGGTTGACGTGGGGGGCGTACTTGGTCGGCGCCTTGTAGAGGCCCGACAGCATCGCCGCCTCGGCCAGCGTCAGGTCCTTGACCGACTTGCCGAAGTAGAACTGGCTCGCCGCCGCGACGCCGTGGGTGCCGCCGCCCATGTAGGCGTGGTCGAGGTAGAGCTTCAGGATCTCGCGCTTGGAGAGGTTGGCCTCCAGCCAGAGCGCGAGGAAGGCCTCCTTGATCTTGCGGTCGATGGTGCGCTCGTTGGAGAGGAACAGGTTCTTGGCGAGCTGCTGGGTCAGCGTCGAGCCGCCCTGGACGACGCCGCCGGCCTTGGCGTTGGACGCGACGGCGCGGAAGGTGCCGATCACGTCGATGCCGAAGTGGTCGAAGAAGCGGCGGTCCTCGGTCGCGAGCGTCGCCTGGATCAGGTAGGGCGGCAGATCGTCGAGCGGGACGCTGTCGTCGAGGAAGATGCCGCGCCGGCCGAGCGTTGCGCCGTTGCGGTCCAGGAAGGTGACCGCGTATTCGCTGCGCGCGCGCCAATCGCCCTCGGTGGCGCGAAAGGCCGGGATCGCAGCCGCCAGGAGGACCACCGAGCCGGCGACGCCGAGCGTGGCCGCCTCCGAGGCGAGTTCGGCCGTCGCCCGCTTCCAGCCGCGCACCGTCAGCCGGGACAGGTGGTCGTTCGCCACGGTCCACGCCCGGCCGAACCCGCGCGCCACCGTCCACGCGGCGGTGTCGACGAAGGCGTCGATCGCGAGCAGCCGGTGTTTCAGGCGCCGGCCGGAACGGGGCTTGATCTCGGACACGGGACGGCTCAAGCGTTCGCGGGGCGCCGGGGTCCGGCTCCCTCACGGCCGCGAGGATACCGGGACTCCCCGCGCGATCAAGGACAGGCGGGCGCAGATGGTTAACGAAAAAGGTCCAATCGAGCCGATTCCGTTCTGGAAGGCGAAACGGCTCGACGACATGACCGACGCCGAGTGGGAGAGCCTGTGCGACGGCTGTGCCCGCTGCTGCCTCAACAAGCTCGAGGACGAGGACACGGGCGAGATCGCCTGGACCGACGTCGCCTGCACCCTGCTCGACGGCGAGGCCTGCCGCTGCCGCGACTACGACAACCGCTCCGCTACGGTGCCCGACTGCATCCGCCTGACGCCGCACGAGGTGCGCACGCTGCCCTGGCTGCCGCCGACCTGCGCCTATCGCATGGTCGAGGAGGGCCGCGACCTCTACTGGTGGCACCCGCTGGTCTCGGGCGATCCCGACACCGTGCACGAGGCTGGCATCTCCGTGCGCGGCCGCACCGTCCGCGAGGACGACGTGCCGCTGGAACGCTGGGAGGAGCACATCGTCACCTGGCCCGAGCGCGATCCGGGGGAGAGGCGTCCGCCGCGCAAGCGTCGCCGGGAATAGCGGCCGCGACGATCCCACCGGCCGCCTCGCCGCCGCGTTGCGCCGGCACGCCCAGGTGCTAGAGTGCGCGCCGTGCGGGGCTGGGATCGGAGAGGCTGGAATGGGTGTCCGTGCGGGACTGTGTCTGGCGGTCGCGATGACCGCGACGGCGGCGGCCGCCTCCGACGAGCCGACGTTCGCCGCCGACGCCGACATCGTCAACGGCCGCGGGGCGGCGCTGATCGCGCTCGAAATGGGCGCGCCCAAGGTGGCCGGCTACTCGGCCCGGCTGCCCGAGATCTACCTGAAGCCCGGCGCGTCGATGACCGTGCCGCTCGCCGGCGGCTCCTGCGAGCAGACCGTCGTGGCGAAGTTCGCCGACGGCGCCAGCCTGCGTCGCGCGGTCAACGTCTGCTTCGGGCCGGTGACGCTGGGGCCGTGAGGGGGGGGGGATCCGGATAGGAAAATAGTCCTTGACAGCGTCGCGCTGGTCGGGTAGGTTTTCGTCATGATCCGAAACGTGTGGGCGGCGGCCGGTTGGGCCGGCCGCCCTTTTTGTTGGCCGTGGCCGCCCCGGGCGGGGCCGGTGCGCGCGGAGGGCCCATGACCACGGATGCTTCGACCAGGGACGGTGCCGAGGAGGGTTCGACCGGGGGCGCGGCGCCGCGGCCAGTCGATTGGGCCGGCGCCCGCTTCGCCTACGAGGAGACGCGGGAGGCGGCCACCGCGATCGCGCGGCGGATCGGGGTCAGCCGGCAGGGTCTCCTGAAGCACGCCGCCGCCGCGGGCTGGAAGCCGCGCCCTGTGCGCGGCACCGCCGGCGAGACCACCGCGCCCGACACCCGCCGGCTGGTCGCCTCGCTGCAGCGGACGACGGCGCGGCTGGTCGCCGCCATGGAGACGCGGGTGGGGACCGCGGGGGAGGGGATCGACGAACGGGAGGTACGCGCGCTCGGCGCGCTCGCCGCCACGCTCGCCAAGGTGATCGCCCTCGAACCCGACAGGAGCCCGCGTGACGGACGAACCGACGACGCCCCTCCCGAGCCCGGTGACGACGAACGCCGCCTCGACGCGCTTGTGGCACTCGCTGAGCGTTTCGTCGCTGCGAGGATGGCTGCGGGACCTGATGGCGCTGCTGACGCCGGACACGGCGCGCTGGCTGGAGCGACTGTGGCCGTTCCAGGCGCGGCCGGACCAACTGCCGCCGGCGGGTGACTGGACGGTCTGGCTGGTGATGGGCGGGCGCGGCGCCGGCAAGACCCGCACCGGCGCCGAATGGGTGCGCGCGCTGGTCTACGGCAAACTCGGCGCCGGCGGGCCGCCGGCCGGGCGGATCGCTCTCGTCGGCGAGACCTTCGCCGACGTCCGCGACGTCATGGTCGAGGGCGTCTCCGGCCTGCTCGCGGTGCACCCGCGCCACGAACGTCCCACGTGGTCGCCCTCGCGCCGCCGGCTGGAATGGCCGAACGGGGCGAGCGCGCAGGCGTTCTCCTCGGAAGATCCCGAGGCGCTGCGCGGCGCCCAGTTCGACGCCGCCTGGGCCGACGAACTCGCCAAGTGGCGCCACGCCGACGCCACCTTCGACATGCTGCAATTCGGCCTGCGCCTCGGCGCCCGGCCGCGCCAAGTGGTGACGACGACGCCGCGCGCCGTGCCGCTGCTGCGTCGGCTGCTCGCCGACCCGGGCACCGCGACGACCCGCGCCCGCACCGCCGACAACGCCGCCAACCTCGCCCCGGCCTTCCTGACGACGGTGGTCGGGCGCTATCAAGGCACCCGGCTCGGCCGTCAGGAACTCGACGGCGAACTGGTCGAGGAGCGCGCCGACGCGCTGTGGACCCGCGCCGAGATCGAGGCGGTGCGGATCTCCGGCGCCCCGCCGCTGACCCGCGTCGTGGTGGCGGTCGACCCGCCCGCCGGAGCGGCGCAGAACTCCGACGCCTGCGGCATCGTCGCCGCCGGCCTCGACGGCGAGGGCCGGATCGTGGTGGTCGCCGACCGCAGCTGCCGCGGCGCCCGGCCGGAGACCTGGGCCCGGCGGGCGGTGGCGCTCTTCCACGCGCTCGCCGCCGACCGCCTCGTCGCCGAGGTCAACCAGGGCGGCGAGATGGTGGCGGCGGTGATCCGCGAGGTCGACGCCGCCGTGCCGGTGGCGATGGTGCGCGCCACCCGCGGCAAGTGGGTGCGCGCCGAGCCGGTCGCCGCGCTCTACGCCCAGGGCCGGGTGCGCCACGCCGGCGCCTTCCCGGAGCTCGAGGACGAGATGTGCGACTTCGGCCTCGACGGCCTCTCCGGCGGCCGCTCGCCCGACCGGCTCGACGCGCTGGTCTGGGCGGTGACGGAGCTGACACGGGGCGACGGCGCGCCGCGGGTGCGCCGGTTCTGACGCGGGACCGTTCCGCGGACGCCGCGCCCGCGGAACGGTTCGGCGCGGCCGGTCGGACCCGTCTCGCAAAGTCCCGACGTGTCGGGACCTTACGAGGTTTCGGCTTTTCGGCCGGCGCGCGGTCGGGCCTTCTCGCCCGCAATGCTCCGACCACGGGTCGGAACCATGCGGGCTCGGTATCAGACCACCGCGTGCAGGCCGATGCGGTTGCCCTCGCTGTCGCGGACGATCGCGATGTCGCCCATGGCGCCGGGCAGCGACACCTTCGGCCAGACGACCGCGCCGCCGAGCGCCTGGAAGCGGGCGATCACGGCGTCGAGTTGGCCGTCGGCGTTGAGGTAGACCACCGGGCCGTCCTCGGACGGCTTCAGGCCGTGGCCCGTGGCGACCGCACCGCCGACGCCGGGGGCGGTATACGGGAACACCGCGAGGCGCATGTCGCCCATGTCCTCGCGGCGCAGCGAGACGCCGAACGCGGCCTCGTAGAAGCCGACCGCCCGCTCGAAGTCGGCGGCGGGAATCTCGAACCAGCAGGCGGCGGTCGGGCGGACGGCGACGGTTTCGGTGGTCATGGCGTGCTCTCCTCGGAGGATCGGCGGAAGTGCCGGCGGGGAGAGGGATACGACGGTCTGCTGACAGAAAATGGCAGGAGTGGGATGGGTTCCCACGGGGCCGCGGCTTTACCCTCCCCCCCCCCCTCGTGGGGAGGGTCGGCGCGAAGCGCCGGGGTGGGGTGGCGCGACGCTCGCCGGGAACGCACACCCACGAGCGATGCGGCCCCCATTCCGCCGCGACTTCGTCCCGAACCTCGGCGCTACCCCACCCCGCCGGCCTCCGGCCGTCGACCCTCCCCACGAGGGGGAGGGTAGAAGATGACGCCGTCGCGTGGCGCGGCTTTACCCTCCGCCTTGCGGGGAGGGTAGGTGCGAAGCGCCGGGCTGGGGTGGCTTCCACGCGCGCGACGTGGCTGGACGTTTGCTCGGCGGCTTCGGGGCGGTGGCTCGCGGGTGGATGGGTACCCCACCCCGCCGGCCTACGGCCGTCGACCCTCCCCGCAAGGGGGAGGGTAGAAGATGGCGCCGTCGCTTGGCGCAGCTTTACCCTCCCCCTTGCGGGGAGCGCCGGGGTGGGGTGGCGCTGCGGCTCCGATCCGCCCGTCATCCCGCCGCGCGGCGGCGGGGCTGGGTTTCCGCGGGGGTGCAGGCGGTTTCGGCGCCGCCGGCGCCGGGCAGGCGGATGTTCTCGAGTTCGCGCCACTCCTTGAGGAGGGCGCGGCGGCGGCGCGGGTAGCGCTGGCCGAGGACGGTGGGTTCGGAGATGCGGTCGGTGCGGAAGTGGCGGAAGTCACTCCTCAGTTCGCACCAAGCGGTCAGCACGCGGACGCGGTCGAAGAAGGCGAGCGCGATCGGCCAGACCACCCGGCGCGAGGCCTCGCCGCGCTCGTTGACGTAGGCGAAGGCGATCTTGGTCTCGTTGCGGATCGCGGCGCGCAGCGCCGAGAGGTCGACGCCGTCCGGCCGCTCGGGCCGGCCGAAGCCGACGAGCAGCCCGTCGCCCTCCATGCGGTCGGCGAGGTCGGCCGGCAGGACGGCGGCGATCTTGGCGAGGGCGTCGTCGGCGGCGGTGGCGAGCCGGTCGTCGCCGCGCCGCGCCGCCATCCGCGCGCCGAGCACCAGCGCCTCGATCTCGTCGTCGGTGAACATCAGCGGCGGCAGCAGGAAGCCGGGCCGGAGCACGTAGCCGATGCCGGCCTCGCCCTCGATCGGCGCGCCTTGGGCGATCAGCGCCTGGACGTCGCGGTAGATCGTGCGCAGCGACACCCCGAGTTCATCGGCGAGCTCGGACCCCGCGACCGGCCGCCGCCGGCGCCTGAGCGCCTGCACCAGGGCCAGCAGTCGTTCGGCACGGGACATCGGCGGGCCTCCGGTTCGTCGGCGGGCCGGGATCATGCCAGAAGACCACGCCCGCCGCGAGGGCTTTGATCCGGTTTTGTTCCGATGGGGCAGCCGTCTTTCGCCGAGGCGGCGGCGGTTCCCCCTCATCCGGCCCTGCCGGGCCACCTTCTTCCGCAAGGGGAGAAGGGGAGGCGGCGGAGGTGGGGCCGTTGGGCTTCGGGCGGGGCGCCTCCGGCGGATGCCCTTCGCGGGTGCGGTGGGGTTCCCCCTCGTCCGGTCCTGCCGGGCGACGTTCTCCCGCGCGGAGAGAAGGGAAGGAGGCGGCGCGGGGCCTTGGTCGCCGGCCGCTCGCCGCTCGCGGCGGTGTGCCGGTGCCGCCCGTCCTGCCGCGACCGTGCGTGCCCCCTCGTCCGCCGCCATCCGGCCGGCGACCGCTGGCGCCGGCGATGCCGCCCGCACCGCGCTCGCGCGGCCGATCCGCCGATCCCGAACACAGGAGACTTGCACGATGCCGAGACGCTGGTTCGCGTTCACCGGGCGGCGGGCGGCCGTGCCGGAGGAGAAGGCCTCGCGGGCGGGGCCGCTGATCGCCTGGACCGGGGCGGGACGGCCGGCGTGGACGCCGCGCGACTACGGCGCGCTCGCCCGCGAAGGCTATCAGCGCAATCCGTTCGTGCACCGGGCGGTGCGGCTGGTCGCCGAGGGCGTCGGACAGGTGCCGCTGGTGCTGACCGAGGGCGGGCGCGAACTCGACGCCCATCCCGCACTCGACCTCCTCGCCCGCCCGAACGGCCGCGACACCCGGACGAGCCTGCTCGAGGCGATCGCCGCCCACCTGCAGATCGCCGGCAACGCCTATGTCGAACTGGTCGCGGTCGACGGCCGGCCGGCGGAGCTGCACGTGCTCCGGCCCGACCGGGTCCGCGTCGTGCCCGGCGCCGACGGCTGGCCGGAGGCCTACGACTATTCGGTCGGCGGACGGACGCTGCGGATCCCGCTCGCCGCCGAGCGCGGCCCGGCGCCGGTGCTGCACCTTTCCGCCTTCAACCCGCTCGACGACCACTACGGCCTCGCCCCGCTGGAAGCGGCGCAGGTGGCGCTCGACGTCCACAACACCGCCGCGGCCTGGAACAAGGCCCTGCTCGACAACGCCGCCCGGCCCTCCGGCGCGCTGGTCTACTCCGGCCCGCAGGGGCTCTCCGACGACCAGTTCGAGCGGCTCCGCCGCGAGCTGGAGGAGGGCTTCCAGGGCGCCCGCAACGCCGGACGGCCGATGCTGCTCGAGGGCGGGCTCGACTGGAAGACCCTGGCGCTGACGCCGCGCGAGATGGACTTCGTGGAGGCCCGCAACATGGCCGCCCGCGAGATCGCGCTCGCCTTCGGCGTGCCGCCGATGCTGCTCGGCATCCCCGGCGACGCCACCTACGCCAACTACCAGGAGGCCAACCGCGCCCTGTGGCGCCAGACCGTGCTGCCGCTTTCCGCCCGCATCGCCGAGGCGCTCGGCGGCTGGCTGCTGCCGGCCTTCGGCGACGGCCTGACGCTCGCCCCCGACCTCGACCAGGTCTCGGCGCTGCACGGCGAGCGCGAGGCGCTGTGGCGGCGGATCGGCGCCGCCTCGTTCCTGACCGAGGACGAGAAGCGCGCCGCCGTCGGCTACGGCCCGCGCGCCGCCGCCGAGCGGGGGACGCGATCGTGGACGTGACGCGCGTCTTCGCCGAGCGCGGCGACCTCGCCCATCTCGCGCTGTTCCTGTGGGCCTCGGGGGCGAGCGCGCTCCTGGTCGCCACCTTGCGCGAGCTCGCCGCCCAGACCCGCCGCTTCGACGCCTTCGTCGCCGAGATCGCGCGGCTGAACCAGCGCATGAACGAGCGCGAAGCCACGTCCACGGATGGCTCCAGGACCTTGAACTGACGGAGAAATCCCGCCGTTCCCGAGACGGCGCCGCAACCTGTTCGCGCGCCGTCCCACCGGCCGGCCCCGCCCGGAATCGACCTCTCGCCGAGGAGACGCAAGTGACCGTTCCGTTTGGACTCTCCCGGATCCTGCCGCGGCCCGTCCGCCGCGGTCCCGACGACCGCGAGGCGGCCGCCGTGTTCCGCCGTTTCGCCGAGACGGTGGAGCGCGCGCTGGCCCCGCCGCCGCGGCGCGGCCGCGTCCGCCGCTCCGGCGCCGCGCCGGCGGTGCGGGCGCTCGGATGAGCGCGGCCGCCCGCTCCGCCCCCGGCGCCGCGCCGACGCGGCGCCCCGCGCCGACATCACCCGCCGCGGACACGCGGCGCTCCGCCCGGACGCCGCTCGCCGCGCCGTCGCGGCGGTCCGACCCGGCGGCCTTCGCCGCCGACGGCGTCTTCGCCGGCTACGCCAGCCTGTTCGGCGTCGTCGACCTCACCGGCGACGTGGTGCTCTCCGGCGCCTTCCGCGCCTCGCTCGCCCGCCGCGGCGCGGACGGGGTGAAGATGCTCTACCAGCACGACCCCGCCGCCCCGATCGGCCGCTGGCTGGAGATCGCCGAGGACGCCCGCGGTCTCGCGGTGGTCGGCGAACTGCACCTCGGCCTGCCCCGGGCGCGCGAGGTCGCCGCGCTGCTCTCGGCCGGCATCGTCGACGGGCTGTCGATCGGGTTCCGCACCGTCAAGGCCCGCTCCGACCGCCGCACCGGGGTGCGGCACGTCGCCGAGATCGACCTCTGGGAGATCTCGGTGGTCACCTTTCCGATGTTGCCGGCCGCCCGCGTCACCCGCCTCGGGGCCGCCGACGACCCGGCCGCCCGCCTCGTCCGCGACCTCGCCGCCGCGGCCGGGACGCTCCGCCCGTGACGGCCGGAGCGCACCGTTTCCGTTCCATGGAGGGAACCGATCGATGACCACGCGTTTCGACACCGTGCCCGAGACCAAGGGCACCGCCGACGTCGCCGAGGCCTTTTCGGAGTTCATGACCGCCTTCGACGCCTTCAAGGAGACCAACGACCGCCGGCTCGACGAGATCGAGCGCCGGCACGCCGACGTCGTCACCGAGGAGAAGCTCGCCCGCATCGACGCCGCCCTCGACCAGACCCGCGCCCGGCTCGACCGGATCGCGGTGAAGGAGGCCCGGCCCGCCCTCGGCGCGCCCGCCGACGGCCGCCGCGCGGCGCTCGACCTCGAGCACCGCTCGGCCTTCGAGGCCTACGTCCGCGGCGGTGTCGAGACCGGCCTGCGCGCCGCCGAGGCCAAGGCGCTGTCGGCCGGCTCCGGCCCCGACGGCGGCTACCTGGTGCCGCAGCCGATCGAGGCCGAGATCGGCGCCCGCCTCGCGGCGATCTCGCCGATCCGCGCCCTCGCCACCGTGCGCACGGTGTCGTCGGCCACCTTCCGCAAGCCGTTCCGCACGGCCGGGCCGGAGCACGGCTGGGTGGGCGAGACCGCGGCGCGGCCGCAGACCGACGCGCCGACGCTGGCCGAGCTCGCCTACCCGACCATGGAGATCTACGCCATGCCGGCAGCGACCCAGACCCTGCTCGACGACGCCGCCGTCGACGTCGACGCCTGGATCGCCGACGAGGTCGAGACCGTGTTCGCCGCCGCGGAAGGCACCGCCTTCGTCACCGGCGACGGCACCGCCAAGCCGAAGGGCTTCCTCGACGTGCCGCGGGCGACCGAGGGCTCCTGGACGTGGGGCAAGCTCGGTTATGTCGCCACCGGCGCCGCCGGCGCCTTCGCCACGTCCGGCCCGGGCGACGCGCTGATCGACCTCGTCTACGCCCTGAAGGCGGGCTACCGCCAGAACGCCACCTTCGTGATGAACCGCCGCACCCAGGCCGCGGTGCGCAAGCTGAAGGACGCCAACGGTGACTATCTCTGGACCCCGCCGGCGGCGGCCGACGGCAAGGCGACGCTGTGCGGCTTCCCGGTGGTGGAGGCCGAGGACATGCCGGACATCGCCGCCGACGCCGCCGCGATCGCCTTCGGCGACTTCCGCCGCGGCTACTTGGTGGTCGACCGCCAGGGCATCCGCGTGCTGCGCGATCCCTACTCCGCCAAGCCCTACGTGCTGTTCTACACGACCAAGCGCGTCGGCGGCGGCGTCCAGGACTTCGACGCCATCAAGCTGTTGAAATTCGGCACGGCCTGACCTCCCGTCCTCCCGACGGGCCGTGCCGAACGGCGCCCCCGGCTTCCCTCTCCCCGGCCGGGGGCGCCCCCCCTCCCGATCCCACCCCATCCCTCGCGAAGGAGCCCGCCATGGGCCTGACCCTCCTCGCCGCGCCGGCGAGCGAGCCGGTGACGCTCGCCGACCTCAAGGCGCATCTCAGGATCGACGGCGACCACGAGGACACCGTGCTGACCACGCTCGCCGTGGTCGCCCGCGCCACCGTGGAACGGCTGTCCGGCCGCGCGCTGATCGCCCAGACGTGGCGCTGGACCTTCGACCGGCTGCCGACCGGCGGCCGTGTCGCGTTGCCGATCGCCCCGGTGATCGCGGTGCCCTCGGTGCGCGTCGCGGCCGCCGACGGCACCATGGTCGCCGTGCCCGGTGCCGACATGGTGCTCGACCTCGTCGGCGAGCCGGCGCGGCTCGCCTTCAAGGGCGTTCCGCCGCACCCGGGCGTGCCGATCGCCGGCATCGAGGTCGAGATCCTCGCCGGCTACGGGCCGGACGCCGACGCCGTGCCGCCGCAACTGGTCCACGCCGTCCGGCTCCTGACCGCGCACTGGTACGCGATGCGCGGCGACGGGGCCGCCTCGACCGTGCCCGACGACGTCGCGGCGCTGATCGCCGGGCACCGCCGGCCGAGGCTGGTGGCGTGAGCCTCGCCCCGCCCGCGGTGCTCGCCGGCCTCGAGACGGCGCTCGCCGCCGCCTTCCGCGCCGACGCCACCCTCGCCGGCCTCGTCGGCGGCCGGATCCACGACGGCCCGCCGCGCGCCGGCGTGACCCCGTATCTCGCCTTCGGCGCCGCCGAGGCGCGCGACTGGGGCAGCGGCGACGGCGACGGCGCGCGGGTGCGGCTGACGATCGAGACGGTCGGCACCGACGCCGAGCGCGGCCGCGTGCTCGCCGTGCTCGCCGCCGCCGCGGCGGTGCTGGCGGGGCCGCCGCCGTCGCTGGACGCGGGCACGGCGGTGCTGCTGCGCGTCGTCGCCACCACCGTCGGCCGGGTCGACGGCGGCCGGGCCTGGCGCGCGGCGATGACCGTCGAGGTGATGGTCGACGTCTGACGACAGTTTCGGCCGGTCGGCCGGCGCCCGGTCGGGCGCGCCGACCTCGCACGGCTCCGGCCAAGGGTCGGACCTTCGCGAGGTCGGTACGAGCCGCGAACATTCAACTGACACGAATTGGCAGGAGACCGCCATGGCGGCACAGAAGGGACGCGACCTCCTCCTCAAGGTCGACGCCACCGGGTCCGGCGGCTGGCAGACGGTGGCGGGCCTGCGCGCGCGCCGGCTCGCCTTCACCGCCGGCACCGTCGACGTCACCGACGCCGACAGCCCGGGGCGCTGGCGCGAACTGATCGAGGGCGCCGGCGTGCGGCAGGCCCGCATCTCCGGTGCCGGCATCTTCCGCGACGCCGCCGCCGACGCCACCGTGCGCGGCCTGTTCTTCGACGGCGTGCTCGCGCCCTGGCAGGTGACCATCCCCGATTTCGGCACCGTGACCGGGCCGTTCCAGGTGACCCGGCTCGACTACGCAGGCAGCCACGACGGCGAGGCGACCTACGAGATCGCGCTCGAATCGGCGGGCGCGCTGGTGTTCGCGGCACCGTGACGGGGGAGGGCACCATGGCAAATCCCTACCGCGGCGACGTCGCGGCCGAGATCGGCGGGCGTCGCCGCACGCTCCGTCTCACCCTCGGCGCGCTCGCCGAGCTCGAGGCCGCCTTCGGCGCCGACGACCTCGGCGACCTCGCCCGGGTGTTCGCCGCCGGCAAGCTGCGCGCCCGCGACGCCGTCCGCGTCATCGCCGCCGGCCTGCGCGGCGCCGGCGAGCCGGTCACCGACGAGGAGGTCGCCGCCATGGCGATCGACGGCGGCGCCGCCGGCTACGCGGCGCTGGTGGTGGCGCTGGTCGCGGCCACCTTCGCGCCGGGCGGTGCGTCGCCGACGACGGAGGGCGGCGGCGCGGACGGCGCCCCTTTCGCGGACCCGCCCCGTTCCCCTGGGACGCCGCGCTCGGATTCGGCCTCGGCGTGCTCCGCCTCGCCCCCGACGCCTTCTGGGCGATGACCCCGTGCGAACTCGCCGCCGCCATCCGCGCCGTCGCGCCGCCGCCGGCGACGGCGATGACGCGCCGGCGCCTCGCCGACCTGATGGCCGGCCACCCGGACTGAAGCCGGGTCCGCAGAGGAGATCCCCATGGCCGACGACACCGACACCCTCGCCGCCCTCGACGGACGGCTCGCCGCGTCGACGGCGGCGGCCGACCGCTTCGGCAGCGCGCTGACCGGCGCGCTGCGCGCCGCCGTGGTCGAGGGCAAAGCGCTTGACGAGGTGTTCCAGAAGCTGCTGCTGCAGCTCTCGGACGCCGCGCTCGCGGCGGCGCTGAAGCCGCTGTCGTCGCTGCTGTCCGGTCTCGCCGGATCGGCACTCGGCGGGCTCGGCGGCCTGTTCTCGGGCGGGGCGGCGGCGGGAGCGTCGGCGCTGTCGTCGCTGGTCGCGGAGAGCTGCGGCACGGTGGCGGCGCCGGCCTGGTTCCCGGAGGTGCCGACGGCGGCCGGGTCCACGGACGCGAACGCCCCGGCAGCGGGGGCTGCCGGGGCGGTCGCGGTCACGTTCAACGTCCGGACGCCCGACGCCGCGAGCTTCCGGGCTTCGGAAGCGCAGGTGGGCAGAATGCTAGCCCGCGCCGTCGGACGGGGACGGCGCGGGCTATAGCGGCATGGCTCGACGAGGAGGGGGTCAGGCCACGTCGCGTTTCTGGGCGGCGATGTTCGCCGCGATCTCGTCCTTCAGGACCACCCGCTGCCGACGCAACTCGTTCAGCGTCTCGTCGGTGGCCGGTTCGATCAGGGATTCGATGCGGTGAATCCGGCGGTTGATCTCGTGATAGGTGTCCGACAGATGCGCGAAGTTGCCGTCCGCGACCTTGAGCGCGTGCAGAATCGCGTGGTCGTCGGGGAATTCCTCGGCCAGTTCGTGCGGCACGTGGGACAACGTCATCCTCCCGGTTCTCTTCCGTGAGGCCGACGGTCGGCGATTCCGACGCCCTTCGCCTTGAGATGGATCAAATACGTTCTTTTACGCATGGGGCGATCCTCGCCCAAGCGCCCGTCCCCTTGTCGCGGAGTGACAGCCATGCCGCCCGTCGCCGCCTTCCACGAGGTGTCGTTCCCGGTCCCGGTGGCGCTCGGTGCCACCGGCGGGCCCGAACGGCGCACCGAGATCGTGACGCTCGCCTCCGGCCGCGAGGTCCGCAACGCCCGCTGGGCCGACAGCCGCCGGCGCTATGACGCCGGCTCCGGCGTCAAGACGCTGGACGAACTCGCCGCCGTCGTCGCCTTCTTCGAGGAGCGCCGCGGCCGGCTGCACGCCTTCCGCTTCCGCGACCGCGCCGACTGCCGCTCGGGTCCGCCCTCGGCCGCGCCGGCGCCGACCGACCAGCGCATCGGCACCGGCGACGGCACGACCACCGCCTTCGCCCTGGTCAAGCGCTACGGCGCCGCCTTCGCGCCCTGGGACCGGCGGATCGACAAGCCGGTCGCCGGCAGCGTCGCGGTCGCGGTCGACGGCGTCGCGCTCGACGGGTCGGGGTTTGCGGTGGACGTGACCACCGGCATCGTCACGCTGGCGCTGCCGCCGCCGACCGGTGCCGCGGTGACCGCCGGCTTCCTGTTCGACGTGCCGGTGCGCTTCGACACCGACCATCTCGCGGTCGACCTGTCGTCCTTCGCGGCCGGCGAGATTCCCTCGATCCCCCTGGTGGAGGTGCGCCCGTGAGGACGATCCCGCCCGCACTCGCCGAGCGCCTCGCCGGCGCGGCGACCACGCTCGCGACCTGCTTCGTCGCCCGCCTCGCCGACGGCACGGTGATGGGCTTCACCGACCACGACCGCACGCTGATGGTGGATGGCGTCGCCTGCGAGCCCGCCAGCGGCTTCGACCGCTCGGTCGCCGGCCGCGGCGCCGACTTCGCCGTCGGCGAGGAGGAGATCGCCGGCGCGCTCACCTCCGACCGCATCACCGAGGCCGACCTCGCCGACGGCCGCTGGGACGGCGCGCGCGTCGAGGTCCATCTGGTCGACTCGTCGGAACCGGAGGCACGGATGCCGGTCCGCACCGCGACGCTCGGCGAGGCCGTGCGCGCCGACGGTGCCTTCCGCGCGGAGCTGCGCGGGCCGGCGCACGCGCTCGGCCAGCCGATCGGCCGGGTCTTCACCCGGACCTGCGACGCCGCCCTCGGCGACGCGCGCTGCGGCGTCGACCTCTCGACCTTCACCACGGCGGCTACGGTGACCGCGGTGGATGCCGCGGGTCGGATCACGGTGGCCGGCGCCGAGGCGCTGCCCGAGCGCTGGTTCGCCGGCGGAACCGCGACGGTGACCGCCGGCCCGCGCGCCGGCTTCGCCCTCGCGATCGCCGACCACTTCCCCGAGGACGGCGCGACCGTGCTGGTGCCGTGGCGGGCGCCGGCGACGCCGCTCGAGGCGGGCACCGCACTCGCGCTCGTCGCCGGCTGCGACAAGCGCTTCGAGACCTGCCGCGATCGCTTCGCCAACGCCGATGCCTTCCGCGGCTTCCCGCACATGCCCGGCCAGGACTTCGTGTTCTCCTACGCCCGGGGCGACGGCGACGACGACGGCGGGGTGCTGTTTTGACGACCCGCGACGACATCGTCGCCGAGGCGCTGACCTGGCGCGGCACGCCCTACCGCCATCAGGCCTCGCTGAAGGGCGTCGGCTGCGACTGCCTCGGCCTCGTCCGCGGGGTCTGGCGCGCGCTCCACGGCGCGGAACCGGAGACGCCGCCGCCCTATGCGCCCGACTGGGCGGAGGCGGACGGCCGCGACAGCCTGACCGAAGCCGCGGCGCGGCACCTCGTGGCGGTCGATCCGGCGACGATGGCGCCGGGCGACGTGCTGCTGTTCCGCTGGGCCGCCGGTCTGCCGGCCCGCCACGCCGGCATCCTGATCCGGCCCGGCCGCTTCCTGCACGCCCACGACGGCGCCCGCGTCGCCGAGGCCCCGCTCGGACGCTGGTGGCGCGACCGGCTCGCGGGCGTCTTCCGCTTCCCCGGGGTGTAGTTCCTCGCTCGCAACGTCCCGACTTGTCGGGACGTTGCGAGGTTTCGACCTTTCGGCCGGCGCCCGGTCGGGCGCTTCTCGCGCGCAACGTTCCGACCACGGGTCGGGACTTTGCGCGCTCGGTATTCCCTTTCCGCCCTGTTCCGGAGGTGTCCCGATGGCGACGCTCCTGCTCGCCGCCGCCGGTTCGGCGGTCGGCGGCCTGTTCGGCTCGACCGCGGCGATCCTCGGTCAGGCCGCCGGCGCGCTCGCCGGCAACCTGATCGACCGCGCCCTGTTCGGCGCCCGCGGCACCACCGAGGTCGGCCGCCTCGCCGACCTCGACGTCCAGACCTCCGCCGAGGGCGCGGCGATCCCGCGCGTGTTCGGCCGGGTCCGGATCGCCGGGCAGGTGATCTGGGCGACCCGCTTCGAGGAGGAGAGCCGCAGCGAGAGCGTCGGCGGCAAGGGCGGCGGGGCGAAGGTGAAGACCTTCTCCTACTACGCCAACTTCGCCGTCGGCCTCAGCGAGGGCCCGATCGCCCACGTCGGCCGGGTCTGGGCCAACGGCAAGCTGCTCGACCTCGACCGGGTCGCCATGCACGTTCATCTGGGCGACGAGGCGCAGGAGCCGGATTCGCTGATCCTGGCGCGCCAGGGCGAGAGCCCGGCCTACCGCGGCCTCGCCTACGTGGTGTTCGAGCGCCTGCCGCTCGACGCCTTCGGCAACGCGCTGCCGCAGCTCTCCTTCGAGGTGATCCGCCCGGTGGGCCGCCTGGAGCGGATGATCCGGGCGGTGACGCTGATCCCCGGCGCCACCGAATTCGGCTACGCCACCACCGAGGTCACCGCCGAGCCCTGGCGCGGCGCCGTCGCCGCCGAGAACCGCCATGCTGCCACCGCCGCCACCGACGTCGGCGCCGCGCTCGACGAGCTGTTCGCGCTGGCGCCGAATCTCGAGAGCGTCGCGGTGGTGGTGACCTGGTTCGGCGACGACCTGCGCGCCGGCCATTGCACGCTGCGGCCGAAGGTGGAGCGCGACGACAAGACGACGCGGCCGTGGTCGTGGTCGGTCGCGGGCCTGACGCGGACGAGCGCGGGCGTCGTGTCCGCCGTCGCGTCCGCGCCGGCCTTCGGCGGCACGCCGGACGACACCTCGGTAGTGCAGTTGATCGAGGCGCTGAAGGCGCGCGGCGTCGCGGTGACCTTTTATCCCTTCGTGATGATGGACGTGCCGGCGGGCAACGACCTGCCCGATCCCTGGGGCGGCAACGGCCAGCCGGTCTATCCCTGGCGCGGCCGGATCACCTGCACGCCGGCGCCGGGGCGGCCCGGCTCGCCCGACGGCAGCGCGGCGGCGGAAGCCGAGATCGCGGCGCTGGTCGGCACCGCGGCGGTCGCCGACCATACCGTCTCCGGAGGGCGGGTGACCTATTCCGGCCCGGCCGAGTGGACGCTGCGGCGGATGGTGCTGCACTACGCCCATCTCTGCCTCGCCGCCGGCGGCGTCGAGAGCTTCCTGGTGGGCTCGGAGTTGGTCGGGCTGACGCGGGTGCGCGGGGCCGGGCGGAGCTATCCGTTCGTGGCGGCGCTGCGTGCGCTCGCAGCCGACGTCAAGGCGGTGCTCGGCACCGGGACGGCGGTCGGCTACGCCGCCGACTGGTCGTAGTATTTCGGCGACCACCGCGACGGCGGCGCCGACGTCGCCTTCCACCTCGACCCGCTGTGGGCCGACCCGAACGTCGATTTCGTCGGCGTCGACGCCTATTTCCCGCTGTCGGACTGGCGCGACGGCGCGCACGCCGACGAGGCCCTGGCCGAGGGCCCGCACGAGCGAGGCTATCTTTCTGCCAACGTCGCCGGCGGCGAGGGCTTCGACTGGTACTACGCCTCGCCGGCCGATCGCCGCGCCGGCCTGCGCAGTCCGATCACCGACGGCGCCGCCGGCAAGCCGTGGGTGTTCCGCTACAAGGACCTGGTGTCCTGGTGGGGCGAGCTGCATTTCGACCGGATCGGCGGCGTCGAGCTCGCCGAGCCGACCGCGTGGCTGCCGGGGCTGAAGCCGATCCGTTTCACGGAGATCGGCTGCCCCGCGGCCGACTACGGCGCCAACCAGCCCAACGTCTTCCCCGACAAGGTCTCGTCGGAGGGCGCGGTGCCGTATTTCTCGCGCGGCACCCGCGACGACGGCATGCAGCGGCGCTACCTCGAGGCCTTCCTCGGCCGGTTCGATCCGGCGGAACCCGGCTTCGACGAGGCCGCCAATCCGCGCTCGCCGCGCGATGGGCGGCGCATGGTCGACGTCGGCCGCGCCACGGTGTGGACCTGGGACGCGCGGCCCTATCCGTGGTTCCCTCTCGCCGGCGACGTCTGGGTCGACGGCGCCAATTGGCAGACCGGCCACTGGCTGAACGGCCGCCTCGGCGCCGCCCCGCTCGACGCGGTGATCGAGGACCTCGCCGCCTCGGCCGGCGTGACGGCGATCGACGCCGGCGGCGTCTCGGCGGTGGTCGACGGGCTCGCGGTCGCCGGCCGGTCGAGCGTGCGCGACGTGCTGGAACCGCTCGCCGAACCCTTCCGCTTCGTGCTGCGCGAGACCTCGGACGGCCTTGCCGCCGCCGACCGGCCGCGGCGGGCGCGGATGACGATCGCCCGCGACGACCTCGCCGAGGAGGAGGGCCGCGCGGTGGTCGAGATCCGGCGCGCCCAGGCCGAGGACGTGCCGGCCGAGGTCTCGATCGGCTTCGCCGACACCGAGGCCGACGGCCGGCCGAGCCGGGTGGCGGCTCGGCGCGACGGCCCGCCGCGGGTCGACGACCGCGACCTGCCGGTGTTCGCCGCGGCCTCGGTGATGCAGGGCCGGGTGGACGCGCTGCTGAAGGACCGCGACGCCGGCCGCGAGACCGTCGCCTTCGCGCTGCCGCCGACCATGCTCGCGCCGGAACCCGGCGACGTCGTCGACCTCGTGCTGCCCGAGCGGCGGGTGCCGCTGCTGGTCGGCCGTATCGAGGACGGTCCGGTGCTGCGCGTCGAGGCCCGCGCGGTCGATCCGGCCGAAGTGGTGCGCGCCGCCCCGTTCGGCCCGCGTGCCATGAGCGGCGGCCGGGTGACGCCGACGGCGGCGCCGGTGGTCGTCGTGCTCGACCTGCCGACCCGCGACGGCGTCGACGCCCACCAGCCCTGGGTCGCCGCCGCGGCGGTGCCGTGGCCGGGGCCGATGGTGGTGCACCGCCGCCGCTCCGGCTCGTTCGAAGCCGTCGTCACGCTCGACCGTCCCGCGGTGATCGGCAGCCTCGCGACGGCGTTGCCGGCGGGGCGGGTCTGGCAGGTCGACGACGTCTCGACCGTGGAGGTGGAACTGGTGCGCGGCGCGCCGTCGTCGGTCGACGACGAGGCGCTGCTCGCCGGCGCCAACCTCGCGGCGATCGGCTCGATGGCGGACGGCTGGGAGGTGGTGCAGTTCGGCCGCGCCGAGCTGGTCGCGACCCGGCGCTACCGGCTGTCGCGCCTCCTGCGCGGCCAGGGCGGCACCGAGGCGCGCGCCGCCGTCGCCACCGCCGCCGGTGCCG
Organism: Oharaeibacter diazotrophicus; assembly: GCF_004362745.1. Lineage (NCBI taxonomy): Bacteria > Pseudomonadati > Pseudomonadota > Alphaproteobacteria > Hyphomicrobiales > Pleomorphomonadaceae > Oharaeibacter > Oharaeibacter diazotrophicus. Next base: position 165,356 of record NZ_SNXY01000009.1, on the reverse strand, counting down.
ACTTCGTGCTGCTGGACACGGCGCTGCGCCGGCTGCCGATCGCCCTCGACGACGTCGGGCGGGCGACGACGCTGCGCGTCGGTCCGGCCGACCGCACCGTCGCCGACCGGGCGGTGACCGAACTGACGGTGACGCCCGGCGGCGCCGGGCTGGTGCCGCTCGCCCCGGTCCACCTCTCCGCCCGCCGCGATCCGGCGACCGGCGACGTCGCGCTCGCCTGGATCCGGCGCACGCGCAGCGGCGGCGACGCCTTCGACGCCGCCGACGTGCCGCTCGCCGAGGCCGCCGAGGCCTACGAGGTGACGATCCGCGGCGGCACCGGCGCGGTGCTCAGGACGTGGCGGACGACCACCGCCGCGGCGACCTATGCCGCCGCCGCGCAGGTCGCCGACTTCGGCGCGGCGCCGACGAGCCTCGACGTCGGCGTCCGCCAGATCTCCGACGCCATGGGCGCCGGCAGCGAAACCAGGGAGGTACTTCATGTCGGATACGACTGACCGGCTGCAACTGCCGCGGCTGGCGGCGGCGCAGGCGCAGAAGCACGTCACCCACAACGACGCCCTCGCCATCCTCGACGCGCTGGTACAGCTCGCCGTCGCCGACCGCGACCTGACGGCGCCGCCGGCGAGCCCGGCCGCTGGCGAGCGCCACCTCGTCGCCGCCGGGGCGACCGGCGCCTGGGCCGGCCGGGCCGGCGAGATCGCCGAGTATCTCGACGGCGCCTGGCGCTTCCACGCGCCGCGGGCCGGCTGGACCGCCTACGTGGCGGCCGAGGGCGCCGCCGTCGTCTACGACGGCACCGGCTGGACCGCGGCGGCGGGGGAGGGCGCCGCGGCGATCCTCGCCAAGCTGCTCACGGTCGACGGTGCCGGCAGCGGCCTCGACGCCGACCGGCTCGGCGGCATCGGCCACGCGACGCTGGCGGCGGCGTCGCAGGCGCGCGCGTCGATCGCCGGCGGCGGCACGCTGGCGGTGTCGGCGGCCGGCGAGGTGTCGTGGTCGGCGCGCTACGTGGTCGGGGCCGGGCGCGGGGCGCAGTTCGCGCCGGCCGGCAGCTTCGACGTGGTCTGCCCGACGTCCGGCACGGTGACTGGCGTCGGCGGCGCAGCCGACCGCACGGCGACGTCGGCGGGCGTGGCGCTCGCCGCCTTCGAGACGCTCTACTTCGTGCCGCCGGTCGGCGGTGCGACGGCGGGCGCGGCCGACTTCCGCGTCTGCGGGGGATCGGCCGACTTCGCCGTGCCCGGTCACTGGATCGCGCTCGCCCGCCGCGACGGCGAGAGCGGCGGCGTGCTGTTCCCCGGCGGCGTCCGCGTCGGGCTCGGCGAGAGCTTCGCCCAGGCGGCCTCGACGACGCCGCGGCCGCGGCTCGACCGGCTCGGCATCAACGCCGCGGCGGACGCCACCAACCGGCTGGTCGCCGCGCTCTCGGCCGCGCTGATCACCGACGAGGGCGCCGGCGTCCAGGTCAAGGTCAACAAAACCGGCGCGGCCAACACCGGCGCGCTCGTGTTCCAGACCGGCTTCTCCGGCCGCGCCGAGTTCGGCCTCGTCGGCGGCGACGACTTCAAGCTGAAGGTCTCGCCGGACGGTTCGACCTGGACCGAGGCGCTGGCGGTCGACCGCACCGCCGGCACCGCGACGCTCCGCCAGCTGGCGTTGACCACGGCGCTCGCCGTCGGCCAGGGCGGCTCCGGCGCACGCACGCCGGCGAGCGCGCGCAAGGCGCTGGGGCTCGCGGTCCCGAACGTGCCGAAGCGGCGGCGGCTGACCGGGTCGGCGTGGCTGGCGTCGACGAGCGCGGCCGACAACGACTGGCGCGGCGTCTGCTGGGCGGCCGAGCTCGGCCTGTTCGTGGCCGTCGGCGCCTCCGGGAGCGGCAACCGGGTGATGACGTCCCCGGACGGGATCGCGTGGACGGCGAGGACGAGCGCCGCCGACAACAACTGGCGCGCGGTCTGCTGGTCGCCCGAGTTGTCGCTCCTGGTCGCCGTCGGCGACAGCGGCACCGGCAACCGCGTGATGACCTCGCCGGACGGGATCACCTGGACGGCCCGCGCCTCGGCGGCCGACGGCGGCTGGTACGCGGTGTGCTGGTCGCCGCAGCTCGCCCTGTTCGTGGCGGTCGGCTACGGCACGGTCTCGACCCAGATCATGACCTCGCCGGACGGGATCGCCTGGACGGTGCGCACCTCGCCCGCCGCGAACCAGTGGTTCTCGGTGGACTGGACGGCCGAACTCGGCCTGTTCGTCGCGGTCTCGGTCGACGGCGGCACGAGCCAGGTGATGACCTCGCCGAACGGCATCGCGTGGACGCTGCGCTCGGTGCCGGCGTCGCGGTCGTGGACGCGGGTGCGCTGGTCGGCCGAACTCGGGATCTTCGTGGCGGTGGCCGCCTCCGGCACCGGTACGCGCGCGATGACCTCGCCCGACGGCGTCACGTGGACGCTCCGGACCACGGCGACCGACTCGGTCTGGTACGGCCTCGCGTGGGCACCCGAGATCGGCCTGTGGGCCGCCGTCTCCTCCGACGGCACGGTCATGACCTCGCCGGACGGGGTCACCTGGACCGCCGGCACGTCGCCGGCGGTGCTGGCGTGGCGCTCGCTGGCGTGGTCGCCCGAACTCGGCCTGTTCGCCGCGGTCGCCAGCACCGGCAGCGGCAACCGCGCGATGACCTCGGTCTCGGCGCACGCGATCACCTACAGGAGCTGACCATGGCACGATGGACGATCGGCGACGACGTGCTCCGGACCGAGGACCGGCCGGAACGGCGGGCGACGGTGACGGCGGTGGCGGAAGGGCCGGATGGCGCGGTCTACGGCCTCGCCTACGCGGAGGGCGGGGAGGGCTGGTGGCCGGAGGCGGCGCTCGGGGAGGCCGGCGACGCGGCCGGCGGATGAGCCTCGGCGAGCGTCGGCTCCGGCGTGGCCTTCGGCGTTCATGGACGGTTCAGCGCGCGGCTCGTAAGGTGGGCGCCATGGGACGTCTCGCCGCCCCCCGCGCCGTCCGGGGGATCCTCCTCGCAACCGCACTCCTCGCCGCCGGCGCCGCGCCGGCGGCGGCCGCCTGCCTGTCCGGGCAGGAGGCGCGGCAGGCGGTGGCGAGCGGGCAGGCGCAGCGCCTCGGCGCGATCGCCCGCAAGGTCGGCGGCGACATCGTCGACGCCCAGCTGTGCGAACAGGGCGGCCGGCTGGTCTACCGCCTCGCGGTGATGGTCGACGGCGGCGCGGTGGTCAACGTGGTGGTCGACGCCCGGTCCGGCCAGCGCCTGAGATAACCCCCGGAAGCCGAGGCGGCCGATGCGCGTGCTCATCGTCGAGGACGATCCCGATCTCAGCCGGCAGCTGGTCACGGCCTGCCGCGACGCCGGCTGGGTGGTCGACACCGCGGCCGACGGCGAGGAGGGTCACTTCCTCGGCGACACCGAGCCCTACGACGCCGTGGTGCTCGACATCGGTCTGCCGAAGATGGACGGCCTCAGCGTGCTCGAGGCCTGGCGCCGCGCCCAGCGCCGGATGCCGGTGCTGCTGCTGACCGCCCGCGACCGCTGGAGCGACAAGGTCGCCGGCATCGACGCCGGCGCCGACGACTACGTCGCCAAGCCCTTTCACATGGAGGAGGTGCTGGCGCGCCTGCGCGCCCTGATGCGCCGCGCCGCCGGCCACGCCTCCAACGAGATCGAGGTCGGCTCCGTCCGCCTCGACGTCAAGGCCGGCCGGGTCACCGTCGACGGCAACCCGGTGAAGCTGACCAGCCACGAGTTCCGCCTGATGCAGTATCTCATGCTGCACGTCGACAAGGTGGTCTCGCGCACCGAGCTGGTCGAGCATCTCTACGACCAGGACTTCGATCGCGATTCCAACACGATCGAGGTCTTCGTCGGCCGCCTGCGCAAGAAGCTCGGCGTCGACGTGATCGAGACCGTGCGCGGCCTCGGCTACCGCATCGCCTCGCGGCCGGGCGGCTGACGTGGCCGACGATCCCGCCGCCGCGCCCGCCAAGGCCCCGCTCCGGCGCGGCGTCGCCGCGCGCGGCTCGCTGGCGCTCCGGCTGATGCTGGTCTCGGCGGTGTGGAGCGCGATCGCGCTCGCCGTCGCCGGTCTCGTGCTGACCGAGCTCTACCGCACCGACATCGTCCGCGGCTTCGACGCCCGCCTCGAGGTCTACCAGAAGACCATCGCCGGCCGCGTCGCCGCGACCCCGGCCGGCGAAACGCCCGATCCCGGCAGCCTCGGCGAGCCGCGCTTCCTGCTGCCGCTGACCGGCTGGTACTGGATGATCCGCGACGCGGTGAGCGGCACCACGGTGGCGGCGAGCCGCTCGCTCTACGGCGAACTCCTCGACGTGCCCTCGCCGCCGCCAGACGGCACCCCGACCGCGGCCTTCGTGCGCGGCCCGGTCGACGCCGACCTGCGGCTGTCGGTGCAGCGCGTCACGGTGGGCGAGCGGCGTTACGACGTGGTCGTCACCGGCAACGCCGACGAGATCCGCACCGACGTCGCCGCCTTCGGCCGCCGGGTGTTCGTGACGCTGGCGGTGCTGGCCGCCGGTCTCCTGGTCGCCTCGGTGCTGCAGGTGCGGATCGGCCTCAGGCCGCTCGAACGCATGCGCGCCGCCCTCGCCGACATCCGCGCCGGCCGCAACACCCGCCTGCCGTCGGACCTGCCGAGCGAGATCGCCCCGCTCGGCCAGGAGCTCAACGCGCTGATCGAGACCAACGTCGCCGTGGTCGAGCGCGCGCGCGGCCACGTCGGCAACCTCGCCCACGCCCTGAAGACGCCGCTCAGCGTGATGCTGAACGAGGCGCGCGCCGAGGACGGGCCGCTCGCCGGCAAGGTGGTCGAGCAGGTCCAACTGATGCGCGCCCAGGTCGACCGCCACCTCGACCGCGCCCGCGTCGCCGCCGAGCGCCGCGTCGTCGGCGCCGCCGCCGACCTCGGTCGGTCGCTCGAGGGCCTCGCCAACGTGCTGCGCCGCGCCCACGCCGACCGCGCCGTCGACATCGTCGTGACGGCGCCGCCGGCGCTGCGCGCGCGCATCGAGCGGCGCGACCTCGAGGACGTCGTCGGCAACCTGATGGACAACGCCTGCAAATACGGCCGCGGCCGCGTCCGCGTCGCCGCCCGCGGCGAGACCGACGCGTTGGCGGCGCGGCCGATGGTGACGGTGACGGTGGAGGACGACGGCCCCGGCGTTCCCGAGACGCGCTACGCCGAAGTGCTCGGCCGCGGCCGCCGCCTCGACGAGACCGTGCCGGGCTCCGGCCTCGGCCTCGCCATCGCCGACGAGATCGTCGAGGCCTACGGCGGCACGATGATGCTCGGCCGCTCGGAGCTGGGAGGATTGGCGGTGGCCGTGCGCCTGCCGCAGAGTTGATCCGACCGACGGCGGGCTTGGCGGAACCTTCCTATTTCGGCCATCATCGACGGCCAAGGAACCGAACACGGTCGAATTTGTTCCAAGGCCGGTGCAAGGACGCCGATGGCGGCCGCCGGTGGTCGGAACCTGAGGGAGACGGGAGACGATGTCGTTCAAGAAGATTGCGGTGGCCGGGATGGTCGCGACCATGCTGGCCGGTTGCGCCTCCGATCCGACGGTCGGGCAGAAGGCGACGCTCGGCACGCTCGCCGGCGCCGTGGGCGGCGCCGCGATCGGCTCGGCCTTCGGTCAGGGCTCGGGCAAGGTGGCGGCGATCGCCGCCGGCGCGCTGATCGGCGGCTTCCTCGGCAACCAGATCGGCGCCCAGATGGACGAGCAGGATCGTCAGTACTACTACTATGCGCAGTCGCAGGCGTTCGAGTCCGGCTACGCCCAGAACTGGTCGAACCCGCAGTCCGGCCGCTACGGCGAGATCCGCCCGGGCGCGCCCTTCGAGGTCAACCGTCAGGTCTGCCGCCAGTACACCAGCACCGTCTACATCGACGGTCGCCCGCAGACCGCCCGCGGCACCGCCTGCCGCAACCCCGACGGCACCTGGCGCCCGGTCGACTGACCGCCGCCGACGGGGACGGGACACCGAAACGGCCGGGGACGCGGGTGGCGTCCCCGGCCGTTTCGCTTCGGTTGCGGCGACGCGTCGGCTTCGACGACGTCGATCACACACCGTCAACCAATTCGATGGCAAATTCTCTGGACGCGCAGTTCTTGTAGTCGACGAGGCGTCCGGACGATGACCGCCGACAGTCTCAAGCGGGAGAAGGTGGCCTCCTACCTCGCCGGGCTCTCGCCCGCCGCGCGGGAGATGCTGCTGCGCCGGCTCGAGACCACCGGCGCCGACGCCGACCCCGAGTTGCGTCTGCTCGCCGAGGCGGCCCGCACCGTCGCGCCCGCTCAGCCGGCCGCGTCGTCCTACGGCGCGATCGTGCCGCGCGGCGTCGTCGCCGCCCTCCAGGCGGCCGCGACCGCCGCGGTCCAGGCCCCGGCCGCCGCCGCGCCGGTCGCCGCTCCCGCTCCACCGGCGCCCGAGCCGCGCGGGCCGCTGGCCGAGCCGCGCGAACGCTTCTTCGTACCGTTCGCGCCTTACCTGATCGACGAGCGCACCGCGGTCAAACAGCCCGGCTGGATCTGCCGCGAGACGCTGGAGCCGCTGTGGACCCTCGCCGAGCGCGAGATCATCGGCGAGGCGCTGGTGCCGTGGACCGGCGCGGCGCTCGCGGGGGCCCACGCCACGGCCTCGGAGCTCGAGGCCGCGGTCGCCACCATGCGCGGGACGACTTTCGCGGAACTGCAGCGCCGGATCCGCGACGGCCGCGACGATCCGAAGGCGCGCATGCGCCTCGCCATGCGCCTCGGCGGCGACGCCGCCTACGAGGACCTCGTCGACATGCTGGCGCTGCGCGACCGCCTGCCGCGGCTGGAGCGCATCCTCGGCCGCCTGCCGGCGACGATCGGCGCCACCGAGATCGCCGAGAAGCTCGCCGCCGAACCGATCGCGGCCCACCTCGACGCCTGCCCCGACGACGCGCCGTGGCTGGCGGCGGCGGTCGCCGGCCGCGTCGCCACGCCGGCGACGCTGTTCCGCATCGCCGTGCTCGCCGCCGGCTCCGACGACGTCGCCGACATTCGCGACACCCCGGCGGCCGACTTCGTCGACGTCGGCCTCGGCGTCGGCGAGCGCGCCATCCTGCGCTTCGAGACGTTGTGGGCCGAGCGCGCCGACCTCGCCGACCTCGTCGGCGAGTTCCGCCGCTTCCACGAGGTGGTGCGCGGGGCGACCACGGTGGTGCTGGTGCACAACGATTCGCGCTGGCGGACCCGCCTCGTCGACCTCCGGCGGACGATGTCGCAGCTGATCGGCCGCCTGCTCGACGACGCCCTGCCGGTGCTGCGCACCGCGCTGCGGCCGGCCCCGGACGTCGATCCGGCGCCGGCGGACGCCGACGACGCGGTGCGCGTCGTCGCCGTCTTCACCGCGGCACGACGTCACAAGGAGGCGCTGGCGGTCAACGAACTGGTCGCCCGGCTCGGCGCCTCGATCGACCAGGCGATCGACGTCTACGGCCGCGAGATCATCGAACGGCTGCGCAAGGCGCGCGGCGAGCGCCGCGCCGCGTTGACGCAACTCAGCGACAGCCTGCTGAAGATGGCCGAACTCGCCCACGGCGAGGAATATGCCGTGCTGTTGCGCAAGTCGCGCGACATCGCCCTCGGCCGCGTCGGCACGCCCTGACCGGACGCCAAGCACGGGCCTCCCGATCCGTCGGCGGATTTGGCGTTCGGACTGCGACGTATGGGCCGCCGTCGTTGAGAAACGTTCCAAGGTGCCTTATGTGGGTGCCGGGCTTGGCGTGGTCGGGCCCCACGACACGTGGTCTCCGATGCTGCTCTGGATCGCCTTCGCCGTCCTCACCTTCGCGGCCGTCCTCGCGGTGCTGCTGCCGCTGGCCCGGGGCCGGTCCGCGGCCCCGGAAGCCGAGCACGACCTCGCCGTCTACCGCGACCAGCTCGCCGAACTCGACCGCGACCGCGCCCGCGGGCTGATCGGGGAGGGCGAGGCCGAGGCCGCCCGCACCGAGATCGCCCGCCGCCTGCTGCGCGCCGACGCGGCCCTGAAGGCGGCCGCCGGGAGCAGCCGCAGCCTCGCCCGTCCGGTCGCGGTGGCGAGCGTGCTGTTCGTGCCGCTCGCCGCCCTCGGGCTCTATCTCGCCGTCGGCTCGCCGGAGATGCCGGACCAGCCGCTCGAGGCCCGCCTCGCCGCCTCCAACGGCGAGCACGACGTCTCTGCAATGGTGGCGCAGGTCGAGGCGCACCTCGAGCAGAACCCCGGCGACGTCCGCGGCTGGCTGGTGGTCGCGCCGATCTACATGCGCATGGGCCGCTACGCCGACGCCGCCGCCGCCTGGGGCAAGGCGACCGCGCTCGGCGCCGACGACGTCGACACCCGCGAGAGCCTCGGCGAGGCGCTGGTGGCGGCCAACCAGGGCATCGTCACCGAAGAGGCGCAGGCCGCCTTCGACGCCGTGGTCGCCGCCGACGGCGACCGGCCGAAATCGCTCTACTACCGCGCCCTCGGCCTGAAGCAGGCCGGCCGCAACGACGAGGCGCTCGCCGCCTTCGAGGCGTTGATGGCGCGCTCGCCCGCCGACGCGCCGTGGCTGCCGGAGGTGCGCGCCCGCCGCGGCGAGTTGCTCGCCGCCCTCGGCCGGCCGAAGGACACGCCCGAGCCTGCGACGCTGCCGGCGATGGCGCCGCCGGTCGCCGCCGCGCCCGGTCCGGACGCCGGCGACGTCGCCGCCGCCGCGGGCATGTCGGAGGGCGACCGCCAGCAGATGATCCAGGGCATGGTGCAGCGCCTCGCCGACCGGCTCGCCGCCGATCCGAAGGACGCCGAGGGCTGGCAGCGCCTGATCCGCGCCTACGCCGTGCTCGGCCGCACCGCCGACGCAAAGGCGGCCTACGCCAAGGCGAAGGAGACCTTCGCCGGCGACGCGGCGGTGCTCGAAGGCATCGAGGCGGTGGCGAGCGAGGCCGGCGTCTCCGGCTAGGCTGGGTGTCCACGAGGCGGGACGGACGGGAATGGCGATGACGCGCAAGCAGCGGAGACTGGTGCTGATCGCGGTCGCGGGCAGCGTGCTCGCGGTGGCGGTGGGGCTGACCCTCTACGGCCTCAGCGGCCAGATCGCCCTGTTCAAGACCCCGACCGAGATCGCCGAGGGCACGGTCGAGCCGGGCCGGCGGCTCCGGATCGGCGGCCTCGTCAAGGAAGGCTCGGTGGTCAAGGCGAACGGCGGCGCGACGGTGAGCTTCGCCGTCACCGACACGGTCAACGACGTCGCCGTCACCTATACCGGCCTGTTGCCGGACCTGTTCCGCGAGGGCCAGGGCGTGGTGGCGGAAGGCGCGCTCGGCCCCGACGGCCGCTTCGCCGCCGACACCGTGCTCGCCAAGCACGACGAGAACTACATGCCGAAGGAGGTCGTCGACAGCCTGAAGGCGCAGGGCGTCTGGCAGGAGGGCGCCGAAGGCGGCGCCCCGGTCAGGGGCGCGGCGCCGGCGGCGACGACGTCCGCCACCAATTGACCGGCCGGTGGGGAGGACGACGGCGATGATCGCGGAACTCGGACATTTCGCGCTGGTGCTCGCGCTGGCGCTGGCCATCCTGCAGTCGGTGGTGCCGGTGCTCGGCGCCGCCCGCCGCGACGACGCCCTGATGCGGGTCGGCCCCAGCCTCGCGCTGGCGGAATTCGTGCTGATCGGCCTCGCCTTCGCGGCTCTGGCGCACGCCTACATGACCTCGGACTTCTCGGTCGCCAACGTCTACGAGAACTCCCACTCGCTGAAGCCGACGCTCTACAAGCTGACCGGGCTCTGGGGCAACCACGAGGGCTCGATGCTGCTCTGGGTGCTGATCCTGGCCCTGTTCGGCGCCGCGGTCGCCGCCTTCGGCGGTAACCTGCCGGCGACGCTGAAGGCCAACGTGATCGGCGTCCAGGGCTGGATCACCACCGCCTTCCTCGCCTTCATCCTGGTGACGTCCAACCCGTTCCTGCGGCTCGATCCGGCCCCGTTCCAGGGCCAGGACCTCAACCCGGTGCTGCAGGACGTCGGCCTCGCGATCCATCCGCCGCTGCTCTACCTCGGCTACGTCGGCTTCTCGATCTCCTTCGCTTTCGCCGTCGCCGCCCTGATCGAGGGCCGGATCGACGCCGCCTGGGCGCGCTGGGTGCGGCCGTGGACGCTGGCGGCCTGGGTGTTCCTGACCGCCGGCATCGCCATGGGCTCCTACTGGGCCTATTATGAGCTCGGCTGGGGTGGCTGGTGGTTCTGGGACCCGGTCGAGAACGCCTCGTTCATGCCCTGGCTCGCCGGCACCGCGCTCCTGCATTCGGCGCTGGTAATGGAGAAGCGCAACGCGCTCAAGGTCTGGACGGTGCTGCTCGCCATCCTGACCTTCTCGCTGTCGCTTCTCGGCACCTTCCTGGTCCGCTCCGGCGTACTGACCTCGGTGCACGCCTTCGCCACCGACCCGGCGCGCGGCGTCTTCATCCTCGGCATCCTCTGCGTCTTCATCGGCGGCGGTCTCGCGCTGTTCGCGTGGCGCGCCGGGACGCTCGCCCAGGGCGGCCTGTTCGCCCCGGTGAGCCGCGAGGGTGCGCTGGTGTTGAACAACATCGTGCTGACCGCCGCGACCGCGACCGTGCTGGTCGGCACGCTCTACCCGCTGCTGCTCGAGGCGACCACCGGCGGCAAGGTCTCGGTCGGCGCGCCCTTCTTCAACCTCGCCTTCGGCCCGCTGATGCTGCCGTTGCTGATCGCCGTGCCCTTCGGCCCGATGCTGGCCTGGAAGCGCGGCGACCTGCTGGCGGCGACGCAGCGCCTGTGGGCCGCCTTCGGCGCGGCGCTGGTGGCCGCGCTCGCGACGCTCTGGCTCGCCGGCGGCGGCCCGGTGCTCGCCGTCATCGGCATCGGCCTGTCGGCGTGGCTGATCGTCGGCGCCTTCGCCGAACTCGCCCACCGCGCCCGCTTCCGGGACGCCGGCCTCTCCGTCGGCTTCGCCCGCCTCGTCGGCCTGCCGCGCTCGGCCTTCGGCACCGCGCTCGCCCACGCCGGCCTCGGCGTGACGCTGGCCGGCATCGTCGGCGTCAGCGCCTTCCAGAGCGAGACCATCCTGTCGATGAAGCCGGGCGAGCGCGCCACCATCGGCGCCTACGAGGTCACCTACGACGGCAGCGAGGACGTCCGCGGCCCGAATTATCAGGCGATGATCGTCCACATGACCGCCCGGCGCGGCGGAGTCGAGGTGTTCAAGCTGGATCCGGAGAAGCGCTTCTATCAGGCGCGGCAGATGCCGACGACCGAGGCGGCGATCCGCACCCACGGCTTCTCGCAGCTCTACGTCACCCTCGGCGATCCCTCGCCGGACGGGGCGGGCGTCGTGGTGCGGATGTGGGACAAGCCGCTGGTGACGCTGATCTGGCTCGGCGGCCTCGTGATGATGGCCGGCGGCGCGCTGTCGCTGTCGGACCGCCGCCTGCGCGTCGGCGCGCCGAAGCCGGCGCGCGCCGCCGGCCCGGTCGCGGCGGAGTGAGCTCGATGGCCCGCCCGCTCGCGACCCTGGCGCTCGCCGCCACGCTCTCGCTTTCCGCCCTCGGCGGCGCCCTCGCCGTGCAGCCGGACGAGCGGCTGGCGGATCCGGCGCTGGAGGCGCGCGCCCGCGCGCTCTCGGCGGAACTGCGCTGCCTCGTCTGCCAGAACCAGTCGATCGACGACAGCGACGCCCAGCTCGCCAAGGACCTGCGCGTGCTCGTGCGCGAGCGCATCACCGCCGGCGACAGCGACGAGGAGGTGATGGACTTCCTGGTCGCCCGCTACGGCGAGTTCGTGCTGCTGAAGCCCCGCCTGCACGGCTGGGGCTGGGTGATCTGGGTGACGCCGCCGGCGTTGCTGGTGGTCGGCGGCCTCGCCGCCTGGATCGGCTGGCGTCGGCGCAAGGCCGAGGGCGGCGCGGTCGAGGACCGGCTGACCGCCGAGGAGGAGCGCGCGCTGCGGGCGATCGCCGATCGTGGCGAAAACGCGGCAAAGCCCTGATTTCTCGCCACGATTTCGGCCGCAGACTTACGCCGATTTAATCGCCGGGCCATTCGCCCGTCAGGTTCCGGGGCCCATATTCCTCCTCGACGGACGCCGCCTCCGACGCGGCCGTTCCGAGGAAGACAACGGAGCCCTGGACCATCATGTCGTCTGATCGCAACTCCCGCCCCGGCCGCTCCCCGCGCGTGAAGAGCCTGCTGCTCGGCAGCGTCTTCGCCCTCGCCCTCGGCGGCATCGTCGCCGGCGAGAGCGTGGTGTTCTCCGGTTCGAGCGCGGTGGCGCAGAACCTCAGCGCGCCGCCCGTCTCCGCGCAGGCCGCCCAGCCCTTCTCCTTCGCCGACGTCGTCTCCCGCGTCACGCCGGCCGTGGTCTCGATCCGGGTCAAGACCGACGAGGTCGCCCAAGCCGACGACCAGGGCATCCCGAACATCCCCGAGGACAGCCCGCTCTACGACTTCTTCAAGCGCTTCGGCCAGCCGATGCCGGGCATGCCCGGCGGCGGCGGTCGCGGCGGCGAGCAGCCGCACCGCTACGGCATGGCCCAGGGCTCGGGCTTCTTCATCTCGGCCGACGGCTACGTGGTGACCAACAACCACGTCGTCGAGAACGCCGAGGAGGTCACGGTGGTCACCACCGACGGCCGCGAGCTCAAGGCCGACGTGATCGGCACCGACCCGAAGACCGACATCGCCCTCGTCAAGGTCAAGGACGGCAAGGACCTGCCGCACGTCTCCTTCTCGGCCGGCGACAGCCGCGTCGGCGACTGGGTGGTGGCGATCGGCAACCCGTTCGGCCTCGGCGGCACGGTCACCGCCGGCATCGTCTCGGCCCGCGGCCGCGACATCGGCGCCGGCCCCTACGACGACTTCATCCAGATCGACGCCCCGATCAACAAGGGCAACTCCGGCGGCCCGGCCTTCAACCTCGCCGGCGAGGTGATCGGCGTCAACACGGCGATCTACTCGCCGTCGGGCGGCTCGGTCGGCATCGGCTTCGCCATCCCGGCCCGCACGGTCGAGACCGTGGTCAAGGACCTGATGGACGACGGCAAGGTGGTGCGCGGCTGGCTCGGCGTGCAGATCCAGCCGGTGACCGAGGACCTCGCCGCCTCGATCGGCCTCGACGCCGCCAAGGGCGCCCTGGTCACCGAGCCGCAGGACGGCTCGCCCGCCGAGAAGGCCGGCATCAAGGCCGGCGACGCCATCGTCGCGGTCAACGGCGAGGCGGTGAACGACGCCCGCGACCTCGCCCGCCGCATCGCCGCCTATCCGCCGGAGACCACGGTCGACGTCACCGTGTTCCGCAACGGCGAGAAGAAGGAGGTCAAGGTCGAACTCGGCCAGCTGCCGGACGAGCAGAAAGTCGCCGCCGCCGAGAGCTCCGGCAAGGCCGAACCGACGACGCTGAAGGACCTCGGCCTGTCGCTCGCCCCGGCGGCGCAGGCGGGGGCCGGCGACGAGGGCGTGGTGGTCACCCGCCTCGACCCCGAGGGCAAGGCGGCCGACAAGGGCCTGCGCCAGGGCGACGTCATCCTCGAGGTCGCGGGCCACGCGGTCTCGAAGCCGGCGGAGGTCCAGGCCGGCCTGCGCAAGGCCGCCGAGGAGGGCCGCAAGGCGGTGCTGCTGCGCGTGCGCACCGGCGACAACCTCCGCTTTGTCGCCCTGCCGCTCGACAAGGCCTGATCCCGATCGGGGCGCCCGCGGTTCTCTCCCTGCCGCGGGCGCCCCGGAGGAAAGGCGGCGCATCCCCCCGTACGCGCCGCCTGCCGAGGACCCGACCGGTTCGCCCCGGTTGCCGGCGGGTCCCCACGGAAGCGGCAGGCCGTTCCCCCCGGCCTGCCGTTTTCCCTTGCGGACCCACCGGGAAAAGTTCACATGCAGACGAGGGAACGGGCATGTCACGGGCGGCCATGCGGGTACTCTTGATCGAGGACGACCGGGAAGCGGCGTCCTATCTGGTGAAGGCGCTGGACGAGGCGGGCCACACGGTGGACCACGCCGCCGACGGCGAGGCCGGCACGCATTTCGCCGAGACCGGCGGCTACGACGTGCTGGTGGTCGACCGCATGCTGCCGAAGCGCGACGGCCTCGCCATCGTCGAGGACCTGCGCCGGCGCCACGACCATACGCCGGTGCTGATCCTGTCCGCGCTCGGGCAGGTCGACGACCGCGTCAAGGGCCTGCGCGCCGGCGGCGACGACTACCTGACCAAGCCCTACGCCTTCTCCGAACTGCTGGCGCGCATCGAGGCGCTCGCCCGCCGCAACCGGCCGGGCGACGTCGACACGGTCTACCGCGTCGGCGAGCTGACGCTCGACCGGCTGTCGCACGTCGTCACCCGCGGCGGCGCCGAGATCGTGCTGCAGCCGCGCGAATTCCGCCTGCTCGAATACATGATGCGCCACGCCGGTCAGGTGGTGACGCGCACCATGCTGCTCGAGAACGTCTGGGACTACCATTTCGACCCGCAGACCAACGTCATCGACGTCCACGTCTCGCGCCTGCGCTCGAAGATCGACAAGGGCTTCGACAAGCCGCTGCTGCACACTATCCGCGGCGCGGGATACATGATCCGTGACGGGGCGTGACACCCACGAGGCGGCGTTCGGCACCCTCGGCTGGTTCGGGCGGCTCGTCCGCACCACCGCCTTCAAGCTGGCGCTGGTCAACCTCGTCTCCTATTCGGCGCTGACGCTGTTCCTGATCGCCTACATCTCGAACAACACCGCGACCCTGCTCGACCGGCAGCTCGAGGCGACGATCGGTTCGGAGATCAACTCGCTCGCCGAGCAGTATCGCCGCGGCGGCCTGCGACAGCTGGTGAGTTCGGTCGAACTGCGCTCGCGCCGGCCGAGCGCCAGCCTCTACCTCGTCGCCGACTATTCCGGGAACACCATCGTCGGCAACGTCGCCGACCTGCCGCTCGCCGTGCTCAACCTACCGGACGGCCAGCCGACCCAGGTCACCTACCAGCGCCTCGACGGCGACGTCTCGCGCGAGTTCCGCGCGGTGGTCCGCGTCTTCGCCATGCCCGGCGGCTTCCGCCTGCTGGTCGGCCGCGACATCGCCGAGCGCCAGGAGTTCGAGGCCGTCGTCGCCGAGGCGTTCCAGGTCGCGCTGGTGGTGATGGTGGTCCTCGCCTTCCTGACCTGGTTCCTGATCGGGCGCACCGTGTTGAAGCGCGTCGAGAGCGTCGCCGAGACCGCGCGGCGGATCATGTCCGGCGACCTCGGACAGCGCCTCGACGTCACCGGCTCGGGCGACGAGTTCGACAACCTCGCCGTCAGCCTCAATCGGATGCTGGAGCGCATCGAGGCGCTGATGAACGGGCTGAAGGAGGTCTCGGACAACATCGCCCACGACCTCAAGACCCCGCTGACGCGCCTGCGCAACCGCATGGAGACGACCCTGCGCGAGGCCCGCGACGACGCCGACTGGCGCGACGCCGTCGCCTCCTCGATCGGCGAGGCGGACGAGCTGATCCACACCTTCGACGCGCTGCTCCGGATCGCCCGGGTCGAGGCGGGCTCGTCCGGCGATTCCTTCGACGACCTCGACGTCCGCGAGGTGCTCGCCGACGTCGGCGAACTCTACGAGCCGGTGGTCGAGGACGCCGGCGGCCGGCTGGTGCAGGCGGGCGACGGGCCGCTGCCGATCCGCGGCAACCGCGCCCTGATCGCGCAGGCGTTGACCAATCTGCTCGACAACGCGATCAAGTACGGCCTGCCGGAGGAGCCGGGGGAGGGCTCGCCGCCGGTGCGGCTCGAGGGACGCGTCGCGGACGGGGAGGTCCGCGTTACCGTCGCCGACGCCGGCCCTGGCATCCCGGAGGCGGACCGCGAAAGGGTGCTGCAGCGTTTCGTCCGCCTGGAGGCGAGCCGGACGCGGCCGGGGTCCGGCCTCGGCCTCAGCCTCGTCGCCGCGGTGGCGCGGATCCACGGCGGGCGGATCGAACTCGGCGACGCCGCGCCGGGTCTGGCGGTGACGTTGGTGCTGCCGCGCCGGCCGGAGGCGGAGCGGACGGGAGGAGACGGGGACCATGGCGGACGCGACGACTGACGGCTTTCCGGCCGGTGCGCTCGGACGGCGCGTCGCGCTGGTGCCCGCGGCGGGTCCGGCGCTCGCCCGTGCCGAGGACGACCTCGCCGATGCCCTCGCGGCCGACGGCGGCGACGCGCTCGCCGCGGTGCTCGCCGCGATGCCGCGCGCCCGCGACCTCGTCGTCGCCGTGGGCTCGGACAGTTCCTACCTGCGCGAGATCGCCTTCCGCCGGCCCGAGCGGCTCGCTCGCGTCCTTGCCGCCGCGCCCGAGGCCCACGCCGACGCCCTGATCGTCGGCCTCGACGAGGTCGCCGCCGACGAGGCCGCGGTGATGCGTGCCGTCAGGTCCGTCAAGCAGGAGGCGGCGCTGATGATCGCGCTTGCCGACCTCGGCGGGATCTGGGACGTCGAGACGGTGACGCGGACGCTGACCCGGCTCGCCGACGCCTGCGTCGGCGCCGGCGTGCGCTTCCTGCTCGCCGAGGCCGGGCGCCAGGGCAAGCTGGCGCTCCCCGATCCGGAGCGGCCGGAGGTCGGCTCGGGCTGGATCCTGCTCGCCATGGGCAAGCACGGCGCCTTCGAGCTCAATTACTCCTCCGACGTCGACCTGATCGTGCTCTACGACGCCGAGCGGGTGCCGGCGCCCGAGGGCACCGACCTCTCCACCTTCTTCGTGCGGCTGACCAAGCGGCTGGTGAAGATCCTCCAGGACCGCACCGCCGACGGCTACGCCTTCCGCACCGACCTGCGCCTGCGTCCCGACCCCGGCGCGACGCCGCCGGCGATCTCGGTGCTGGCGGCGCTGCAGTATTACGAGAGCATGGGCCAGAACTGGGAGCGCGCCGCCATGATCAAGGCGCGCCCCTGCGCCGGCGACGTGCCCGCCGGCGAGCGCTTCCTGGCCGAACTGCGTCCGTACGTCTGGCGCAAGTATCTAGACTATGCCGCGATCCGCGACATCCACTCGATCAAGCGCCAGATCCACGCCCACAAGGGCCACGGCAAGGTCGCCGTCGCGGGCCACAACGTGAAACTCGGCCGCGGCGGCATCCGCGAGATCGAGTTCTTCGTCCAGACCCAGCAGCTGATCGCCGGCGGCCGCAACCCGGCCCTGCGCGGCCGTTCGACGCTCGCCATGCTCGACGGCCTCGTCGACGCCGGCTGGCTGAAGCCGGCGATCCGCGACGACCTCGCCGAGGCCTACCGCTTCCTGCGCCGGGTCGAGCATCGCATCCAGATGGTCGCCGACGAGCAGAGCCACACCCTGCCCGAGGACGAGGCCGGGCTCGCCCGGATCGGCCGGATGATGGGCTACGCCGGCGCCGCCGACTTCGCCGCCGGCCTGACGGAGCGGCTCACCCGCGTCGCCGAACACTATGCCGACCTGTTCGAGGAGGAGGACGACCTCTCCGGCGAGGTCGGCAACATGGTCTTCACCGGCGACGACGACGACCCCGACACCATCGCCACCCTGAGCCGGCTCGGCTACCAGCGCCCGTCCGACGTGACGCGGGCGGTGCGCGCCTGGCACTTCGGCCGCTACCCCGCGACCCGCTCGACCCGCGCCCGCGAGATCCTGACCGAGATGACGCCGCGCCTGCTCGGCGCCTTCGCCGAGACCGACGCCGCCGACCTGGCCTTCCTCGCCTTCGACGCGTTTCTCGCGCGGTTGCCGGCGGGCGTTCAACTGCTGTCGCTCCTGTCGCAGAACCGGCACCTCCTGTCGCTGCTCGCCACCGTGCTCGGCGCCGCGCCGCGGCTCGCCGACGTGGTGGCGCGCCGGCCGCACGTGCTCGACGCCGTGCTGGAGCCGGCCTTCTTCGGCACCGTGCCGAGCCGCGACGACCTCGTCCGCCGCCTCGACGGCTCGCTCGCCGAGAGCCGCTCCTACGAGGAGGCGCTCGATCGCGCCCGCATCTTCGGACAGGAGCAGATGTTCCTGGTCGGCGTCCGCGTCATCTCCGGCACGCTGTCGGCGCGGCAGGCCGGCGCCGCCTACGCCCGCATCGCCGACGTCACGCTCGCCGCGCTGCTCGACCGCACGGCGGGCGAAATGGAACGCGTCCACGGCCGGGTCTCGGGCGGCCGGCTGGCGCTGGTCGCCATGGGCAAGCTCGGGGGCAACGAGATGACCGCCGCCTCCGACCTCGACCTGATCCTGCTCTACGACCACGACCCCGACGCCGCGGCTTCCGACGGCGGCCGGCCGATCGCCCCGGCGCAGTACTATGCCCGCCTGACCCAGCGCTTCGTCTCCGCCGTGACGGCGCCGACCGCCGAGGGCCGGCTCTACGAGGTCGACTTCCGCCTGCGTCCGTCCGGCAACGCCGGACCGCTCGCGACCCGGCTCGACGCCTTCGCGCGCTACCAGCGCGAGGACGCCTGGACCTGGGAGCACATGGCGCTGACCCGCGCCCGCGTCGTCGCCGCCACCGGCGGCCTCGGCGAGGCGGTGGAGGCGGTGATCGCCGAGACGCTGCGCCGGCCGCGCGACCCGGCGAAGGTGCGCGCCGAGGTCGCCGACATGCGCGCACGCATCGAGGCGGAGAAGGGCTCGAAGGATCCCTGGGACCTCAAGGTGGTGCCGGGCGGGTTGATCGACGTCGAGTTCGTGGCGCAGGCGCTGCAACTGATCCACGCCGCGGAGCGACCGGAGATCCTCTCGACCACCACCGAGACGGTGCTGACGAACGCGGCCGCCGCCGGCCTGCTCGCCGCCGAGGACGCCGAGCGGCTGGTGCCGGCGATACGCCTCTACGGCGACCTGACGCAGGTGCTGCGGCTCGCCGTCTCGGGACCGTTCAAGCCGGCGGAAGCGCCGCGCGGGGTGCTGGCCCTGCTGGCGCGCGCCGGGGCGATGCCCGACTTCGACGTGCTCACGGCCGCGCTCGGCGAGACCGAGGCGGCCGTGCGGGCGACTTTCGAGCGGCTGGTCGGCAGGGTCGAGCGGACGCCGCCGGTCTGACCGGCGGCGAGCGGATCAGCGCAGGTAGCGCCGGCCGCGGAGCAGCCGGCCGATTGTCTCGCCGATGGCGAGGCCGGTGCGGTGGCGCGCGGCGGCGCGGTCGCGGTGGTAGGCCGCGTCGAGATGCGGCAGGCGCGGGTCGGGCGCCAGCAGCGCCTTGTCGCGGCGGCCGATCCGGCCGGCGACGACGACGCCGATGATCGTGACCAGCGCGATCACCGCGGCGCCGATCGTCCAGACCGCGACCACCAGCGGGCCGCCGACGCCGGTCGCGACGCGCAGGGCGTCCGACAGCAGCACCACCCATTCCGGCGGTACCGGCAACAGGTCGGCGTTGGCGGCGCCGTAGCCGCCGAGCACGTCGACGACGAGGTGGACGACGTAGGCGAAGGCCGACCAGATCGCCAGCGCCGTCAGGCCGAGGCCGAGAACGATCGGTCTCATCGCGTGAACTCCCGGGAAGGGCCGACGACGCGCGCCCGGTCGGCGCGGAGCGTGGCGAGATGGTCGCGCAGGATGGCGAGGTTGCGCAGGTTGGCCTTGAAGAAGACGTCGAACACGTCGCCGAGGAAGGGGACGGCGCCGACTGCGGCGTCGATCGCCACATTGGCCGCCATCCGCCGCAGCGTCGCCTCTGGCGCGCCGAGGCGCTGGGCCTCGTAGACCAGCCAGCCCGATGCGAGCAGGCCGACGGCGTCGCCGGCGACCGGGACAAGGCCGGCGACCGAATCGAGACCGAAACGGATGCCGGTGCCGGGAACGCGGAAGGCCGCGTCCATCAGTCGGGCGATCGCCTCGATGCGGCGTTCTGCGGCGTCGAGATCGACGGCGGTTCGGGGACGGGGAAGGGCGAATGCGTAGGTCGATGTCGTCACGGGAGCCTCCCGACGGCGGATCGTGTCCGCTGATGGAAGGGTCCGACATCGCGCGCCGTTCCGGCTGCCAGAGGGGCCCGGACCCGATGATCGGCAAATCGTGCGATTTCGGCGGATTTCAAGAGGCGGCGCGCCGAGCACCTCGCCCTGTCAGTGCACCGCGCGGCTCGGCCCGCGGGCGTTGGCGACGGCGACGGCGCGCGCCATGCCGCTCTGGGCGATGCCGGTGGTCTGCTCCGCGACCGCGGCGGTGCCGTCGCTCGCCGTCGGCGCGGCGATCCGGGGCAGCGAGATCGTCACCGTGGTGCCGATGCCCTCCTCGGACTGGAT
This sequence comes from Oharaeibacter diazotrophicus, assembly GCF_004362745.1. Lineage (NCBI taxonomy): Bacteria > Pseudomonadati > Pseudomonadota > Alphaproteobacteria > Hyphomicrobiales > Pleomorphomonadaceae > Oharaeibacter > Oharaeibacter diazotrophicus. Next base: position 145,113 of record NZ_SNXY01000009.1, on the reverse strand, counting down.
CTTCATGGTGCCGCCGTGCAGCTCGACGAGGCTCTGCGCGATCGCGAGACCGAGGCCGGAGCCGGCGTGCTTGCGCGTCAGCTGGTTCTCGACCTGCACGAAGGGCTTGCCGATCATGCCGAGCGCGTGGGCGGGAATGCCGATGCCGGTGTCGGCCACCGACATCACCACCGCCTCGCCGTCGACGCGGGTCGAGACGGTGACACAGCCGTTCATCGGGGTGAACTTCAGCGCGTTGGACAACAGGTTGAGCGCGACCTGCTTGATGGCGCGGCGGTCGGCCACCATCGGCAGCGGCGCGTCGAAGCGGGTGACGAGGCGGATGGCACGGTCGTCCGCCTGCGGGGTCATGATGCGGGTGCTCTCGCCGATGACCTCGTCGAGGATGACGCTGTCGAGCGTGAGGTTGACCCGGCCGGCCTCGATCTTCGACATGTCGAGGATGTCGGAGATGACGTTGAGGAGATAGGTGCCGCTGTCGTGGATGTCGCGGCAGTACTCGTCGTACTTGGCCGAACCGAGCGCGCCGAACATGCCCGAGCGCATGATCTCGGAGAAGCCGATGATGGCGTTGAGCGGTGTGCGCAGCTCGTGCGACATCGAGGCCAGGAATTCGGACTTCGCCCGGTTGGCGGCCTCGGCGCGGGCCTTCTCCTCGGCGTATTTCTCGGCGAGCTCGACCAACTGCTTGGTCTGCAGTTGCATCTTGTGGCGGTGCTGGCGCAGGTCCGCGACCATGGCCATCAGCTGGCGCTCGGACTCCAGCAGCTTCTCCTCGTGGCGCTTCAGCTCGGTGATGTCGGTGCCGACCGAGACGAAACCGCCGTCCTTGGTGCGGCGCTCGTTGATCTGCAGCCAGCGACCGTCCTCGAGCTGCGCCTCGTAGGAGCGCTCGCCCTGGGCGACGTCGCCGATGCGGTTCTCGCTGCGCAGCAGCGGCTGGCGCGCCGCACCCATCACGCTCTCGTAGTCCGCGCCCTCGCGGACGAGGTCGTCGGAGAGCTGGTGCAGCGTCTGGTACTTGGTGTTGCACATCACGAGGCGGTTGTCGGCGTCCCACAGGACGAAGGCCTCGGAGATGGTCTCGATGGCGTCGCGCAGGCGCAGGTCCGCGGTCGCCGACTTCTCGGCGAGCTTCTTCTGCTCGGTGACGTCGACCGCGATGCCGATCAGGTGCGGGGCACCGTCGCGGTCGCTGACGATCTCGACGCGGCAGCGCAGCCAGACCCAGTGGCCCTCGGCGTGACGGATCCGGAACTCGAGGTCGACGGCGTTCTGCCCGGTCTCGAGCAGGTCGCGGGCGAGGGCGTAAAGGTCGGTGTCCTCCTCGTGGATCATCGCCTGGAGCTCGTTGAAGCCCATCAGGTCCGAATTCGGCTCCATGCCGAGGATGACGTACATCGACGGCGACCAGAACAGCCGGCCGCGGGCGAGGTCCCAGTCCCACAGGCCGCAGCGGCCGCGGCGCAGGGCGGTGTCGACCCGGGCCTGGGTGGCCGCGTAGAGCCGGTCGGCCTCGGCGGCGCGCGAGGTCTGCGCGAAGAAGGCGTAGACCATCACGATCAGGATGCAGCTCGTGCCGATGAACAGCGAGACGTTCATCGAGACGTCGCGGCGCCAGTTCAGGAAGATCTGCTCGTCGTGCTGGTAGACCGCCACCGACCCGCGGTCGCCGTCGAGATTGTGGATCGCGGCGATCGCCTCGCCGCCTGTGCCGAGTTCGACCGGCAGCACGCCGGCGCGCTCGCCGAACACCACCAGCGGCTGGCCGGCGCCGAACACGTCGGCGAAGCGGCGGCCGATCAGGGCGGAGTTCTCGGGCGCCGAGGCGCGGATCACGCCGTCTCGGTCGGCGACGAGGATGGTGCGGCCGTCGCTGGTCGCCGACGGCGGCAGCGCCTCGCGGAGCGCGGTGCGCAGGGCGTCGGCGAGCACCGGGCCGTCGGCCTTGGCCGGCAACGACAGCGTGAGGGCGTTGTCGATCGTCTCGGCCATCAGCGCGACCATGTCGCGGGCGTGGCCCTCGGTCTCGTCGCGGCGGTCGGCGAGGTTGGAGACCCGGGCGATGCCGACCACCACCAGGAACACGGTGATCAGCACCGGGATCGAACGCCGGAAGATCGGCTCGGCCGTCAGCAGCCGGCGATAGGCGGGGCGGGCGAGCAGGCGCGCATGGCCCTTCAACGCGGCGTCGGCGTCCGAGTCGCCGAAGAATCGCGCGCGCCAACCGTGCGGGGCGTCGGCAGAATCTGCCCTCGCCATGCCTCTTCCCTCCGAGGTCGGACAAGCCTTGGTGAACGTCGGGTGACGCCGCACGCCGCACCCGAATCGCCCTCAGTTTGAATCGGCACGATTCGACCTGTCCAGAGGTTCGGACTAAAAAAGAAGTTAACGCGCGAGCCCGGCAAAATATTCCTATCAGTAGATTTATTGATCGCGGTGCGGTGCCGAAGTATCGGGCAGTTTACGTAGCGTCAACCACGATCCGGTGCCACCCGGATGGTCACGCCGGCGGTGTCCGTGCTCAGGCCAGCGTCCGTTCGACGATGTCGGCGACGTCGCGCGACAGCGGCCGCTTTGCCGCGATCCGGCGCAGCGCCGCCTCGGCCCGGGCGCGCCGCTCCGGCTCGTAGGAGCGCCAGGAGCGGAAGGCGACCAGGATGCGTGCGGCGACCTGCGGGTTGCTGTCGTCGAGCCGGCGGACGACGTCGGCGACGAAGTCGAAGCCGGCACCGTCGCGGCGGGCGAACTGGGTCGGGTTCAGCGTCGCGAAGGAGCCGACGAGGGCACGCGTGCGGTTCGGGTTGCGGAAGGAGAAGGCGGGGTGCGCGGTCAGCGCCGCGACCCGGTCCAGCGTGCGGCCGAGCGGGGCGGTCGCCTGCACCGCCAGCCACTTGTCGACCGCCAGCGGTACGCCGCCGAAGCGCTCGACGAAGGCGGCGAGGGCCGCGTCGGCCTGCGGCGCGTCGCGGTGGACGAGGCTGGTCAGCGCCGCGAGGCGGTCGGTCATGTTGGTGGCGGCGGAAAAGCGGGCCGCGAGCCGATCGAGCGCCGCGGCCTCGCCGGTGGCGGCCAGGAGGTCGCCGGCGGCGTTGACGAGGGCGCGGCGGCCGGCGCCGGCGGCGTCCGGGGCGAAGGGCGCGGCCGGATCCTCGGCGGCGAGGATCGTCGACAGCACCGGCTTCAGCCGGGTGCCGATCGCGACCCGCAGCGCCCGGTGCGAGGCGGCGACCGCGTCCGGGTCTACGTCGTCGCCGAGTTCGCGGGCGACGTCGTTCTCGCCGGGCACCGCCAGCATCAGGGCGCGGAAGGCCGGGTCGAGCCGGTCGTCGCCGACGATCTCGCCGAGGGCGTCGACATAGGCGGCGTCGGCTCGTGGGACACCGCCGCGGCGGGCGGCGTGGGCGCCGGCGACCAGCATGGTCATCGCCAGCGTCGAGGAGGCCTGCCAGCGGTTGAAGGCGTCGCCGTCGTGGCGCATCAGGAAGGTGAGGTCGGACAGCGACAGCCCGACGTTGGGCTTCACCGGCGCCGAGAAGCCGCGGAACAGCGAGGGCACCGGCCGCTCGGCGACACCCTCGAACACCACGGTGTGGCGCGGCTGCGTCAGCACGATCACGTCGCCGCGCACCTCGGCGCCGGAGACGCCGGCATGGGCCATGTCGCCGCCGTTCGGGCCGACGAGGCCGAAGCGCACCGGGATCACGTGCGGCAGCTTGTCGGGCTGGCCGGGCGTCGGCGGCACGGTCTGGCGCAGCGTCAGCGTGTAGGTCCGCGCCGCCGCGTCGTAGTGCTCGGCGACGTCGACCGTGGGCGTGCCGGCCTGACGGTACCAGCGCGCGAAGGCGTCGAGGTCCTCGTCGGCCGCCTCGGCGAAGCAGGCGAGGAAGTCCTCGATGGTGGCGGCGTCGCCGTCGTGGCGCTCGAAATAGAGGTCCATGCCGCGCCGGAACGCCTCGTCGCCGATCAGCGTCTTCAGCATCCGGATCACCTCGGCGCCCTTCTCGTAGACGGTCGCCGTGTAGAAGTTGTTGATCTCCTTGTAGGTCTCCGGGCGCACCGGATGGGCGAGCGGGCCGCCGTCCTCGGGGAACTGGTGGCTGCGGAGCGTGCGCACGTCGGCGATGCGCTTCACCGGCCGCGAGCGCATGTCGGACGAGAACTCTTGGTCACGGAACACGGTCAGCCCTTCCTTGAGGCAGAGCTGGAACCAGTCGCGGCAGGTGATGCGGTTGCCCGTCCAGTTGTGGAAGTACTCGTGGGCGATCACCGCCTCGATGCCGGCGTAGTCGGCGTCGGTGGCGACATCCGGGTCGGCGAGCACGTACTTGTCGTTGAAGATGTTGAGGCCCTTGTTCTCCATGGCCCCCATGTTGAAGTCTCCGACGGCGACGACGTTGAAGACGTCGAGGTCGTATTCGCGGCCGAACGCCTCCTCGTCCCAGCGCATCGAGCGCTTCAGGGCGTCCATGGCGTAGCCGACGCGGGCCACATTGCCGTGCTCGACGTAGACGCCGAGCTCGACGCGCCGGCCCGAGCAGGTGACGAACTCGTCCTTCAGCACTGCGAGGTCGCCGGCGACCAGCGCGAACAGGTAGGCCGGCTTCGGCCAGGGATCGTGCCAGACGGCGAAGTGGCGGCCGTCGCCGGCATCGCCGGCCTCGACCGGGTTGCCGTTGGCGAGCAGCACCGGCGCGGCGGTGCGGTCGGCCTCCATGCGCACGGTGTAGACCGACAATACGTCCGGGCGGTCGAGGAAATAGGTGATGCGGCGGAAGCCCTCGGCCTCGCACTGGGTGCACCAGGTGCCGGAGGAGCGGTAGAGCCCCATCAGCTTGGTGTTGGTCGCCGGGTCGAGCCGGGTCGTCAGCGTCAGCGCGAAGGGCCCGGCCGGCGGCGCCTTCAAGACGAAGCGGTCGGCGGAGGCCGTGAACGCGTCGGGGGCGAGCGGCGCGCCGTCGAGAGCGGCCGACACGAGGTCGAGCTCGTCGCCGTCGAGCACCAGCTCGGCGCCGGCCGGGGTGCCGTCGCGGCGGGTGAAGGCGATCGTCGCGGTCACGAGCGTCCCGGTCTCGGCGAGGCGGACGTCGAGCGCCACCGTCGGGATCGCGTAGGCCGTCGGCGCGTAGTCGGCGAGGCGGACGGCGGGAGCGGTGTCGGTGCGCACGGGGCTGTTCCTCTGGACCTCGGCTCGCGCCGGAATCCCGGAGGGATAGCAGCCCCGCGCGGTGCTGTCATGCGCCGGCGCGGACGCGCCGGCGCCGAGCGGGCGGCTCAGCGCGGGGTCAGGACCTCGTAGCCGACGCCCTTGGTGTCGGCGACGGTCCAGGTGCCGTCGAGCGAACCGTCGGCCTTGATCTTGTAGACGACGAGGCCCTTGGCGCCGCCGTCGGTGGTGTAGCTCGCCGCCAGGATGCTGCCCGAGCGCATGCAGAGGCCGCTCGAGGTGCCGCCGGTGTTCCAGCTGATCCGGCAGGTGTCGCCGCCGGTGCCCTTGATGGTGACGGTGCCCTTGTAGTGGCTGCCGTCGAAGTTGGTTCCGTAGACCGAGTAGCTGCCGCCGACGTCCTGCGCCGCAGCACCCGTCACCACCGCGGCCAACATCGCCGCGGCCATCGTCGCCGTCTTCATCGGTCCCCTCCTCGTCGCGCCCTGCCGGCGCAGCGCCGTCCGAGGTCGGGCGGCGAAGCTCTCGCGCCCTCGGGCAAGGGGAGGGCGCCGTCGTCGCCCAGTGATCGCAGCCTCGGGCTCGGCCGGTCAAGCGACGAGCCGACCGGACACCCCCCGGCCGCGGGGTGGAACGGCGCACGGGGGCCGCATGGACAACCGCCCGGCTTTCCCCTATGGTCCGCGCCCATGAACACGCAGTCCGTCGTCCTCGGCCGGTGGTGGTGGCGCCTCTCCTCGTGAGCGGCCCTCCGGCGACGTGCGTGTGTCGACGATGGACGGATCGGCCGCTCGGGATCTCCCCGGCGGCCTTTTTCGTATCGTGACGAGGCTTTCCGGGTGGTGACGCGGCGGCGTTCGGGAAAGGCTCGGATCATGGCTGAGGGGAAGGCGGGCGCGATGGCGGAGACGACGAGGGAGTTCACCACCGCCGGCGGCGTCGCCGTCGAGCGGCGGCCGCGGCAGGTGCCCTACAAGGACGCCGCGCTCGCCTACGTCGACATGCTCGACGAGCGCCGCGGCGCGGTTCTGTCGTCAAACTACGAGTATCCCGGCCGATATTCGCGCTGGGACATCGCCTTCGTCGACCCGCCGGTGGCGCTGACCGCCCGCGGCCGCGACCTCGTGATCGAGGCGCTCAACGCCCGCGGCCGCGTGCTGCTGCCGGCCTTCGACGCCGCGGTGCGCGCCGGCGACGACCTCGCCGCGGTCGAGACCACGGCGAGCGCGATCCGCATGACCGTGAAGACGCCCGCCGGCCGCTTCGCCGAGGAGGAGCGCTCGCGCCAGCCGTCGGTGTTCTCGGTGATCCGGCGCATCGTCGCCCACTTCCGCACCGACGAGGACGGCAATCTCGGCCTCTGGGGCTCCTTCGGCTACGACCTCGCCTTCCAGTTCGAGCCGGTGCGCTTCCGTCTGGAGCGCCCGGCCGACCAGCGCGATCTCGTGCTCTACTTCCCCGACGAGATCCTGATCGTCGACCACTACGGCGCCGAGGCGACCGTCTACGCCTACGACTTCACCGTCGCCGGTGCCGCCACCGCCGGCCTGCCGCGCGACGGCAGCCGCGAGCCGTTCCGCCCGTCCGACCGCATCCCCGGCCGAGGCGACCACGAGCCCGGCGAATACGCCGCCGCCGTCGGCAAGGCGGTGGAGTATTTCAAGCGCGGCGACCTGTTCGAGGTGGTGCCCGGCCAGACCTTCTACGAGCGCCCCGCGGCGCCGCCCTCGGCGATCTCCCGCAAGCTGCAGGAGATCAACCCGAGCCCCTACGGCTTCATGTTCAATCTCGGCGAGCAGGAGTATCTCGTCGGCGCCTCGCCGGAGATGTACGTCCGCGTCTCCTCCGGCCGCCGGGTCGAGACCTGCCCGATCTCCGGCACGATCCGCCGCGGCCGCAACGCCATCGAGGACGAGGCGCAGATCCGCACGCTCCTCAACTCCAAGAAGGACGAGGCGGAGCTCACCATGTGCTCCGACGTCGACCGCAACGACAAGAGCCGCATCTGCGAGCCCGGTTCGGTGCGCGTGATCGGCCGGCGCCAGATCGAGCTCTACTCGCGCCTGATCCACACGGTCGACCACATCGAGGGACGCCTGCGCGACGACATGGACGCGCTCGACGCCTTCCTGTCGCACGCCTGGGCGGTGACGGTGACCGGCGCGCCCAAGCTCTGGGCGATGCAGTTCATCGAGGACCACGAGAAGAGCCCGCGCGCCTGGTACGGCGGCGCCGTCGGCGCCATCCTGATGAACGGCGACCTCAACACCGGCCTGACGCTGCGCACCGTGCGGATCAAGCACGGCGTCGCCGAGGTCCGTGCGGGTGCGACGCTGCTCTACGACAGCGACCCGCACGAGGAGGAGCGCGAGACCGAGCTCAAGGCCTCGGCGATGATCGCGGCGATCCGCGACGCCGGCAAGACCGCGGCCGCGGCGCTCACCAACGGGCCGGAACTGGTCGGCGCGGGCTTGCGCGTCGTGCTGGTCGACCACGAGGACAGCTTCGTCCACACCCTCGCCAACTACTTCCGCCAGACCGGCGCGACGGTGACGACGGTGCGCTCGTCGAAGGGCGTCGGCGTCGACCCCGCCGAGTTCGATCGGCTCGCGCCCGATCTCGTGGTGATGTCGCCCGGCCCCGGCAGCCCGTCGGACTTCCACTGCACGCGGACGATCCAAGCGGCGCGCGAGCGCGACCTGCCGGTGTTCGGCGTCTGCCTCGGCCTGCAGGCGATGGCGGAGGTCACGGGCGCGACCCTGGCCCGGCTCGAGATCCCCGTGCACGGCAAGCCGTCCGAGATCGCGGTGGCACGCAACTCGATGCTGTTCACCGGCCTGCCCGAGCGCATCATCGTCGGGCGCTACCACTCGATCCACGCCCTGCCGGAGACGCTGCCCGAGGGCTTCGCCGTCACCGCCGCCACCGACGACGGCGTCGTGATGGCGATCGAGCACCAGAGCGAGCCGATGGCCGCGGTGCAGTTCCATCCGGAATCGATCATGACCCTCGGCGACGACGCCGGACACCGCATCGTCGAGAACGCCATCCGTTCCCTCGTCGGCCGCAAGGCGCGAGGGGGCAGGGCGGCGAACGGCTGATCCGTTCCGACCGCCGTTCGCGATGTGAATGGCGGACGGCGGATGCAATCGGTTAAGGTGGTCCGCCGCGGCCGGCCCGGTCGCGCCGCGGGAGGGCCTTCCGCCATGGGTGTCGCCGCCGTCGCCTGGGTTTCGCTCGCCGTCCTGTCGACCGCCGCGCCGGCGCTCGCGGCCAATCCGAGGATCGTCGTCACCAGCGGCGTCGACGACGGCACCGACGGAGCGGCGACGACGCTGCGCGAGGCCTTCGCCATCGCAGCGAAGCGGCCCGGGCCGGACCGGATCGTGGTCGGCCCCAAGCTCTACCTGATCGCCCTCGAGGACACGATCCGCGTCTCCGACGGCGACCCGGTCACCTTCGACGCCGATCCCGACGACGACGGCGTCGGCCAGCTCTACGCCTACATGCGGTTCGAGCGGCCGATGTTCGAGGTCGCGAAGGGCACGGATCTCACCGTCGTCGGTGCCCATTTCGACATCGGCGGCGTGATCGGCACCGCCGGTAACACTGGCACCCAAGGCGTCTGGGGCGAGGGCGGCGCGCCCGGCGAGAGCCACGGCGACATCGGCGGCGACGACCTGAAGAGCGCGCCCGGCGGACGCGGTGGCAACGGCACTCCCGGTCTCGCCGGCGGGTCCGGCGGCAAGGCCGATCCGGTCGGCGGCAAGTTCGTCAACCACGGCCGGCTCACCCTGGTGCGCACCACCTTCGGCCGTTTCCACGTCGTCGGCGGTTACGGCGGGCTCGGCGGCGGCGGCGGTCGCGGCGGCAACGGCGGCTACGGCGGCAGCGGCGGCAACGCGGTGCTGCACCAGGACGACACCATCGACCCGTCGGTGAAGGCGGGTGGCGCGGGCGGTGCCGGCGGCAACGGCGGCGACGGTGGCCGCGGCGGCACGGGCGGCCGCGGCGGCGACGCCGGCGGCGCGATCTTCAACGACAAGGGCGCGGTGACGACGCTGGTCGACGTCGCCTTCGGCGGTCGCTCCGCCTATTTCGGCTATCTCGCCGGCGGCGGCGAGGCCGTGGGCGGAGCCGGCGGGCGCGGCGGTTCGGGCGGCAGCGGCGGCAACGCCGGCGGCGGCGGCGTCGGCGGCCGCGGCGGCGTCAAGGGGCTGCCGGCCGGCGGTTGGGAGAAGATCCCGCGCGGCACCTTCGGTTTCGACAACGGCGGCACCTACGATCCTTGCCTCGACTCCGAAGTCCATCCCTGCGGTTTCACCGCCTACACCGTCGGCGGCCGCGGCGGGGCGGGCGGGCGCGGCGGCGACGCCGGGACCGGCGGCATCATGGGTGCGGGCGGTGACGCGGCCGGGGCGATCCTCAACTACGGCAAGGTCACGGGCACCGCCGCGGTGACGTCGGCCTATGTCGGCACCGGCGGCGCCGGCGGCGACCCGCTGAGCTACCACGGCTTCGGGGGCACGGTCGGCGACGGCGGCCTCGGCGGCCTCCACAAGGCCGGGCGCTACTTCCTGTGGGAGTACACCGGCATGAGTTTCGTCATCCGCTACCAGGGCGATCTGCCGACCGCGGCGGACGGCCGCGACGGCAAGGCCGGCGCCGACGCTCCGATCCGCCCGAAAGGACCGGCCGGCCGCGGCGTCTCGGGCATCCTCACCAAGGGCTCCGGTGCGGTCGGCGGCGCGACGGTGGCCGCCGCCGTCGCCTATGTCCACGACCTCGGGCGGGGAACCGACGCCAACGGCAAGCCGGTGCTCTCGTTCAACGTGATCCGGCTCGGCGACGTCTCCGCGGCGACGCGGATCCGCTGGCGCGTCGTGCCCGGCGGCGGCGCCCGACCGGTCTCCGCCGGCGACTTCGCCGCGGGTGCGCTGCCCTCCGGCACGGTCTCGCTCGTCGCGATCCCCGGGACGGCACAGTCCGACCCGACGAAGAACGCCGTCCGCGTCGTCCTCCCGCTCGCCGCCGCCGCCCTGAAGCCGGCCGGCAAGACCTACCGGGTCGAACTCCTCTCGCGTACCGGCACCACGACCGTGCTGGGAACGGACACGGTGGACGGGGCGCTGTGACCACGGCGCGACGGGGCCGGCGAGCCGCCTGATCGCCCCATCCGCGACGACGGATGTCGCCGCGGCCTCCTTCGTCGTCCTTCCGGCCTCGCGCGCCGCTGCGGCCTGCCCGGCCGCCGCCTTGCCACGCCACATCTCCCTCCCTGCTCATCTTTTCGGCGGTTCCGCTCGGAAAACGCCCCTTGACCGCGAAAAATTTTTACCGAAAGATCAAGGAAACAGCGGGCGCCAGATCCGCGATCCAGAGGGTTCGCCCGGCCGGTCCGCCGGGTGTCGCGTGAGGGGCGCGGCGCGCCGCGTCTTCGAGATTTCGCCGAACATCGACCGTCCGGGGCCGTCCGCTGGGCCGTTCCGGCGCGAGGAGGAGTGCATCCCATGTCGTCGGTCGCAGAGACCATCGCTCCGGCACCCGTCGCCGACATCGCCCCCGGCCGGCTCGCCCCGGCCGACTACGCGGCCAACTTTACCGATCTCCACGCCCCGCTCGACCGCCACGAGGCGCTGGTCGAGAGCGACCGCTGCTACTTCTGCTACGACGCGCCGTGCCAGAAGGCGTGCCCGACCTCGATCGACATCCCGCTGTTCATCCGCAAGATCAACACCGGCAACCCCGACGGCGCGGCGGCGACGATTTTCCAGGCCAACATCCTCGGCGGCATGTGCGCCCGCGTCTGCCCGACCGAGACGCTGTGCGAAGAGGCCTGCGTGCGCAACGACGCCGAGGACGCCCCGGTGCGCATCGGCCTGCTGCAGCGCCACGCCACCGACCACTACATGGCCAGCCACGACCGCTTCGGCACCCGCGCCGCCCCGACCGGCAAGCGTGTCGCCGTGGTCGGCGCCGGCCCGGCCGGCCTCGCCGCCGCCCACGCGCTTGCGAGCGCCGGCCACGAGGTCGTGATCTTCGAGGCCCGCGCCAAGGCCGGCGGCCTCAACGAGCACGGCATCGCCACCTACAAGGCCCCGGACGACTTCGCCCAGAAGGAGGTCGACTTCGTGCTCGGCATCGGCGGCATCGCCGTCGAGACCGGCCGGGCGCTCGGCCGCGACGTGCTGCTGTCCGATCTGAGGCGCGACTACGACGCCGTCTTCCTCGGCCTCGGCCTGCAGGCGGTCAACGCCCTCGCCGTCGAGGGCGAGGGGCTCGCCGGCGTCGAGGACGCCGTCGCCTGGATCGAGGGGCTGCGTCAGGCCGCCGACAAGGCGAGCGTTCCGGTCGGCCGTCGCGTCGTCGTCATCGGCGGCGGCATGACCGCGGTCGACGCCGCCGTACAGGCCAAGAAGCTCGGCGCCGAGGAGGTGACCATGGTCTACCGCCGCGGCCCCGGGCAGATGAACGCCTCGCCCTACGAGCAGGAGGTCGCCATGCTCGCCGGCGTCGCCATCGTCCACTGGGCCGAGCCGCGCGCGCTGACCGGCGCCAGCGGGATCGTGACCGGTGTCACGTTCGAGCGCACCGCGATCGGCGCCACCGGCCGCCTCGAGGGCACCGGCGAGCGGTTCACCATCCCCTGCGACCAGGTGATGAAGGCGATCGGCCAGGTGTTTGTGCCGGGGCCGGTGGCGGGGGAGGGCGCGGAGGCGCTCGCGCTCGAGAAGAACCGCATCCTGGTCGACGCCGACGGCCGCACCTCGCTCGCCAAGGTCTGGGCCGGCGGCGACTGCGTGCTCGGCGGCGAGGACCTGACGGTCCAGGCGGTCGAGCACGGCAAGGTCGCCGCCCGCAGCATCGACGCCGCCCTGAGGGGGTGACGGCTCCTACCCTCCCCCTCGTGGGGAGGGTCGGGCTCGCCGATCGGCGAGACCGGGGTGGGGTAGCGCCAACCTCACCCGTCGAGCCACCCCACCCCGACCGCTGGCGCGGTCGACCCTCCCCACGAGGGGGAGGGTAGCGTCCGCCGCCTCGCCCCATTCCTTCCCGGAGCCACCGCCATGGCCGATCTCTCCACCGACTTCCTCGGCATCCGTTCCCCGAACCCGTTCTGGCTGGCCTCGGCGCCGCCGACCGACAAGCAGTACAACGTCGAGCGCGCCTTCAAGGCGGGCTGGGGCGGCGTGGTCTGGAAGACGCTCGGCGAGGACCCGAACGTCGTCAACGTCAACGGCCCGCGCTACGGCGCGGTGCATTCCAACGACCGTCGTCTGATCGCCCTCAACAACATCGAGCTGATCACCGACCGGCCGCTCGAGGTGAACCTCCGCGAGATCGCCGAGGTGAAGAAGAACTGGCCGGACCGCGCCCTGGTGGTCTCGCTGATGGTGCCCTGCGAGGAGAAGAACTGGAAGTCGATCGTGCCGCTGGTCGAGGCCACCGGCGCCGACGGCATCGAGCTCAACTTCGGCTGCCCGCACGGCATGAGCGAGCGCGGCATGGGCTCGGCGGTCGGTCAGGTGCCCGAGTACATCGAGATGGTGACGCGCTGGTGCAAGCAGACCACGCGCATGCCGGTGATCGTCAAGCTGACGCCGAACATCACCGACATCCGCTATCCCGCCCGCGCCGCCAAGGCCGGCGGCGGCGACGCGGTGTCGCTGATCAACACGGTGTCGTCGATCATGTCGATCGATCTCGACAACTTCGCGCCGACCCCGACCATCGACGGCAAGGGCAGCCACGGCGGCATGTGCGGCCCGGCGGTCAAGCCGATGGCGCTCAACATGGTCGCCGAGATCGCCCGCGACGCCGCCACCCGCGGTCTGCCGATCTCCGGCATCGGCGGCGTCACCACGTGGCGCGACGCCGCCGAGTTCATCGCGCTCGGCTGCGTCACCGTCCAGGTCTGCACCGCCGCCATGACCTACGGCTTCAAGATCGTCGAGGAGATGATCGACGGCCTGTCCGACTGGATGGACCGCAAGGGCTACCGCACCATCGAGGACTTCCGCGGCCGCGCGGTCCCCAACGTCACCGACTGGCAGTACCTCAACCTCAACTACGTCACCAAGGCGCGGATCGACCAGGACCTCTGCATCAAGTGCGGCCGCTGCCACATCGCCTGCGAGGACACCTCGCATCAGGCGATCACGTCGATGCTCGACGGCGTGCGCCACTTCGAGGTGATCGACGAGGAGTGTGTCGGCTGCAACCTCTGCGTCAACGTCTGTCCGATCGACAACTGCATCACCATGGAGCGCATCTCCGGCGTCGACCCGCGCACCAAGCGGCCGATCGATCCGGGCTACGCCAACTGGACGACCCACCCGAACAACCCGGCCTCCGTCAAGGTCGCCGCGGAGTGACACCGAGCTCGCGAGGTTCCGACGTTCGGTCGGAGCGTCGCGGGCGAGGAGCGCCCGACCGGGCGCCGGCCGGCTGGCCGAACCCCCGTGAACTCCCGACGAGTCGGGCGTTCACGGGACAGGTATGAAGAGAAGCCGGCGCCCGCCTCCGGTCACGGCGCCGCAGTGGCCGGCAGCAGGGCGCCGAGGGTGGGGCGGTCGAGCGCGCCGGTGGCGGGATCGATCATGCCGAAGCCGCCGGTGAGGCTCCAGTGCGTCCAGCCGAGGCAGGACGCCTCGGCCCTGCGCGCCACCGTGCGCAACCACAGCGCCCGGTCGGCCGCCGGGGCGTCGTCGGCGAGGACGCCGAACTCGCCGAGGATCACCGGGACGCGGTTGCGCCGGCCCCAGGCGGCGACCGCGGCGAGGTCGCGGCCGACGCGGGTGCCGTCGAACACCATGGCGCGCACCGAGGCGAGATAGTCCGCCGCCGCGGTGTAGCCGGCCGCCCTCAGGCTCGCCTCCAGCGCCAGCACCCGGGGATCGTCGCCGTGGAACGGGAAGGGGATGCCGTGCAGCACCCCGAGCACCGCGTCGGCGAAGCCGGCACCTTGGTGGGTGAAGGCGAAGGGATCGTAGTAGTGCACGGCGTAGACGACGTTGCCGGTGACCGGCGGCGCCGAGGCCACCAGCACGTCGGCGCGCTGCGGCCCGCCGAGAGAGACCACCAGCGGCGTCTTCGGCATCAGCGTCCGGAGCCTGGGCAGCACGCCCTTGAGCACCGCCGCCCACGACGCGTCCTCGATCCCCGGTTCGTTCAGCACCTCGGCGAAGGCCATGCCCGCCGGCGCCTTCACGACGATAGGCGCGAGCCGGCCCCAAGCCTCGACGATCGCGTCGCCGGCCGCGGCCGGGTCGGACGCGAGCAACGCGTTCATGGCTTCGCCGCCATGGAGATCCAGCACCACGGCGAAGCCGAAGCGGCGGAGCCGTCCGTAGGCGGCGCGGGCGTCGGCCAGCGTCGCCTGCCGCGTCGCCGCGTCGGCGAAGCGCGCCATCAGGTTCTCCGCCTTCACCGGCAGCCGGACGTGGCGCATGCCGCCGGCGCGCAGCGTCCGGAGGATCGCGTCGGACGCCTGGGCCCTTGCTCCGGAGCCGTCGACGCCGGGTGCCGATACCCCGCGCGCCAGGGCCGGCCAGCGCAGCGAGCAGGCCGCCTCCGCGGGCATCGCGGCGGCGAGGACGCCGGCGAGGGCGGCGGCGACGAGGCGGAACGACATGGCGCGGATCTCGCTCGGAAGGGTCGGCATCCGCGGAAGTCCTAACAAACCGTTACCGGAGCGTCCCGGGTCGGCACGGTCCCGGCGGCGGGTTTCCGTGCGCGTGGTTAACCGCCGGTCGGTGCCGTCGCGCGGGGGACTGTCGTGGCGACCGCCCGCCTGCCATGGTCCCCGCCGCCTTCTCCGAGACGTCGTCCGCCACGCTCGCTTCTCGAGCCGGACCATTGCAGGCGAGGCGCGCCGCGCGGGCGCCGGCCGGATGGCCGAACCCTCGCGGGGCCGGACGAATCGGGCGTTCGAGCGACTGGCGAAAGGTATTCGCGATGGTGGTCGGCGTGTTGGCGGGTCTGTTCTGCGGTCTCCTCTGGGGACTGACCTTCGTCGGCCCGCGCATGGTCGCGCCCTTCACGGCGGTCGACATCACCGTGGTGCGCTACGCCCTGTTCGGTCTGTTCTCGCTGGCGCTGATGGCGGCGCCGCGCTTCCGGCCGGTCGGTCTCGGACGGCGGCGACTCGTGATCGGCCTCGCCCTCGGCGCGGTCTGCTTCAACGGCTATTTCCTCGCGGTCGCCTACGCGGTGCATTTCGCCGGCGCGGCGATCCCGCCGCTGATCGTCGGCACCATGCCGGTGGTGATGGCGGTGATCGCCAACCGCCACGAGGGCACGGTGCCTTGGGGCCGGCTCGCCCTGCCGCTGGCGCTGATCCTCGCCGGCGTGCTCGCGGTGAACGTCGAGCCGCTCGTCGGCGGTGCTTCCGGCCACGTCGTCGACCTGCCGCTCGGTCTCGCCTGTTCGCTCGCCGCGCTGGCGATCTGGGTCTGGTACGGCCTTGCCAACGGCCGGGTGATGCGCGCGGCCGACGCCCCGGGCACGCTGCCTTGGACCGGGCTCCAGGGCCTCGGCGCCGTCGCCGGAGCGTTGCTGATCACGCCGCTCGCCTCCTTCGGCGATCCCGCCGGCCCGACCGCGGCGGCCACGCCCGCGGCCTTTGCGACGTTCCTCGTCTGGGCCGCGACGCTCGGCATCGCCGGATCATGGCTCGCGACGGTGGCTTGGGTGGTCGCCGCGCGCCGGCTGCCGGTCGCCCTGACGGCGCAACTGATCCTCTCCGAGACGGTGTTCGGCCTGATCTTCGGCTTCCTCTACGAACACCGCTGGCCGACGCCGGGCGAGGGCATCGGCATCGTGCTGCAGATCGTCGGCGTCGTCGCGGCGATCGCCGTGTTCGAGGCGGCGTCGCGGGCGGAGGCCGCCGCCGGCGTCCCCGCTTGAAGCGCTCACGGAACCGGACGGCGCGGCAGGATGCCGGTCATCAGCACGCCGAGCACGGTGTCGTTCGCCGTCGCGAACACCGCGGGATCGGAGACGCCCTTGCCGAGTACGGCGCGGATCTGGGTGTCGAAGTCGGCGTAGTGCTGCGTCATCGCCCAGATCATGAACACGAGGTGGACCGGGTCGACCGGCGCCAGCCGGCCGTCGGCGATCCAGCGCGCGATCACGGCCGCCTTCTCCTCGACGATGTCGCGCAGGTCCGTGGCGAGCACGGCCGACAGGAGCGGCGCGCCCTGCATCACCTCGCCGAGGAACAGCCTGCTCTCCTGCGGATGGTCGCGCGACTGGGCGAGCTTGGCGCGGACGTAGGCGGTGATCTCGCCCTCCGGGTCGCCGTCGGGGTCCATCTCGCCGAAGGGCGTCAGCCACATGTCGAGCGTGCGGGTCAGGACGGCGGTGTAGATGTCCTGCTTGCGGCGGAAATAGTAGAGCAGGTTGGGCTTCGACATGCCCGCCTGGGCGGCGATCTGGTCGACGGTGGCGCCGCGGAAGCCGAAGGTCGAGAACACCTCCAGCGCCGCGTCGAGGATCTTCTCCTCGTTCTCGGCCTGGATCCGCGTTCGCTTCTTCGAGGCGGCGGCCCGGGACATGAGCTGGTCGTCCATCGAGACTCCCGACTGTTCGGTCAAAATTTTTGGCCGCAGGGGGAGGCGAGGTCAAGGGGGGCGGAACGCGGCGGCGTCAGCGGGGCGAGAGGAAATAAATTGGTGTAAGCGGGAAGCGCTGACGCGCTGCGTCGGTCAGCTTCGCATAGAACTCGATCCACAACTCGAAGAACCGGTCGGCATCCAGGAGCGTGATGCGCCGACTTTCCTGGGCACGCGCGTAGTCCTCGGCATCCTTCGTAAAGCCGCCGAGGCAGACATAGAGGCCGACGTCGGCATGGCCGATGGTCGCTATGAACGAGCGTAGGTTGTCGAGGTCTACCCGGCTCTGCCACCTCTTGACCTGAACCTTGATGCGCGGACCCGTCGTGCCCAGCGGATCCGTATGGGCGACGATGTCGACACCCCCATCCTTGCCCGGCGGCGAGATCCAGGAAACGTGGTAGCCCATTCCCTCCAACAGGTCGGCCACGATGCGCTGGAACTCGAAAGGGTCGCGGGTTCGCAGGAACGTCTCGACCTGAGTCCAAGCCTGCTCTTCGGCCTCCTCCAGCGTTACGCTGAGCGCTTCGGCGGCATCGGCCATCGGGGCACTCGCCAACGCGGACTGCACCTCGGAAGCGACAGTATCGCGACCCGCCTTCCAGATCGCATAGAGCCTGCACGCCTCCTTGTAGAACGCTTCGGGATCCTTGAAGTCGCCGAAGGCCCTACGTCCGGCCTCGGTTACCTCCCATTGGCCCTTCGCCTTGGAGAGCCAGCCCGCTTTGACGCAGTCGACCGTCGCAAATCGCAGGATCTTCTCGAAGCGCGAACCGCCCGACCCGTACGAGCCAGCCTCGTAGGGCGAAAGCGTGAACGACTGTCGAACGCGCACGATCGCGTCCTGCGCGCGAACGGCACCGTTCGAAGTCATCAGGACCTCGAACAGCTTCTTGACGAACTCGCCCGTTCGCCGTCGCGTGACCTCTGCCATCGACCAAGCCCCACCCAAACGCCCGGCAAACCGGTTCGCGCCGGGACGTACAACGAGTATGCGTCGGCTAGGCGCGTTGCAATCGCGATCGCACCCCCTCAGAAGCTCGGCGGGGTGCAGACGCTGACGACTTCGCAAGGGGTGTCGCCGACGTTGCGGAAGCGGTGGGGTTCGGCGCTGTCGAAATAGTAGGCGTCGCCGGGGCCGAGGACGGCGCGGCGGTCGCCGACCGTGACCTCGAGTTCGCCGGCGAGCACGATGCCGCCTTCCTCGCCCTCGTGGCGCAGGTGGATCCGGCCGGAATCGGTGCCCGGCTCGTAGCGCTCGCGGATGATTTGCAGCGCCTTGCCGGTGAGGTCGCGGCCGACCTGGCGGTAGGAGACGCCGCCGCGGCCGATCTCGGTCATGTCGGCGGCGCGGAAGAACACCTGTTCGCGCTCGGGCGGGGTCTCGGCGAAGAAGTCGGCGAGCGGCATCGGCAGGGCGTCGAGGATGCGCTTCAGCGCGCCGACCGACGGGCTCACCGTGTTCGATTCGATCTGGCTGACGGTGGCGTTGGAGATGCCGGCGCGGCGCGCCAACTCGCGCTGCGACAGCCCGCGCGCCTCGCGCACGCGCCGCAGCCGGCCCCCGAGGTCGAGCGACATCGCGATCCCCTGTTCAGTCGTTCGGAATTCCGAACAGGAAAGCGGTGAAACCGCGGAAAATCAAGCGTCGCCGCAGGCCGAACATAACTGCTTGTCGAACGCCGCGGCGGGGACGAAACTCCCGCCCCGAGCCGGGATCGACCCGGTCCGCACCCGTCCCCAGAAGGCCCGACGTCGATGAACCGCCCCGAACGCGTTCCCGTTCCCAACAACCTCGAGAGCTTCTGGATGCCGTTCACGGCGAACCGGCAGTTCAAGAAGGATCCCCGCCTGTTCGTGAAGGCGGAAGGCATGCACTACTGGACCTCGGACGGGCGCAAGGTGCTGGACGGCACCGCCGGCCTGTGGTGCTGCAATGTCGGCCATTCCCGCCCGAAGGTGGTCGAGGCCGTGCAGCGCCAGATCGCCGAGCTCGACTACGCCCCGGCGTTCCAGATGGGCCACCCGAAGGCGTTCGAGCTGGCGGCGCGTCTCGTCAACTACCTGCCGAGCCCGCTCGACCACGTCTTCTTCACCAACTCCGGTTCGGAGTCGGTCGAGACCGCGCTGAAGATCGCGATCGCCTACCAGCGCGCCCGCGGCAAGGGCACCAAGACGCGCCTGATCGGCCGCGAGCGCGGCTACCACGGCGTCAACTTCGGCGGCATCTCGGTCGGCGGCATCCCGAACAACCGCAAGTTCTTCGGCTCGCTGCTCACCGGCGTCGACCACATCCGCCACACCCACGACCTCTCGCGCAACGCCTTCACCCGCGGCGAGCCGGAATACGGCGCGGAGTACGCCGAAGACCTCGAGCGCGTGATCGCGCTGCACGACGCCTCGACCATCGCGGCCGTGATCGTCGAGCCGGTCGCCGGCTCCACCGGCGTGCTGATCCCGCCGAAGGGCTACCTGAAGCGCCTGCGCGAGATTTGCGACAAGCACGACATCCTCTTGATCTTCGACGAGGTCATCACCGGTTTCGGCCGCCTCGGCACGCCCTTCGCGGTCGAGTATTTCGACGTGGTGCCCGACATGGTCACCTGCGCCAAGGGCATCACCTCGGGCGTGATCCCGATGGGCGGCGTGTTCGTCACGAAGGACATCTACGACACCTTCATGACCGGCCCGGAACACATGATCGAACTGTTCCACGGCTACACCTATTCGGCACACCCGGTCGCCTGCGCCGCCGCGCTCGGCACCCTCGACACCTACGAGGACGAGGGGCTGCTCACCCGTGGCGCCGAACTCGCGCCCTACTGGGAGACGGCGCTGCACACCCTCAAGGGCCTGCCGCACGTCATCGACGTCCGCAACATCGGTCTGATCGGCGCGATCGAGCTGGAGTCGATCCCGGGCGAGCCGACCAAGCGCGCCTTCACCGCCTTCCTCGAGGCATACGAAAAGGGCGTGCTGATCCGCACCACCGGCGACATCATCGCCCTGTCGCCGCCGCTGATCATCTCGAAGGACGAGATCGACGAGATCGTCGCCACCCTGGCCATGGTGCTGAAGAACCTCGCTTGACCGGCGGGGAGGGGGCGGTGCAGTTGCCGGGTCGTCCGGCGGCGGCGTGTCTGCCCCCTCTCCCTGTCTCTCCCCCTCCAGGGGGGAGGGGACGCGGTGGCGGGGGACTGCGAAACGGACGCCTGCCCATCGCCTGGACGACAGTACGGGACGTTGCCGCCTCGTCCCCTCTCCCCTTGTGGGAGAGGGACAGGGAGAGGGGTGGGCACCGCCTCGGCCGCCGATCGACGAAACAACAACAGGGGACGGGAACACCCATGCGCGAGATCCAGAACGCCTACGGCGGCCGCAAGGTCGCCTCCACCTCCGGCCGCACCGCGCCGGTGTTCAATCCGGCGACCGGCGAGCAGGTAGCGACCGTGCCGCTGTCGTCGGCCGAGGAGGTGTCGGCCGCCGTCGCCGCCGCGCGCGAGGCCGCCGAGGCCTGGGGCCGCACGCCGCCGATGAAGCGCGCGCGCTTCATGTTCGCCTTCAAGCAGCTGGTCGAGGCCCACGCCGATGACATCGCCCGGGCGATCAGCCTCGAGCACGGCAAGACCCATCCCGACGCCCTCGGCGAGGTGCAGCGCGGCCTCGAAGTGATCGAGTTCGCCTGTGGCATCCCGCATCTCCTCAAGGGCGAGTTCTCGCGCAACGTCGGTCCGGACATCGATTCCTGGTCGGACCGCCAGCCGCTCGGCGTCGTCGCCGGCATCACGCCGTTCAACTTCCCGGCGATGGTGCCGATGTGGATGTATCCCGTCGCGGTCGCCTGCGGGAACACCTTCGTGCTGAAGCCGTCGGAGCGCGACCCCGGCGCGGTCATGCTGGTCTACGACCTGTTCGAGAAGGCCGGCTTCCCCAAGGGCGTCCTCAACGTCGTCCACGGCGACAAGGTGGCGGTGGACACGCTGCTGACCCACCCCGACGTCAAGGCGGTGTCCTTCGTCGGCTCGACGCCGATCGCCGAATACGTCTACGCCACCGGCACGCGCCACGGAAAGCGCGTCCAGGCGCTCGGCGGCGCCAAGAACCACATGATCGTCATGCCGGACGCCGACATCGACAAGGCGGTCGACGCGCTGATGGGCGCCGGCTACGGCTCGGCCGGCGAGCGCTGCATGGCGGTCTCGGTCGCCGTCCCGGTCGGCGAGGCGACGGCGAACAAGCTCGTGGAGGCGCTGAAGCCCAAGGTGCAGGCGCTGAAGATCGGGCCGTCCACCGACGCCGACGCCGAGATGGGGCCGGTGGTCACCAGGCAGCACCAGCAGAAGGTGCTCGGCTACATCGACCAGGGCGTCAAGGAAGGCGCCGAGCTGCTGGTCGACGGTCGCGGCTTCTCGCTGCAGGGCTACGAGGACGGATACTTCGTCGGCGGCACCCTGTTCGATCGCGTCACGCCGGAGATGACGATCTACCGCGAGGAGATCTTCGGCCCCGTGCTGTCGGTGCTGCGCGCGCCGAGCTACGACTACGCCGTCGACCTGATCAACCGTCACGAATACGGCAACGGCACCGCCATCTTCACCCGCGACGGCGACGCCGCCCGCGCCTTCGCCGACCGCATCGAGGTCGGCATGGTCGGCATCAACGTGCCGATCCCGGTGCCGGTGGCCTACCACTCCTTCGGCGGCTGGAAGCGCTCGCTGTTCGGCGACCATTCGATCTACGGGCCGGAGGGCGTGCGCTTCTACACCCGCCTCAAGACCGTGACGAGTCGCTGGCCGGAGGGCATCAAGTCCGGCGCGGTCTTCACCTTCCCGACGCTTTGACGACACCGCGGGCCGGCACTCCGGAAGGAGTGCCGGCCCGCGCCGCATCCGGCCCCTGCCACCCCCGAGGAGACGCCCGCCGATGTCCGCGTTCACCGCACGCCCGCCGGCCGTGCCGACCCTGCTCCACGACGACGAGCGCGCCCGCGTCACCCGCTGGGACTTCGAGCCCGGCGCCGACACCGGCTGGCACCGCCACGGCATGGCCTATCTCGTCATCCCGATGACCGATTGCTCCTTCCTGATCGAGGAAGCCGCCGGCGAGCGCCGGGTCGAGGTCAAGGCCGGCGCCACCTACACCCGCCCCGAGGGCGTCGAGCACAACGTCGTCAACGGCGGCACCGCGCCGATGAGCTTCATCGAGGTCGAGTTCAAGGCGTGAGCGTTGAAACGCTCCGAGGAACTCACTAGTGTGACCACATGTGGTCACACCACGGAGGAGGCGTCGATGGACACGGTTCAGTTGCGCGATGCCAAGGCCAGCCTGTCGAAGCTCGTCGAGGCGGCCGAGGCCGGGGAGCCCACCGTCATCACCAAGCACGGGCGCGAGGCCGCGATGCTGGTGCCGATCGCCGAGGGACGAAAGCTCTACCCCGCGGCGGGGCGGAGCTTCCTCGACCATCTGCTCGCCTATCCGGGAGGCCTCGAGCTCGAGCCGGAGGACGTCCTGAGGCTTCGGGACGTCGACCTTGACTGACCTGATCCTGGACACGTCGGTGCTGTCCCGGTTCGCGCCCGGCAAGCATCCCCCGATCGACGGGGAGATCCTCGCGGATTTGCGCGCGACCGAGGACGACTGGCGCGTGCCCACGATCGTCGTCGCCGAGATCGCGGCGGGAATCGCCAAGCTCCGCCGGGCCGGTGGAGAGGCGCGGGCGGCGCTGCTCGATGCCTGGCTCACGGAGACGATCGTCGTCTTCGCCGACCGCATCCTGCCGTTGACCACCGAGATCGCCGTCGAGACCGGTCGGCTCCACGACGATCTCCGCGCCCGTGGCCGGCATCCCGGCCTGTCGGACGTGGTGATCGCCGCTTCGGCCGCCGCCAGCGGCGGCGTCGTCCTCACCCGGAACATCCGGCATTTCCACCCTGCCGGCGTGCGATGCCTCGACCCGTTCGAGCCCGGTTTCCTGGCCGCCCTGCGCGGCTGACCGCCCCGACCAACCTCCCGGAGACCTCCCGTGCCGCTTCCCACCGACAACCTCCGCATCAACGCCCAGCGCCTCTGGGACAGCCTCCAGGAGATGGGCGAGATCGGCCCCGGCGTGCGCGGCGGCAACAACCGCCAGACCCTCACCGACAGCGACCGCGAGGGCCGCCTGCTGTTCAAGCGCTGGTGCGAGGAGGCCGGCATGGCCGTCGGCGTCGACAGCATGGGCAACATGTTCGCCCGCCGCGAGGGCGCCGACCCCTCGCTCGACCCGGTGATGATGGGTTCGCACCTCGACACCCAGCCGACCGGCGGGCGCTACGACGGCGTGCTCGGCGTGCTCGGCGCGCTCGAGGTGGTGCGCTCGATGAACGACCTCGGCATCCGCACCAAGCGCCCGGTCGTGGTGGTCAACTGGACCAACGAGGAGGGCACCCGCTTCGCGCCGGCCATGCTCGCCTCCGGCGTCTTCGCCGGCGTGCACACCGAGGCCTGGGCCAAGGCGCGCTCCGACAGGGACGGCCGGACCGTCGGCGAGGAGCTGAAGCGGATCGGCTTCGAGGGCGACGAGCCGGTCGGCGAACGCAAGCTGCACGCCCTGCTCGAACTCCACATCGAGCAGGGGCCGATCCTCGAGAAGGAAGGCAAGGACATCGGCGTCGTCACCCACGGCCAGGGCCTGAAGTGGCTGCAGGTGACGCTGACCGGCAAGGAGGCCCACACCGGTTCGACGCCGATGCCGATGCGCGTCAACGCCGGCCTCGGCGCCGCGAAGATCGTCCAGTTGGTCGACGAGATCGCCTGGAGCCACGCCCCCCTGGCGGTCGGCGCGGTCGGCCACATGGACTGCTTCCCGAACAGCCGCAACATCATCCAGGGCAAGGTCGTCTTCACCGTCGACTTCCGCCATCCGGACAAGGCGGTGATCGCCGACATGGTCGCCCGCCTGGAGGCCGGCGCCCGCGCCGTCGCCGCCGACATCGGCCTCGGCATCGAGATCGAGGAGGTCGGCGGCTTCGATCCGGTCGCCTTCGACGACACGCTGCTCGCCCGCATCCGTTCGGCCGCCGAACGGCTCGGCTACTCGCACCGCGACATCGTCTCTGGCGCCGGCCACGACGCCTGCTGGATCAACCGCGTCGCGCCGACCGCGATGATCTTCTGCCCCTGTGTCGACGGCCTCAGCCACAACGAGGACGAGAAGATCTTCCCCGAATGGGCCGCCGCCGGCACCGACGTGCTGCTCCACGCCGCGCTGGAGACCGCCGAGATCGTCGAGTGACGACGGCCACGCCCCGCCGCCGCGACGGCGGCGGGGCTTCTTTCGCCGAGAACGCGTCGCCGTCGAGGCGGCGTTAGGCGTTTCGATACCATTCCGGGGCGCCGAGGAGATTTGCGGACTGCCCGTCCCGTCCCGGACCGTGATAGCTCATGGTAGGCCCGGCTCGTTTCTCGCCGGGATCCGGTGACGTTCGTGTGCGCGCCGGTCCGCGGGTGCCGTCTCGGGAGGGGCCGGCGCCCTCGGACCGTGCCGCGCACCGGCCGCCCCGGAACGGGCCGCCCGGCCATTTTCACGACGGTGTTTCGATGACGCGATTCTTGTCCGCTCTCCTCGTCGCCCTTCTGGCGGCCTCGTTCGGCGCATTCCCCGCCGCGGCCGCGACCCAGTGGGTGATGGGCTACTACGTCGGCTACCAGCGCGACATGCTGCCGCCGTCGGCGATCGCCTGGAACGGCCTCAGCCACATCGTGATGGGCCGGATCCTCGCACGGCCCGACGGCACGATCGACACCAGCTTCGACTGGGATCCGGTCAACGGCCCGATTCTAGCCAAGGACGTTTCCACCCGCGCCCACGCCGCCGGCCGCAAGGCGATCCTGATGCTCGGCGGCGCCGGCGAGGGCACGAAGATCCGGCAGGCGGTGACCGCGAACCGGGCCGCCTTCGTCGCCAACCTCGTCGCGACGATGAAGGACCTCGGCTACGACGGCATCGACCTCGACTGGGAGGAGGACATCGACTGGCCGGCCTTCGTCGCCTTCGCGACCGATCTGCGCAAGGCGGCGCCCAAGGCGATCCTGACCATGCCGGTCGGCGTGCTGAACATGAACTACGACACGGTCGAGCCGCATCTGCCGGCGATCGCCGCCAAGCTCGACCGACTCTCGGTGATGTCCTACTACCCCGCGACCTCGTGGGCGGGATCGGGCTGGCTGTCCTGGTTCAACTCGCCGCTCGACGGCGAGAAGCCGGCCACCCCGGCGTCGATCGCCTCGACGCTGGAGGCCTATGCCGCGGCCGGCATCCCCAAGGCCAAGCTCGCCATGGGCATCAGCTTCTACGCCATCTGCTACACCGGCGGCGTCACCGGGCCCAACCAGTCGACCGAGAACGGCGTCGCCATCGCCGGCGGCGACAACGACTTCGAACTCTCCGAGCTCTACGGCCGCAACGGCATCTATGCGGAGGCCCACCGGCGCTGGTACGCCGCCGCCTCCGAGCCCTACCTGACCCTGCCGAAGCCGGAGACGCGCGGCTGCCGCTACGTCTCCTACGAGGACGAGCAGTCCATCCTCGCCAAGGGGGCCTACTCGCGGTCGAAGGGCTACGGCGGCATCATCATCTGGACGATCAACCAGGGCAACGTCGTCTCGCACCCACGGCCGGCCTTCCTGATGGACGCGCTCGAGAAGGGCTTCCTGCGCCCCGGCGCCGCCCGCACCGTCGCCGTCTCGGTGATTCAGGGCGACACCTGGATCAAGCCGAAGGCCAAGCTGCGCTTCGCCGCGCTCGTGACCGGCACGGCCTCGCGCGGCGTGACGTGGACGGTGGGCGGCACCGACTGCGGCACGATCGACGCCGGCGGTACCTACACCGCGCCGGCCACCGCGCGCACCTGCACCGTCAAGGCGACGTCGAAGGCCGATCCGACCCGTTCGGCCACGGCCAAGGTCACGGTCTCGAACGCCACCTGGACGGTCGGCTTCTCGATCTCGCGCAGCGGGACGTGGTGGGTCGAGGTCGTCGCCAAGAACGCCTCGGTGGTTTCGATGGCCGTGCGCTGGCCGGACGGCACCGTCAAGCCGCTGTCGCTGCAGTACCGCCGCGCCGGCGACAACTGGCCGGTGTTCGCGGCCAACTACGGTTTCCCCGACGCGGGCGGCAAGTACGTCTTCGAGGCGCGCTCGGCGAACAACCGCCTCGCCACCGCGACGCTGACGGTGCCGGCCTGCGACCACGGCGACGACGGCATCTGCCGCTGATCCCCTCCGGATCGCCCGTACGCGGGCGGTCCGGTGCACCCGCCGGCCTCAGGATCCGCCGACCGCGGTTCCGCGGCTGCCCCCGAGAAAGGCCGCCACGGCCTCCGCGGGCATCGGGCGGGCGAACAGGTAGCCTTGCGCCATGTCGCAGCCGAGGCCGGCGAGGATCCGGCGCTGCGCGTCGGTCTCGACGCCCTCGACCACCGACGTCAGGCCGAGATCGGCGGTCATGCCGGCGAGCGAGCCGACCAGTTGGCGGGCGAGCGCGTTGTCCTCGACGTCGGCGACGAAGCTGCGGTCGATCTTGATGCAGTCGAGCGGGAAGCGGTGGACGTAGGTCAGCGACGAATAGCCGGTGCCGAAGTCGTCCAGCGAGATCTTGCAGCCGAGCGCCTTCAGCATCTCCATGGTCCGCTGCGCCTGATCGAAGTCGGTGGCGACCGAGGTCTCGGTGATCTCGAAGGCGATCCGGCTCGGCGCGACGCCGCCCTCGCGCACCAGCGCCACCAGCCGCAAGGCGCCCTCGGCGGTGCAGATGTCGTGGGTGGAGAGGTTGAACGACAGGCCGATCTCCTCCGGCCAGCCGCGCGCCGCCTCGAGCGCCTTGCCGAGCAGGACGCGGGTGATCGTGCCGATCAGTCCGATGCGTTCGGCGACCGGAATGAAGCTGCCGGGCGACACCGCGCCCAGCACCGGGCTGCTCCACCGCGCCAGCGCCTCGAAGGCGGCGACGCGGCCGTCGTCGAGGTGGACGATCGGCTGGAACACCAGCGTCAGCTCCTTGCAGAGCTCGGCCGCCTGCAGCGTCTGCTCGAGCAGGCTCTGCGCCCTGATCTGCGCCTCGTGCTCGTCCGTGAACTGCACGGCCGCACCGCGGTGGTGGCGCTTGGCGTGGTACAGCGCGTAGTCGGCGCACTCGTAGAGGCCGAGCGCGGTGGCCCGGCACTTGGCGCGCAGCGCGTAGCCGATCGAGCAGCCGATCATCGCCTGTGTGGTCGCGACCGGATAGGGCCGCCGCACCGCCTCGACGATCGTCCGGCAGAGCGTCTCCAGCGTGTCGCGGTCGGCGCGGCCGGTGACCAGCAGGCCGAACTCGTCGCCGCCGAGGCGGTAGACGGTGGCGTCGGCGGCACGGAAGCCCTCGCAGACCGCGGCGAGCCGCCCCGCCACCTCGGTCAGCACCCGGTCGCCGGTGGTGTGGCCGAAGGTGTCATTGATCGGCTTGAAGCCGTCGAGGTCGATGATGCCGACCGCCAGCGGCGGCCCGTCGGGGTCTCGGCCGAACACCGTGTCGACGTCCTTGAAGAAGCGGCGTCGGTTCGGCAGGTCGGTGAGGGCGTCGAGGTTGGCGATGCGGAAGTTCTCGTCCGAGAGCGCCCGCGTCGCCGACTGTTCGGCGACGAGTTCCCGGCGCGACACGATCAGATCGGCGAAGTCGCGGTAGTTGACGAACAGGATCCGCATCATCGCCGCGGCGACCAGCACCACGTTGACGGCGATCGCGCCCTGGGTCGGTTCGCCGCCGTAGAGCAGGAAGATCGAATAGGGCGTGAGCACCACCAGCGTCACGACGATCGCGGCGGAACGCAGGTGCATCAGGCAGAGGATGCAGCCGATCACCGTGATCGACATGTAGAACGAGACGTGGCCGCGGGCGTAGGCGTCGCCGTAGGGGTAGAGGGCGAGGCCCCAGGCGGTGAATCCCGCCGCGAGCAGGAAGGCGAGCCGCTGGGTGCGTCTGAGCTGCCGGATCGCCTCCGCGGCGGCGACCGGGACGTCGCGCTGGCGGTACCACCAGACGCAGCGCAGCGCGCAGACCGCCGACAGCAGCACCGGCAGCCCGACCGACAGCATCGGCGGGGCGAAGGCCGAGAAAGTGTAGCTCACCGCCAGCGTATTGATCACGAGGATCGCGTAGAGCAGCGGGATCTGCTTGGAAAATGCGCGGAACTGGGCGAGCGACAGGTCGGGATCGTCGTCCGGGACGGTGAACAGGGCGAGGAGACGGTCGAACCCGGTCCGCGACTGCATCGATCCGATCACCTCCCGACGATCCATGACGATATGTAACACATTCGGAGTGAAGGATCTGTTTCCCGGGTCGCCGCTGCGGCGCAGCGCCACGGCCGGGGGATGCCGCCGGCGGCGGCGCGTGTTAGCGATGGTTCGGACGGCGCGGAAATTGCCGCCCAAACGGAGGACGGCGACATGACCTCGGAGCTTCCCAAGGGCCTCGCGATGTTCGACCTCCGCGGCCGCCGGGCGCTGGTGACCGGGAGTTCGCAGGGCATCGGCCTCGCGCTCGCCCGCGGTCTCGCCGCCGCCGGCGCCGCCGTCGTGCTCAACGGGCGCGACCGCGACCGGCTCGCCGCCGCGGCCGCGCACGTTCCCGGCGCCGCGACGCTGCCCTTCGACGCGATCGACCACGGTGCCGCCCGCGCCGCCGTCGACGGCTTCGAGGCGGAGGTCGGGCCGATCGACATCCTCGTCAACAACGCCGGCATGCAGTATCGCGCCCCGCTCGAGGACTTCCCCGCGGAGGCGTTCCAGCGCCTGCTCCAGACCAACGTCGCCTCGGTGTTCAACGTCGGGCAGGCCTGCGCCCGCCACATGATCGCCCGCGGCCGCGGCAAGATCGTCAACATCGCCTCGGTGCAGACCGCGCTGGCGCGGCCGTCGATCGCACCCTACACCGCCACCAAGGGCGCCGTCGGCAACCTGACCAAGGGCATGGCGACCGATTGGGCGCGCCACGGTCTCCAGGTCAACGCCATCGCGCCCGGCTACTTCGACACGCCGCTCAACGCCGCGCTCGCCGCCGATCCCGCCTTCGACGCCTGGCTCGCCAAGCGCACGCCGGCGGGCCGTTGGGGGCGCGTGGAGGAACTGGTCGGCGCCTGCGTCTTCCTCGCCTCCGACGCCTCCTCCTTCGTGAACGGTCACGTCCTCTACGTCGACGGCGGCATAACCGCCTCGCTCTGACACCTGTCCCGTAACGTCCCGACTCGTCGGGACGTCGCGAGGTTTCGGCCTTTCGGCCGGCGCCTGGTCGGGCGCTTCTCGCCCGCGACGCTCCGACCACGGATCGGACCTTTGCGAACTCGGTATGACACGGCGCCGGAGCGGCCGAGCGCGCCGTCGGGCCGGGACGGCGATATCGGCCTCTAAGTATTTTCACGCCGTCTCCGCACTATCGACAGTGTTTTCTGCGGAAACTTGAATATGTCCGACCACGGTCGTCGCGATCCGTTAAACCTTGACGGTGCCAAATGTCGGGCGTGGCTCGGCCGAGGGGACTTCCGGGGATGCACCGCCTGAAGACGCGATTCCAGAACCTGACATTGATCTGGAAGCTCGTGCTGCTCTCGATGTTGTTCGCGATTCCGATCGGGCTCCTGGCCGAGCTGTTCGTCGCGCAGTCGCTGAAGGACATCCGCTTCGCCGAGGGCGAGAGCGACGGCGTCGCCGTGCTGCGCGCGGTCTGGCCGGCCTTCGTCGCCGCCACCGCGCCGGAGGCGCCGTCGGCCGCGGCGTCGGCGGAGAACCGCGCGCGCCTCGCCGCCCTCGAGGGACCGTCGGTCGATCCCGAGGCCCGCGCCGCCGCGATCGACGCCCTCGCGGGCGGCGATCGGGCCGCGCTCACGGCCGCCCTGCGCAACCTGATCGCCAAGATCTCAGACGGGTCGAAACTGACCCTCGACCCCGATCTCGACAGCTACTACGTCATGGACGCGATGGTGTTCAAACTGCCCGAGGTGGTCGACGCCGCCGCCGCCCTCGCGGCGGTCCGGTCGGACGGCGGCGCCGATCCGGCGCTCGCCTTGGCACTCGCCGGCCACCGGCTGTCGTCCGCCGGTGCCGCCCTCCGCGCCTCGGTCGCCGCCGCCGTCGACGGCAACCCCGACGGCAGCCTGCGCGAGACGCTCGTCGGACCGACCTCGGCGCTCGCCGCCGCGCTCGACACCTACGCCGCCGCGCCGCCGGCCGGAGCCGCGGCCACCCGCGCCGACCTCGACCGCGCCGTCGGCGCCGTGTGGGAGGTGGCGACCGCCGAGCTCTCGCGCCTCCTCGGCGTCCGCACCGAGGGCTTCCAGGCCCGTCTCTGGCGGAACCTCTCCGTCGCCGGCGCGGTCACCCTCGTCATCTTCCTGTTGGTCGGCCTCGTCTCGCACGACATCACCCGCTCGATCGACCGCGTCGTCGACCGCATGACGCGGCTCGCCGAGGGCGACCTTTCCGCCGAGGTGCCCTTCGCCGACCGCCGCAACGAACTCGGCCGGATCGCGCGCTCGGTCATCGTGTTCCGCGACGCCCTCGAGCGCGTCGCCCGGCTGCGCGACGAGCGCGAGGCCGACGAGCGTCGCGCCGCCGAGATCCGCCGCTCCGACGTCCGCCGCCTCGCGGCCGCCTTCGAGGAGTCCGTCGGCGGCATCGCCCGTACGGTGGGATCGGCGGCGTTGCGGCTCGAGGCGTCGGCCGGCGCGCTCACCGAGGCCTCCGCCTCGGCCGCCAGCCGCAGCGCCGACACCGCCGGCGCGGTCGGGGAGACCGCCGCCCGACTCGCCCTGGTCGCCGCCTCCACCGGCGAACTTTCCACCTCGGTCGCGGACATCGCCACGCGCACCCGCGACCAGGCCGAGATCGCCGCCCGCGCCGCCGCCGAGTCCGAGGCCGCGGCCGCCCGGATGGCCGATCTGGTCGAAACCGCCCGCGACGTCCGCGGCATCGTCGAGACCATCGAGGGCATCGCCGAACAGACCAACCTGCTCGCGCTCAACGCCACCATCGAGGCCGCGCGCGCCGGCGAAGCCGGGCAGGGCTTCACCGTCGTCGCCGGCGAGGTCAAGCAGCTCGCCGAGCAGACGGCGCGCGCCACCGAGCACATCACCCGGCTGATCGCTGCGATCGGCGGGCAGACCGAGGCCGCCGCCACCTCGGTCGCGACGATCCGCGGCGTCGTCGCCGAGGTCGGCGCGATCGCCGCCGCCATCGCCGGATCGGTCGAGCAGCAGGGCGGGGCGGCCCGCGAGATCGCCGGCAACGTCGCCGGCGCCACCCGCGAGACCGAGGTCGTCACCCGCGACGTCGCCCGGATCAGCCGCTCGGCAACCGACGGCGTCGACGCCGCCGGCGAGGTGCTGGCCGCCGCCCGCGAACTCGTCCGCGAGGCCGAGACGCTCAACACCGAAGTCTTCCAATTCCTGGATTCCGTCCGCGCCGCCTGACGCGCGCCGATCCGACGACGAGGGACCCCGTGATGGCCGAACCGGCGAGCGCACCGCGGCGCGAGGCGACGGACGGGCAGGGCGACATCGCCCGCCTGTTCGAATTGATCGAGAGCGACCTCAAGCGTTCCTCGCGCCGGCTCGACGCCGCCGCCGAGGAGATGAAGGTCTCGGTGGCGCGCAACATGTCGACGGTGTCGACGATCCGGCGCGACACCGACGAACTGGTCGAGGACACCGCCGGCGCCTACGACAACGCCCGCCGGCTCGCCGAGACGAGCGCCGAGCTGATCCAGGCCAATGGCGAGATCGGCCGCCAGACCGAGCTGTCGACGTCGCTGATCGGCGAGGTCGAGACGGTCGCGGACGGCGTCGAGCGTTCGATGGACAGCCTGCGCGGCGCCATCGAGGAGATCGCCAAGGTGGTCGGGCTGATCGCCGACGTCGCCCAGCAGACCAACCTGCTCGCCCTCAACGCCACCATCGAGGCCGCGCGCGCCGGCGCCGCCGGCAAGGGCTTCTCGGTGGTCGCCGGCGAGGTCAAGGCGCTGTCGGTCCAGACCCAGAAGGCCACCGAACAGGTCAACGCCAAGATCGCGCATCTCCAGGAGGCCGCCGGCGAGAGCATGCGCTCGGTGTCGCAGATCATCGGCATCGTCGGCCAGATCCGCCCGGTGTTCGGCTTCGTCGCCGCCGCGGTCGACAACCAGACCCGCCTCACCGCCGAGATCGACGGCGTCGCCACCGACACCTCCGGCTTCGCCGATCGCGTCGCCGCCAAGGCCCGCGCCATCAACGGCGCGATGCAGACCGCCGTGGAGATGACGCGCGCGGTCTCCAAGGTGTCCGAGGTGGTCAACACCTCGATCCACACCATCAACCGCCAGCTCGTCACCAGCCTGCGCCAGTCGCCGGAGGGCGACCGCCGCCGCCACGACCGTTGGCCGGTCGCGATCCCCGCGCGGCTCGTCGTCGGCAACCGCGTCGTCGACTGCCGTGCCGGCGACCTCTCGCTCGGCGGCTGCCTGCTCGAGACCGCCGAGACCGCCGGCCTGCTGCCCGGCACCCACGGCGCCGTCGATCTCGACGGCATCGGCCGCATCGAGGCCACCGTCGTCGGCCGCGGCGAACGCGCGCTGCACCTGCGCTTCGACGACGCCGGCACGGCGGCCACGGAGCGCGTCGCCGCGGTGCTCGCCGAGCTCGAGCACCAGACCCGTGCCGAGGTCGAGCGCGTCGAGGCCGGCGCGCGCGAGATCGCCGCGGTTCTCGCCGGCGCGCTCGCCGACGGCCGCCTCGGCGTCGAGACGCTGTTCGACACCGACTACCGTCCGATCCCCCGCACCAACCCGCAGCAGTACGACAACCGCGCCGTCACGGCCCTCCTGCCGCTGCTCCAGCCGGTCCAGGAACGCCTGCGCGCCCAGTCGGCGCGGATGAGTTTCGCGATGTGCTGCGACGTCAACGGCTACGTGCCGGTGCACAACGTCGAGTATTCCAAGCCGCAGCGCGAGGGCGAGCTCGACTGGAACCTCGCCAATTCGCGCGATCGCCGCATCTTCGACGACCGCGCCGGCCTGCTCGCAGCCCGCAACCGCCGCCCGTTCCTGGTCCAGAGCTATCGCCGCGACATGGGCGGCGGCCGCTTCGTCGCCATCCGCGAGTTCGACGCACCGATCGAGGTCGTCGGCCGCCACTGGGGCGCCCTGCGCACCGGTTACCTGATGGCGTGACGGCACGGCCGTCGGTCTTCGGAGCCGGTGGTTCGTACCGAACTCGCGAGGGTCCGCCCCTCGGGCCGGGGCGTCGCGAGGCAGGTGTCATACCGAGCTCGCAAAAATTCCGACCTGTGGTCGGAGCGTTGCGGGCGAGAAGCGCCCGACCGGGCGCTGGCCGAAAGGCCGAGACCTCGCAAAGTCCCGACGAGTCGGGACTTTGCGAGACAGGCATCAGACCATCGGCGGGGCGCCGCGGTGTTCCTCGAGCGAACGCACGATGTGCTCGGCGAGCAGGTCCGCCGCCCGGGCGCGCGGACCGGGCGCACGATGCAGCGCGATCTCCGTCCGCATCAGCACCGGCAGGTCGAACTCTGCGTCGACGATGGTGAAGCCGTCGAGCAGCATGTCCTTCGGCAGGATCGTGACGCCGAGGCCGGCGCGCACAGCGGCCTGGACGCCGGCGAGGCTCGGGCTGGTGTAGGCGATCCGCCACGGGCGCCCCGCCGCCTCGAGGGCGTCGAGCGCGCGCCGGCGGTAGATGTCGGGGCTGGGGGCGAGCACGAGCGGCAGCGGATCACCCGGCGCTTGCACCAATTGCTCCGAACAGGCCCAGACCAGCGTCTCCTGCCAGACCAGCGTGCCCCCCGCGGCCCCGCGCGGCTCGCGCTTCAGGAGGACGATGTCGAAGGCGCCGCGCTCGAAGCCCTCGGCGAGGTTGGCGGTGAAGTCGCAGCTGACTTCGAGCGCCACCCGCGGATGGGCCCGCGCGAAGCGCCGGAGCACGTCCGGCAGGCGCATGGTGGCGAAGTCCTCCGGCGTGCCGAGCCGGACCGGACCGTCCACGTCCGGCTCGGTCATCCGGGCGCGGGCCTCGTTGGCCAGTGCCAGGATCCGGCGCGCGTAGCCGAGCAGCAGCTCTCCGTTGGCGGTCGGGGCGAAGCCGCCGTCGCGGTCGAGCAGCACCTGACCGAGCCCCTCCTCGAGCCGCTTGAGCTGGAGGCTGACGGTGGATTGCGTCCGCCCGAGCCGCTCCGCGGCGCGCGTCACGCCGCCCGCTTCGGCGATCAGGACGAAGCTGCGCAGGAGATCGAGGTCGAAGGGGAGGCGTGGCGGCACGGCCGGTCCTCAGGTGAGCGCCGTCACGGCCCAGAGGTAGAGGGGCACGCCGACGGTGACATTGAAGGGAAACGTGATGCCGAGGGCGAGTGGCAGCGAGATCCCCTCGTCGGCCTCGGGCAGGGCGCTCCTGAGCGCCGCGGGCACCGCGATGTAGGACGCGCTGGCGGCGAGCGTCACCAGCAGCACGGCGTCGCCGGTCGGCAGGCCGAGGCCGCGCGCGGCGATCAGCCCGATCGCGGCGCCGGTCAGCGGCATCGCGACGCCGAAGGCGACGAGTCGCGGGCCGAGCGTCGCGGCCTCGGACAGGCGCCGCGCGGCGACGTGGCCCATCTCGAGCAGGAAGAGGCAGAGCACGCCGTTCCAAGGGGCGACGAACAGGCCCTGCAGCGGCGCCATGCCGGCCTCGCCGATCACGAGTCCGACCGCGAGGGCGCCGAGCAGCAGCAGGATCGAGCCGTTCAGGCAGGCCTCCCGCACCGCCTCGCCGAAGCCGGCGTGGCCGGGCGGCGAGGCGACCGCGATCGCTCCGCCGGCGGTCCGGGTCACCGCGCCGACCGCCCCGGCGCCCGCGAGCACGAGGCCCGTGACGATTGCGGGCGCCTCCATCACGGCGAGGGCCGCCACCATGTGGCCGCCGAACCCGATGCCGGCCGCGCTGAGCGCTTCCGTGGCGGCGACGAAGGTCACCAGACTGACCGAGCCGTAGTGCGCCGCGACCGCTGCGGCGTCGACCCGCCCGAGCCCCGCGAGCCGGCGCAGGGCGACGAAGGCGAGCAGCGGCATGGTCAGGCTGAGCAGGCCCGACACCGCGATCAGCGGCAGCACCGCGGCGAGATCGGCACCGGACAGCGCCACGCCTCCCTTCAAACCGATGGCGACGAGCAAATAGGCGGCGACGGCCTTGCCGAAGCCGTCGGGCAGGGGAAGACGGGCTCCGACGGCCGCGATCGCGGCGCCGAGCACGAAGAACAGGATCGGGGCTGACAACAGGGCGTTCAAGATCGTCGCACTCCCGCAGGGGTTGATGGTGCGGCGCAATATGGAGAAGCCGGCCTCATTGGCATAATTGAAAGAGTTTCTTTGATTCATTGAGAATGTCAATGTACCTGCGATGCCCTAGCGCCGAGCCCGACCCGCCGTCTCGGCCGGCCCCCCGCCCCGGGCTGCCGCCGGCCACGCCACGGGACCGGCGCAGCGGCGGCGGCCGTCGTCCTCGCCGCCGACCGCCCGTACCACCGGCACGAGCGCCGCGTCGTCTGCGTTCCCTCGGGCGAAGCGGTTGTCCTTCGACGACTTGGAGTGGGTGGCAGCCCGCTCGACCGCGTCGGCCGTCCGCGTCCGGTCGATCGCGGCGCCGGCGCGTCGGGTCGGGTCCGAGGCGAGGCCGCTCGCACGGCGAACGCGTCGCCGACGGCGAGGCGCCGCACGTCGCCAAGACCAGACGCTTTACCACCCGTTAACCATAATTGACGCACTCTTATTCGTCATCGAAGGACGTCACTCGTCATGCGCCGCACCGTCGTCACCCTTCTTGCCGCCGCGACATTCGGTGTGGCCGCCGCCGGCGCCTGCGAAGCCGCTCCGTCGACAACCATGACGCGGGTGGATCCCGCGCCCGATCCCATGGCCACCGCTTCGCTGCCGGGGACCTTCGACTGGCGCGCCGACCTCGACCGGATCGAGGTGGCCTTCCGGCGCACGCTGCCGGAGATCGAACGCCTCACCGATCCAGCCGAATGATCCTGATCGGCGAGAAGCTCATCGTCTGCTTGACCCCGCTCACCATGCCCGGTGCATAGCTCGTCGCCGTGCCACCGCCCTTGAGCCAGCACTGCTTATTGTCCTTGATGAAGGTGAAGGCCCCGCAGCGAGTGTTCCTGACACACGCGAGGCGGCAGAGACCGGCCGTTCCGGCCTTGCCGTAGGGCGTTCCCGTAAGGTCGCCTCCAGGGATGTCCAGATCCTTCAGGAGCCCGAGCTTCGGGTCGATCACGCCGACGACGATGGCGGGCGGGTCGGGGTCGGATCGGCGGAGCAGCACGCCGGAGATGGCGACGGCATTGCCGTCGGCCGATCGGCTCTCGCTCTTGAGGAAACAGTTCGGTCCCTTCACAACGCGGTCGTCGGCGTTGAAGGTGAAGGCGCGGCATTGGTTGCCGATCTCCAGGCAGCGACCGGCGCAGGCCGCGAGGTCGCCGACCCGCTCGGCGCCGAGGTCGCCTCCGTAGAAGTCGAGCCCGGTGTAGACGGCGATCCGGTTCGGCCGCTTGGCATGGTCCTCGACAACGGAGAGAGCTGGCTCGGCGGTGGCGGTCGAGTCGGCGGGCGGGCGCGCCGCGGGCGCGACGTCGGGCAGCGACGGCGCCGTGAACGCTTCGGGCGAGGGGGCCGGTGGCGTCTCCTGCGGTGAGGTCGCCGCGGGCGGTCCGGAGGACGCCGTCGCGGCAACGCCTGCACGTCGCTCGATTCGGTATTCGGCCATCTCCTCCGGCGTGAAGACGTGCATGCTGGTGGACGGCGTGCGGAACATCACCGTCAGCACCTCGATCGGCGTATCGAACGTGTTGAGTAGGTCGATGATATCCGAGATCGCGATCTGTGCGCTTTCGAGATCCGGCTCGTCCGCGCTGATCTGGTGGACGCCCAGGCGCCCCTCGGCCACCCGTTCCCTGCCCGCTAGAAAGAGGTAGGCGCAGGCGGAGTAGCACTGCGATCCCGGCGGAATCAGCGTCGCGAGGCCTCGGACATGGATGTCGTCGGCGATGAGTAGCGCCATCGAAACGGAGCCGCCGGGACTGTTCAGCACGACGAGCTTCGCCTGCGGCGCCGCCATCAACGCGCGGCGGAAATCCAGTGCGGCATTGCCGGTAATGAGGCCGTCGAGAGCGATGACGTCCGCTCGAAGGGTGTCGACCTGGAACGGGCCGAACTGCTTCCCGTCGGCCAGCGTGACGGCCGACGTCCAGACGAGGCAGAGCAGAACCGTGAGTATGCGGAGCGGAACGCCGACCATCGAAGCCTCGGATCCTTTGCCGTATCGATTGAACAGCGTGGCACCTGCATCTTCAAGGTGGCGGATCGGTCTTCGCCGTGGTTTCAAGGTCGCGGGCGCGTGTCGGCGAAGCGCGTCCGCGGATAGTGAGACCGAGCGCGTGAAATTCCGTCCGGTGATCGGTGCTCGGACCCGCGAGGAGCAACCGACCGGGCGCAGGTCGTTACGTCGAGATGGCACCTTTAGGTGTTATTTCGGTGATTGAATCAATCATAAATTGCGACAAGCCCCTGCACGGGTTCGGTCGGCGGCGATCTCTGTGACATCGCGGAGTCGGCATTCCTGCGCTCGCCCCCCGAGCGGCCGGTGCGCCGGAGGTTCGGCGGCGCGGCCCGAGAGGCTTCGATCCCCCGGCCACTACCCCTGGGCGTGCGGCACACCATCCCCCGAGCCACACTCCGGCCCCGCCCAACTCCCCCCTTCCGCGCCGCCGCGATCCGCGCTATACGCTCACCCATCCACCGCCGCATCCCCGCGGCGCGCACGGCCTGCACCCGTAGCTCAGCTGGATAGAGTGCTGCCCTCCGAAGGCAGAGGTCACTGGTTCGAATCCAGTCGGGTGCGCCATCATTTCGATGCCTCGGTTTGCCGCCCGAGTGCGGCCGAAGAGGCCGTTGACCGCGGACACCCGTGAGATTGGTGGAGCGGCTGGGGTGACCGGAGCCTGCGATCGCCGGAAGGATGTGAACGTCCGGCCGAGGCCGTCCGGCACCGACCGACATCGGCGCGGCAGCCGCGGTGCTCGCCGGGGCGCGTGCCGCGAAGCGGACCGATCCCGGCGGCGGAGTAGCCCTTCGTCGGGGCGCATCGGCGAGGGCGGCACGGGTACCCCTCGTGCGGGGTCGTGGTCGGTGGAACACGACCGGATCCAAATCACGACCCTCGGTCGATCCGACGGGCGATCGAAAGAGCCACCAAGGCCTGGAACATCCGCTTCCAATGCGCGGGCGCAGGCGCACCGGATCGGGCCAGCATGGAAGCTTCCTCCAAGTCGGGCGCCGCGGCGATGATCGCGGCGACGGCATCGACATCCACTTGCGCGGCGGCGTCGCTGCCGCGCAGGGCCGCCACCTGGGCCAGCAATCCCGGCTTCACCCGCGCGACGTTCAGCATGGCGTCGGGGGTGGGCGCGCTCTTGTCGGGCCGGGTGCGTATGCTTTCCGGCAAGATGCCGGTCATGGCCGTGCGATAGGGCTGACGGGCAAAGCCGTCCGCCAGGAAACGTTCCAGCGGCAGCGACAGGACGAAGTCGACGATGCGCCGATCCAGCAGCGGCGCGGAATGGGCCACGCCGTGGCGGGCGGCGATGGTCGACCAATGGTCGTTGCGGCCGATGACATAGGATTTGACGAACATCTCCACCCGATCCCGCGGCCGGTTGCGCCAGACGGCGTCCGGCGACAGGGTGGCGGCAACCTGTCCGCGCAAGGCGGGCCGCAGCAGTTCCAGGGCCTGCGATCGGCGATCGCGGGGTGGCGGGGGCCGGCCGTCCAACCGCCGGCGCAGGGCCACCGCCCAGTCGGGCACGAACGGGCGGACCAGCCTGTCGACCACGACGCGCGGCAGGGAAAGCCCGTCCCGCCTGGACGAGGCCCGAAGGGCGGATGGCAGCGCCCCCCAACGTCCCTGGCGCAGCAACGCAGCGTAGATGTTGCTGCCGTTGTAGGTCGGGCCTTCGTCGCCGCCCGCGCCGGACAACAGGAGATCGGCGCCGGCCCGAGCGGCGGCGCTCGCACTCTGATCGACGAAGCCCAGATAGAGCGGCAGCGGCAACAGGTCGGGATCGCCGAAGTCCGGGTCGTCCGCCGGCAGGGAATGGAACCAGGTCCAGGCGATGTCCGGTTCCTGGGCGAGAACGGACGCAATGTACGGCTGTTCGCCCTTGTCCTGCGTGGTTTGCCAGTCCCGGGGCAGCAGGGAGAAAGCGTGCAGGCGTCGACCCTGCTCCCGCAAGCGCCGCGCCGCGATGACGGCCACGGCCGAGGAATCCAGCCCGCCGCTGAGCTGCGTCGCCACCGGCCCGGCGGCGGGCAGACGGCGGATCACCGCCTGCTCCACCAGATGGCGCAACTCCGCCGCCGCGTCGGCATGGCCGATCCGTCGGCGTCCGACCCGTTCGGGATCGGGATCGAAGGCGCGATGTTCGCGAACGCCCTGCGGCGTGACCAGAAGAGCGCAACCCGCACGCAGCCGGAACACGTCGCGATAGTTGGTGCGGTCCCCGGTGTCGTAGGTTTCCGCCAGCAGCCGCCCCAGGGCGACCATGTCCAGCACGCCGGCCGCCACGCCCGACGCCACCAACCCCTTGGGCAGGGAGGCGAAGGCGAACAGGCTGCCCGGCCGGTGGGTCCAGGCCAGCGGGCGGACGCCGACGAAATCCCGGGCGCAGATCAGTTCCCGCCGGCCGGGATTCCAGGCGGCCACGGCGAAATCCCCCGACAGGCGGTCGGGAAGGTCGAGGCCGTGACGCAGGACGGCATCGGCGGGATCGCCTTCCTCGTCCAGACGCGCATCCGCCGCGATCCAGGTGCCGTCCGCCGCCGTCGGCAAGTCGAACGGCGCGGCATCGTGGTGCCGCTGGAAATCGAGCACGGCCAGCGCCGCCGGCCCATCGGCGCGCAAGGCCAACCGGGGAACGAGTCCCGGCGCGGTCATCGCCGCCGCCATGGCGCGCACCACCGCGGGGTCGGCGGCGCCACCGTCGAGCCGGACCAGTCCGCAGATCAGACGCATTCCGTTCCTCGCCGGATCAGGCTGCCGACAGCGTGAGCAGGTTTCGCTCGTGCAATTGCGTCAGGAAGTCGTCGACAGCGGCGGCGCATTCGTCGGGCGTCACCTCGTATTCGTCGACCAGGGTCGCCACCAGGGCGGTGCGGCTGGTCGGTTGTTCCAACAAGGCCCAAATGCGGGCCGCCACCGCATTCAGTCCATGATACTCGCCCCGCGTGATGTTCAGCATCAGCAGTGAACCGTCCAATTCCGTCGTCAGGACATCCGTCGAGCGGGTCATCAGGGCATCGGACGGCAGTGATGGGGTCATGACATCGTCTCCCGTTGGTATCCAAGCCGTTCCATGGTCGCGCCGTGGGCGCCTTCGATGGACCGAACGTCGTCGAGGGTCAAATGCCGACGCCACGCGCCGCTGCGGCCTTCCCGGAAGAACGGCGCGCTGCCGGCCCGTTCGACGAAATCCGCGTCTTTTTCCTGCGCTTGCAGTTCGGCGAAGCTGGCATGGCGCACCGCCCGCGCCACCGCTCCGGCATCGGCTTCGATCCCCAGGAACGCGAGCGCGCGGGCGAACTCACCCACCGTGTCGGCCAGCAGATCCTCGTAGCGGACGACATGGATCGGAACGTCCACCTGATCCAGCCAGCTGTTCACGTGCCCGCTCCAGTCCAGCAGCCGTTGCGGCGTCTGGGCATGCCGATAGCCCGTCAGGATGTTGGCCGGATCGCCCATGACCGCGATGGAGCGGGCGAACGAGAAGTCGCAATGGAAAGCGTAGGACACGGCGACGTCGCGGGGATCGCGGACGAGATGGACGGCCGCCCGCGCCCGCCGGCCCAGGATCGGCGTTCCGTCGTCCAGCAACGTGTAGGCATCATGGGTCTTGACGAATACCGCCGAGGCCTGTTCGGCCGCGAACGCGTCATGTGTCAGGGCGCGAAGCCTCTCCACTTCGTCGTGCCGGAGCAGGTCGCTGTCCAGCAGGGACAGATCGTCCAACGACCGGCGGTGGCTGGCGACCCGGAACGGAAGATCCAATGCGTTGATGTCCTGGGGCCCGTCGCCATCGGCCAGCAGATTGGCCAGCAGGACGCGGAGCCAAGTGTTCCCCGACTTGGGGTAGGAGGCGAGCCAGACCACGCCCGGGGGAAGCTTCACGACCGACCGCTTCATGACAAGGCACGTTCCTCGAGGCCGCGCACGTGTGCCAGCACTGCCCCGGCCACCTCGTCCAGCCTGTCGAGGTCACGGGGGCGCGAGAGGCGGAAGAGCGGCACACGGCGAAGCACGGCATCGCGCAAGGCGGCGCTGCGGCTGTCGAGCCGTGCCGTCGTCAAGGCCAGACGCCGACGATAGCTCTGGTTCAGGAGGGCTTGCGCCGCGACGAGCGGCGGTAGCCGATCGAAGCTGGTCGCCTTTCCGCGCGGCGAATCGTGCAGCACGTACACCGCCTTCAACGGCACCGGTGCCGACACGGCGGCGGGCGCGGTGACATAATGCTTGGACAGGCCCCGACGCACGGCCGGGCCCGACTGCGCCGTCATCCCCAACCGCGCGATGGTCGTGTCGTAGAGTTTCAAGTGCTGCCCGTCGGGTTGCACCAGCGGGCCTTCACCCGGAGCGCCCAGGGACAAGGCGGCCAGATCGTCGCCGACCAGCCGGCATCCCGATCGGCACAACGCGGCGGCCAGCGTGGACTTGCCGGTCCCGCCGAAGCCGCACAAGGTGATCCCGCCCCCGTCCACTTCCACGGTCGCCCCATGCAGCACCATGCCGCCGCGCTGATACAGCAGCGCCCCGATGCCGGTGCCGAGGACAAAGGGCATGATGTCGTCGATGTCGGCCGCCGGATCGATATCGAGCGTCCGGCCGTCGCTCGCCATGAAGCGGCCGGAATCCGGCAAGGTCAGCAGAAGGCGGTTGCCGTCCATCTCCCAGCCGGGCCCATGCCCGAGAGGTGACTCCAGACGGTGAGGGACCGCACGCCGCTGCAACAGGACATCCGGCGTGCCCGGTGCGTCGTCCAACGCAGTCGCCCCTGGCAACGGAACGACGGCGCTGAAGGACAGGCCGCAAAGCCGATAATGAAACATGGAAGAGCGCCTAACCTTCGATCCGAATTCCTGGTCGCGACACCGTGGTTCATCTCGTCCAGAAAACCGCCTGTCGGGACGTGAGCATACGTGAGCTACGCCGTATTGCCTTGACAAATTTGACGTTTGGCGCCTATGCACAAGAGAAGATCGATCGTTGGCGGTGCGCCACCGATCGAATCCCCTTTTGCAGGTGCGAACGATGGCCGTCGAGTCCGAGGACCGCTTCGATGCTCTTCCGTCGCCGGTTGCGCCCTCGCTGCGCAAGCCCTGGGTTCGGCCGCAAATCGAAGATGCCAGCGTGCTGATGAACACGACGGAGCCGTGCACCGATCCGTCGAACGCCGAGTTGGGAACCGCGAAGAACGGCTCCTGAGGTCGCCGATCGGGGAGCGGAAGGGCCGCGTGCCCGGGGCCGTCACAGAGGTCGGGCGTGCTTGCGATGGAAGACAGGTGGGCCGCCGCCAAAGCGGCGCTCGCGCACAAGGCGGCGGAGCGGGCGGACGGTGCCGTCGGGTTGCTCGCCCGCGCCGGAACCCTGTTGACGTCGGGGGACGCGACCGCGGCGGCGGATCTGGTAAGGCAGGCCTATGCCATCGATCCGTGGCTGCACGGGGCGCTGCGGCTGCTCTTGTCGGCTTCCCGAACGCCGCGTCGGGATGTCGTCCATGAACGCGCCGAAGCCTTGATCGCGGCTGGTTTCACCGCGACCCCGATCCTGGTCCACTATCTGGTGTCGGCGGCCCAACTGGGGCGGAGCGACGTCGTCGCTCGCATGACCCGCGACTTCCTTCGTACCGACCGGCTTCACGGCCCGGACGATCCCGATCTCGCGGAGTTGTCCGCCGAACTGCGCCACGGCCTACGGCATTACGCAGAGCCGGAACAGCGCTCGATCCGTCACGGGTTGCGGCGGGACGACCTGCGGGAGGGGGAAGGAGCGCCGATTCTCCGCCGCATGTTCGAGAGGCTCCGGCCGGTGGTGGACCGGTATCTCGCCGAACTGGCCCACGTTGCGGCCACCGACCCGACCCACCCGTTTCTGGCCGGTCTGCCGTCGCGCTATCGGTTGGGCGGATGGAGCGTGGTGTCCGGCGCCGACACCCATCATCTGCCCCATTTCCACCCGATGTCCTGGTGCAACGGCGTCTATTACGTGGAAGTCCCGCCGGTCGTCGCGCAAACGGAGCGGCGGGCCGGTTGGCTCCATGTCGGTCCGCCCGAGGACACGGAGTCCGACTTCGGCGATTGGGAGGCACGTTGGATCCAGCCCGAGCCCGGGAAAATCGTCCTGATGCCCAGCTATTTCCACCATCGCACCGTGCCGTTGGGTGTCGATCAGCGCCGCATCTGTGTCGCCTTCGAGATCTATCCCGCGGACTCCCCGGTCCTGGAAAACCCGGAATTCTGGACTCCCGTGCGATCATGACTGCTTCGGCCACCGCGAGCATCTTCGCAAGGATCGCGCCCCACAGGTCGATACGGGGATTCCTCGGCGACGAGCTGGTCGAGCAATTGCTGCAATATGCGCAAGACCGGGAGCGCGCGTTCACGCCGACCCGCGTCGGGCCGACGGGCATGCGCAAGGTTGCGGAAGATGTGCGCATCTCCCTGGTGCTACACGATCTCGGCCCGTGGCGCGACGTGCTGGAGGAGCGGTTCCGGGCCGTGATGGACGACGCGGCGCACGCGCTCGGTCTCGGGTCGATCGACCTGGCCGTGATGGAACTGGAACTCGTGGCGCACGGCGATGGCGCCTTCTACAAGCGCCACGTCGACACCTCGACCACGCAGATCAACGCCCGGTCCGACCGGGTGCTGACGGGGGTCTACTATTTTCATCGGCTCCCCCGGGCATTCGACGGCGGTGAACTGCGGCTGCACTCCATTGCGCCGGTGGAACAGGGCGGGCGGTTCGTCGACATCGCCCCGGAACGGGACATGCTGCTGCTGTTTCCATCCTGGGCGCCGCACGAGGTGCGGCCGATTTCTTGTCCGTCCGGTGACTTCGCCCAATCGCGGTTCGCCATCAATTGCTGGTATCGGCAACGCCGCAAAGCGGTGGCCGCACCACCGTCGGACGCCGCGGTTCCGGCTCGTTTGGCGGTCGATCCGTCCGCCCGTCCGGCACGCGGCCGAGACATCGATTCGATCTATCTGGAGATCGATTCCCGCACGGCAGCGGCCGGCTCCACCCGAAAACTGCTGCGCGACGGCGATCCGGGTTTCGACGAGGCCGTTCGGCTGATCGAAAAGCCCGACGACGCGGACGCGTTGCTCGCGGCCGCTTCGCCCGCCGCGTTGCGGGCGCTGTGGGAATTCGGGTTGCTCGT
Source organism: Oharaeibacter diazotrophicus (assembly GCF_004362745.1). Classification (NCBI taxonomy): domain Bacteria; kingdom Pseudomonadati; phylum Pseudomonadota; class Alphaproteobacteria; order Hyphomicrobiales; family Pleomorphomonadaceae; genus Oharaeibacter; species Oharaeibacter diazotrophicus. The sequence goes on along the minus strand of NZ_SNXY01000009.1, from coordinate 100,809 downwards.
GGCCGCCGAATAGAGAACCGCCGTCGTGCTTCCGGAGGGCTTTGCCCGGTCTCGTGATCTCCATGCAGTCAACGGCTTTGCGCCGATTGCCTGTCCCCGGCAGTGCCGCAAGCTGCCGTCGCCCAAAGTCGGCGGGCCGTCACCGGCGAGAAGATGCAGCTTGGCGACTGGCTCTCCGATCGCCGTGTCGCTCACGACGACCTCGTTGGACGCGTCGTCCAACGGGCGGCGCGTGCCGCCAGGGAAAGGACCGTCAGACGTCCGCTCGAGAGCAGCTATGCGTAGACGTTGCTCTCTCGCGGTAGCAATAGAGTAGGCATCTGGCGAGCTCGGCCGAGCTGAAAGGTAGGAAGTTATGAGCAACAAGCTGATGCCTTGGGACCGACCTCTGGGCAGCTTCGCGCCAAACCGGCAAGGGGATCGGGCAGATGGTCCCATCTACACGGCGCTTGGTCGAGCGTTGTCGGCTTGGGAAGGAGTCAATGCTGCCGTTAGCAGCCTTGCCCATGCCTTGCATCGGCACTTGCCTGAACGAGAGTTCGGGCTTTCGATCAACACTTTTGACACTCTCCTCAAAACGCATGAGCGCGCGAGTTTTTTGCGTGAGGCGGGCCTGAGATTCTTGTCGGGCAATTTTGGGCATCAGCACGCTGCCGCGGCCAAGTTCAAGAAAGTTCTGCGCAGAGAAATGGGTGCATATACTGAATGGGTGGCGAGGAGGAATGAACTGGCGCATGGATATGTCACTGAAATGAGTTCACCTGACTATGCCGACCCGAATCAACCACTCACAACCTTCTACGCGCTACTCCCCTCGCACGCTCGGACCGACCGATGGTTTCATGAAGAACCAGAATGGAACTACGTAGCTGATGAGATCGAGATGTTTGCCAGGAGATTTAAAGAACTCGACGATCGCATAGAAACTCTGGCAAGCAAAGCTGGGGATCTGCAACTCATTCGCAACGTGGGCGCCTTCTAATCCTCAGCTTGCTAACGGCAGCGTTCGCGAAAATTTGCTCTCGCACCAAAGAACACAAATGGGGGCGAGTGCAGAAGAGTAATCATCCGGCATTCGCACCCCGAATGACGGTCTGTGCGGAGACGGCCTCAAATCTGAGGTTCAGACATGCGTGTGGCAAGTTTTGCTGCCAGCGCGGTTTGGATTTTCGTTTCTGGATCCGCAAAGCGCCAACAAAGACATAGCGATCTCGAGGTTCATCCTCTTAGGCGTGCCATCTTTCAGAGTTCTTGGCGATCACGTAGCGCGACCCGCCGTACCGCGGACACGAGCGCCGCGAGCAAACCGGCACCGCTCCCCCCGCCAATCCACATGGATCCCTTATGCCGATCGGGCCTACTCGATCCGATGTCCGAACCAGGAGGCATCCATGCTGGACATCGCCTATCTCGCCGTCGGCCTCGGCTTCTTCGCGGCGATGGCGCTCTACGCCCGCTGGGCGGCCGGCGCCTGAGGCCCGCCATGCCCGATCTCGTGCTCGGCGCGGCCGTCGCCGCCGTCCTCGCCCTCTATCTCGTCGCCGTGTTGATCCGGCCCGAGAAGTTCTGATCCCCGTTCCGAAAGCGACCGCCATGACCCTCGCCGGCTGGCTGCAGATCGCGCTCGTCCTCGGCCTCGTCCTCGCCGCCGCCGCCCCGCTCGGGGGCTACGTGGCGCGGGTCGCGGCCGGCGAGCGCACCTTACTCTCACCCGTCCTCGGCCCGCTCGAGCGCGTGCTCTACCGCGCCGCGGGCGTCGATCCCGCCCGCGAGCAGGGCTGGCTCGGCTACACGCTCGCCATGCTCGCCTTCAACGCCGCCGGCTTCGTGCTGCTCTACGCGATCCTCAGGCTCCAGGGCGGGCTGCCGCTCGATCCGCAGGGCTTTTCCGGCCTCTCGCCGGACCTCGCGTTCAACACCGCCGTCAGCTTCGTCACCAACACCAATTGGCAGAACTACGCCGGCGAGAGCACCATGAGCCACTTCAGCCAGATGGCCGGGCTCACGGTGCAGAACTTCCTGTCGGCTGCGACGGGCCTCGCGCTCGCCGTGGCGCTGGTCCGCGCCTTCGCGCGCTCCGGTGCGGCGACGGTCGGCAACTTCTTCGTCGACGTCACCCGGGCCACCCTCTACGTGCTGTTGCCGCTCGCGCTCGTCACGGCGCTCGTGCAGGTCGCGCTCGGCACGCCGCAGACGCTCGAAGCCTCGGCGGTCGCGACCACGCTCGAGGGCGGCCGGCAGACGCTGGCGCTCGGGCCGGTCGCGAGCCAGATCGCCATCAAGCAGATCGGCACCAACGGCGGCGGCTTCTTCAACGCCAACGCCGCCCACCCGTTCGAGAACCCGAACGCCTTCGCGAACATGCTGACGATCTGGCAGATGCTGGTGGTGTCGACCGCGCTGGTGTTCGCCTTCGGCCGGATGGTCGGCGACAAGCGGCAGGGCAGGGCGATCCTTACCGCCATGGGCATCCTGCTCGTGACCGCGGTCGGGCTCTGCTACTGGGCCGAAGCGAGCGGCACGCCGGTGCTCGCCGCGGCCGGGCTCGATCCCGCCGGCGGCAACATGGAGGGCAAGGAGGTCCGATTCGGCATCGCCATGTCGGCCCTGTTCGCGGCGGTGACGACCGGCCTCTCCGACGGCGCCGTCAACGCCATGCACGCCTCCTTCACCCCGCTCGGCGGCATGGTGCCGATGGTGATGATCCAACTCGGCGAGATCCTGCCCGGCGGCGTCGGCTCCGGCCTCTACGGCATGCTGGTGATCGCGATTCTCGCCGTCTTCGTCGCCGGCCTGATGGTGGGGCGCACGCCCGAGTATCTCGGCAAGAAGATCGAGGCGAAGGAGGTCAAGATGGCGATCCTCGCCATCCTGGTATTGCCGACCGCGATCCTCGGCTTCTCCGCGGTGTCCGCGGTGATCCCCGCCGGGCTCGCCGGTCCCGCCACCGCCGGGCCGCACGGCCTGTCGGAGATCCTCTACGCCTACACCTCGGCGGCCGGCAACAACGGCTCGGCCTTCGGATCGCTCTCGGGCAACACGCCCTGGTACAACGTCACCCTCGCCGTCGCGATGCTGCTCGGCCGCTTCGCCTACGTGGTGCCGGTGATGGCGATCGCCGGTTCGCTGGTCGCCAAGCCCAGGCTCGCGGCCTCCGCGGGCACCTTCCCGACCCACGGGCCGCTCTTCGTCGGCCTCATCGTCGGCATCGTCCTGATCCTCGGCGGTCTGCAGTTCTTCCCCGCGCTCGCCCTCGGCCCGATCGCCGAGCAGGTGCAGATGCAGGCGGGCAGGCTGTTCTGACCCGGCGCCCGGAGTATCCGCCCATGTCCTCCAAGACCGCATCCACCGTCGTCGCGCCCGACCTGATCGGCCGGGCCGCCCTCGACGCCCTGAAGAAACTCGACCCGCGCTCGTTGGCGAAGAACCCGGTGATCTTCGTCACCGAGGTGGTCGCCGCCCTCGTCACGGTGCTGTTCGTCCGCGATCTCGTCGCGGGCGGGCCGGTGCTGTTCACCGGCCAGATCACCGCCTGGCTGTGGTTCACGGTGCTGTTCGCCAACTTCGCCGAGGCGCTCGCCGAGGGCCGCGGCCGCGCCCAGGCCGACAGCCTGCGCAAGGCTCGCACCGACACCCTCGCCAAGCGCCTCCTGCGCGCCGACGACCGCAACCTCTGGAACAAGGTCTCGGCGCTCGACCTCGAGGTCGGCGACCACGTGCTCGTCGAGGCCGGCGACCTCGTGCCCGGCGACGGCGAGATCGTCGAGGGCATCGCCTCGGTCAACGAGGCGGCGGTGACCGGCGAATCCGCCCCCGTCATCCGCGAGGCCGGCGGCGACCGCTCCGGCGTCACCGGCGGCACCACCGTGCTGTCCGACTGGGTCGTGGTCCGGATCACCGCGGCGCCGGGCTCGTCCTTCCTCGACCGGATGATCGCGCTCGTCGAGGGCGCCGAGCGCCAGAAGACGCCGAACGAGGTGGCGCTGACCATCCTGCTCGTCGGCATGACGTTGATCTTCATGATCGCCGTGGTCAGCCTGTCCGGCCTCGGCGCCTACTCGGGCACGTCGGTGTCGGTGCCGATCCTGGTCGCGCTGCTGGTCACGCTCATCCCCACCACCATCGGCGGCCTGTTGTCGGCGATCGGCATCGCCGGCATGGACCGGCTGATCCGCTTCAACGTGATGGCGATGTCCGGCCGCGCGGTCGAGGCGGCGGGCGACGTCGACACCCTGCTGCTCGACAAGACCGGCACCATCACCTTCGGCAACCGGATGGCTTCCGAGATCGTCGCCATGCCGGGCGTGACCGAGGCCGCGGCGGCCGAGGCGGCACTGCTGGCGAGCCTCGCCGACGACACCGCCGAGGGCAAGTCGATCGTCCGGCTCGTCGCCGAGCGCCACGGCATCGCCATCCCCGCGAGCCGCCCGGAGGGCGCGACCTTCGTGGAATTCTCGGCGGCGACGCGGCTCTCCGGCGTCGACATCGGCGTGCGCAGCATCCGCAAGGGCGCCGTCGACGCCGTCCGCCGCCTCGTCCGCGAGGCCCGGTCGGCGGTCGCCGAGCCGCCGGCCTACGCCCAGGCGGTCGAGCGGATCGCCCGCTCCGGCGGCACGCCGCTCGGCCTCGTCGAGAACGGCCGCATCCTCGGCGTCATCCACCTCAAGGACGTGGTCAAGCCCGACATCAAGGCCCGCTTCGCCGAACTCCGGCGCATGGGCATCCGCACCGTCATGGTCACCGGCGACAATCCGGTCACCGCCGCGGCGATCGCCTCCGAGGCCGGCGTCGACGACTTCATCGCCGAGGCGACGCCGCAGGACAAGCTGAACTACATCCGCGCCGAACAGGCCAAGGGCCGCCTCGTCGCCATGTGCGGCGACGGCACCAACGACGCCCCGGCGCTCGCCCAGGCCGACGTCGGCGTCGCCATGCAGTCGGGCACCCAGGCCGCCCGCGAGGCCGGCAACATGGTCGACCTCGACTCGGATCCCACCAAGCTCATCGAGATCGTCGGCATCGGCAAGCAGCTCCTGATGACGCGCGGGTCGCTGACGACCTTCTCGATCGCCAACGACGTCGCCAAGTATTTCGCGATCATCCCGGCGCTGTTCGTCGCCGCGATCCCCGAACTCGGCGTCCTCAACGTCATGGGCTTGTCGACCCCGGAGAGCGCCATCCTCTCCGCGGTGATCTTCAACGCCCTGATCATCGTCGCCCTGATCCCGCTGGCGCTGCGCGGCGTCGCCTACACGCCCGCCGATGCCGGCGCCATCCTCTCCCGCAACCTCGCCATCTACGGCGTCGGCGGCCTGATCGTGCCCTTCGTCGGCATCAAGATCGTCGATATGCTCGTCGCCGCGCTCGGCCTCGCCTGAAGGATCGACCCATGACCCTCGCACAGCGCCTGCCCGCGGGAACCGCGGCCGAGGCTCCGTCCGACCTCGCCGCCCAGGCCCGGCCCGCCGTCGTCCTGCTTCTCGCCTTCACGCTCCTCCTCGGCCTCGCCTATCCCCTCGCCGTGACCGGTATCGCCCAGGCGGTGTTCCCGGCCGAGGCGAACGGCAGCCTCGTGACGCACGACGGCGTGGTGGTCGGCTCCCGCCTGATCGGCCAGGGCTTCGCCGGCCCCGGCTACTTCCACGGCCGCCCCTCGGCCGCCGGCGCCGGCTACGACGGCCTGGCGTCCGGCGGCTCCAACCTCGCGCCGACGGCGCGGAAACTCGCCGACCGCCTCGCCGCCGACGTCGCGGCGCTCCGCGCCGAGGGCGTCGCCGGCCCGATCCCGGCGGACGCCGTCACCGCCTCCGGCAGCGGCCTCGACCCGGACGTCTCGCCGGGCTATGCCCTCGTTCAGGTCGCCCGCGTCGCCGCGGCCCGCGGGCTGCCCGAGGCGGACGTGCGGGCGCTGGTGCTCCGTGCCGTCGAGAAGCCGGTCCTCGGCCTGATCGGCGAGCCGCGGGTGAACGTGCTCGCCCTGAACCTCGCCCTCGACGCCGCCAAGCCCGAAGCCGCCAAGCCCGAAGCCGCTGGACCATGACCGCCCGGACGCCGCCCCGCGCCTCGCCCGATGCCCTCGTCGCCCTCGCCGGGCGCGAGGGTCGCGGCAAGCTCAGGGTGTTCCTCGGGGCCGCGCCCGGCGTCGGCAAGACCTTCGCCATGCTGCAGGCGGCGCGCGCCGCCGCCGAGGGCGGGCAGGAGGTCGTGATCGGCATCGTCGAGACCCACGGCCGCCGCGAGACCGAGGCCCTGGTGCACGGCCTCGAACTGCTGCCGCGGGCTCAGGTGCCCTACCGCGGCCGGCTCGTTTCCGAATTCGACGTCGACGCCGCGCTCGCCCGCAAACCGCGCCTCCTGCTCGTCGACGAATACGCCCATTCCAACGTGCCGGGATCGCGCCACCCGAAGCGCTGGCAGGACGTCGAGGAACTGCTCGACGCGGGCATCGACGTCTGGACGACGCTGAATGTCCAGCATCTCGAGAGCCTCAACGACGTCGTCCAGAAGATCTCCGGCGTCCGAGTCCGCGAGACCGTGCCCGACGGCGCACTCGAGGCGGCCGACGACATCGTGCTCGTCGACCTGCCGCCGGACGAACTCCTGAAGCGGCTCGCCGACGGCAAGGTCTACGTCGAGGACACCGCCGCGCGCGCGGTGCAGAACTTCTTCAAGCCGTCGAACCTGACGGCATTGCGCGAGCTCGCGCTCCGCCGCGTCGCCGCCCGGGTCGACAGCGACCTCGTCGAGCGGATGCAGGGCGGCGCCATCGAGGGGCCGTGGGCGGCGGGCGAGCGCATCCTGGTCTGCGTCGGCTCCGACGCCGCCGCCGCCCGGGTCGTCCGCCACGCCAAGCGGCTCGCCGACCTGATGGACGCCTCCTGGTTCGCCGTCTCGCTGGAGCGGCCGGGCGCCGACCTCGACCGCGAGGCGCGCGGCCGCCGCGACGCCGCGCTCCGCCTTGCCGAGAGCCTCGGGGCCGAGACCCGGACGCTGGTCGCGACCGATCTCGCCGACGAGATCCTGCGCGTTGCCCGCTTCGAGAACGTGACGCAGATCGTGATCGGCCGGGCGCGCCGCAAACCCTTCGCCCGGCTGGTCCGGCCGTCGCTGCCCGAGGCGCTGGTGCGCGGCGCCGACGGCATCGCCGTCCACGTGGTGACCTCGGACCGCGGCGTCGACGCCCGGCGCACGGGCTGGCGCGAGCGGCTGCCGGATCCGGGGCCGCTCGGCGGATATCTCGAGGCGACGGCCTGCGTCGCCGCGGCGGTCGCGCTCGGCCACGGCATCACGCGCGTGGTGGCGCTGCCCAACATCTCGATGCTGTTCCTGATGGCCGTCCTCGTCCCGGCGATCCGCTCCGGCATCTGGCCGGCCATCTATGCGTCGGTGCTGTCCTTCCTCACTTACAATTTCTTCTTCATCGACCCCCGCTACACCTTCACCATCGCCCGTCCGCACGAACTCCTGGCGCTCGCGATCTTCCTCCTGATCGCCGTCGTCACCTCCACGGTCGCCGGCCGGGCCCGCGATCAGGCGCGCGCCGCGATCCAGCGCGTCCGGGCGACGCGGCGGCTCTACGAGTTCACCCGCAAGCTCTCCGCCCTCCCGGGCGCCGACGCGGTGGCCGAGGCCGCGGCGTCGGAGATCCACGCCATCGTCGGCCGCAGCGCCGTGCTGCTGCTCGACCGCGCCGGCGAACTCGCGATCGCCGCGGCCTGGCCGCCCGAGGACCGGCTCGACACCGCCTCGACCATGGCCGCGCGCTGGGCCTTCGAGCGCCGCGAGGCCGCCGGCGCCGACACCGCCACGCTGCCGAACGTGCCCTGGCTGTTCCTGCCGCTGGTCGCCGGCCGCGGCCCGATCGGCGTGGTCGGCGTCGAGGACGCGCCCGACGGCGTGCCGCTCGACGCCGAGAGCCGCACCCTGCTCGACAGCCTCGTCGAGCAGACCGCCGTCGCCCTCGACCGCGCCACGCTCGCCGGCGAGATCGAGGCGACGCGGATGGCGGCCGAGACCGAGCGCGTCCGCAACATCCTGCTCGCCTCGATCAGCCACGACTTCCGCACCCCGCTCGCCACCGTCCTCGGCGCGGCGACCAGCCTGACCGAGCTCGGCGACCGCCTCGGCGCGGCCGAACGCGCCGATCTCCTCGCCGCGATCCGCGAGGAGGCCGAGCATCTCGACGGCATGGTGCGCAATCTCCTCGCCATGACCCGGCTCGAGGCCGGCGCGCTCGAGATCCGGATGGACTGGACCGACGTCGCCGAGGTGCTGGAACGCGTCGCCGCCGCCGCGCGCCGGCGCGGGGCGACGCAGGCGATCACGGTCGCCACTCCACCCGACCTGCCGCTCGCGCTCGCCGATCCGATCCTGCTCGAACAGGCGCTCGGCAACGTGGTCGGCAACGCCGTGCGCTACGCCGGCCCGTCGGCACGGATCGCGCTCTCGGCGGCGGCGGACGAACGCGACCTGACCGTCGCCGTCGAGGACGACGGCCCCGGCGTGCCGGCCACGGTGCTGCCGCACGTCTTCGAGAAATTCGTCCGCGCCTCCGCCGAGCGCGGCGACGGCGGCGAGGGCTCCGGCCTCGGCCTCGCGATCGCCAAGGGCATCGCCGAGGCCCACGGCGGCACGATCCGCGCCGAGAGCCCCGTCGATGGCGGCCGCGGCGCCCGCTTCACGCTCCTCCTGCCCCGGCGGCGCCCAGAACCATGACCACCGTCCTCCTCGTCGACGACGAACAGGCGATCCACCGCTTCCTGCGGCCGGCGCTCGCGGCCGAGGGCTACGAGGTGCTGCCGGCTAAGGACGGCCGCGAGGCACTGGCGCTCGCCTCGGAGCGCGCACCGGACGTGGTGATCCTCGACCTCGGCCTGCCCGACATCGACGGCAAGGTCGTGCTGCGGCGCCTGCGCGCCTGGAGCGACGTGCCGGTGGTGATCCTCTCCGCGCGCGACCGCGAGGCCGAGAAGGTCGAGGCGCTCGACCTCGGCGCCGACGACTTCGTCAACAAGCCCTTCGGTGTCGGCGAATTGCTGGCGCGGCTGCGCGCCGCCCTGCGCAAGCACCGCCCGGGCAAGGCCGCGCCGACGGTCCTCCGTGCCGGCCGCTGCGAGATCGACCTCGCCGCCCACCGGGTGACGCTCGCCGGCGAGGAGGTCCGCCTGACCCGCCGGGAGTTCGACCTCCTCGCCCTGCTCGCCCGCAACGCCGGCACGGTGCTGACCCACCGCCAGCTCCTCACCGCCGTCTGGGGCCCCTCCCACGCCGGCGACACCCAGTATCTGCGCGTCTACGTCGGCCAGATCCGCCAGAAGCTCGGCGCGAGCGAGAGCGACCTGGTGATCCTCACCGAGCCCGGCATCGGCTACCGCATCGCCACGGATGCGGGCTGAGCGGGGCGTCTCCTGCTTGCGATTCGCCCGCCGGGACGGCAAGCTCGCCGCGATCGGATCGCCCGGCGCTCGGCGCTGCGGCGATCCACAGCGACAACGAGCGACGGGAAGCCTCTGGATCATGGTCATCGACGGTGCGTTTGCCGACCTCGGGGAAACGGGCGACGCGGGTCGCCCCGGGCATCTCCACCGCCGGGCCTTCCTGATCGGGGCCGCCGCCGGCGTCGGCGCGCTCGGCCTCTCCGGCTGCATGTCGAGCGACGCGCGGCTCCGCCGCGAGGCGGCCGCCTTCTACGGCCCGATCCCGGAAGAGAAGTTCCCGGTCCCCGCCACCGACATCCGCAAGGTCAAGACGCAGTATCTGCGCCAGACGGTGAAATACGCCTCCACCGAGGCGCCGGGCACCATCGTCGTCGACCCCGCCAACTACTACGTCTACCGCATCGAAGGCGAGGGCAAGGCGACCCGCTACGGCGCCAACGTCGGGCGCCAGGGCTTCCTGTGGAGCGGCGAGGCCTATGTCGGGCGCAAGTCCGAGTGGCCGACTTGGACCCCGCCGAAGGAGATGATCCAGCGCGATCCGCGCGCGGCGAAATACGCCGGCGGCATGCCGGGCGGTCCCGACAACCCGCTCGGCGCCCGCGCGCTGCACCTCTACCAGAACGGCGTCTACACGCTCTACACCATCTACGCCTCGCGCTATCCCGCCACCATCGGCACCAACCTGACCAGCGGCTGCACAGGCCTGCTGACCCAGGACATGATCCACCTCTACGACCGCACCCCGGTCGACACCAAGGTGATCGTCCTGCCGGCCTGACGAGCGGCGGCGCCGGGCGACGGCCCGGCGCACGAAGGCGGGGAACCGTCAGCGCGCGCGCCGGGCCGGTCCGCCCGGCCCGAAGGCGACCGCGGCGGCGACGAGCATCGCCGCGCCCGCCAGCAGGAAGGTCGCGCGCATCCCCGCGGCAATGTCCGCGGGCGCCGCCGCGGCGAAGGCCCGAGAACCGACGTCGGTGCCGACGAAGGCGGCGAACACGGCGCCCATCACCGAGGCACCCGCGATCAGCCCGACGTTGCGCGACAGGCCGAGCGCCCCCGAGACGGTGCCGCGCCGGTCCTTCGGCACGGCCGCCAGCGCCGCCGTGTTGTTGGCGGCCTGGAACAGCTGGTAGCCCGGCGTCAGCACGGCGATCGCCGCGAGATAGCCGGCGACGCCCGCCCCCTGCGGCAGCGCCGCGAGCAGGAACGCGCCGGCGGTGAGCAGGGCGAGGCCGACGGCGGTCACCCGCGCGCTGCCGAGCGCGTCGACGAGCCGGCCCGAGGGCACTCCGGCGAGGATCGAGATCACGGGCCCGACCGCCATGACGAAGCCGACGCGGCCGGCGTCGAGGCCGAGACCGAGGCCGAGATGGAACGGGCCGACCACCAGCGTCGTCATCATCACCGCGGCGACCAGCAGGTTGACGACGAGGTTCGGCACGAGGGCGCGGTAGATCCCCGGCGCCGGCACGGTTGACGCCCGCGACGCCTTCACCCGCTCGTCCGGCAAGGTCGCGACGGCGAGCGCGAACGCCAGCACGGCCAGCGGGACCTGCACCCAGAAGATGCCGCGCCAGCCCGCGACCGGGATCAGCAGGCCGCCGAGCGAGGGGCCGAGCGCCGTCCCGAGTGCCGAGACGGTGCCGAGCAGGCCCATCGCCCGCCCGACCCGCGCCTCGTCCGCGGTCTGCCGCATCAGCGCCATGGCGAGCGTCGTCAGGAAGGCGGCGCCGATGCCCTGGAGCGCGCGGGCGCCGATCAGCGCCCACAGGGTCGGCGCAACTGCGCACAGCAGCGAGGCGACGGCGAACAGCGCGAGCCCCGCCACCAGCGCGGGTTTGAGGCCGTGGCGGTCGCCGAGTCGTCCCGCGACGAGTACCGCCACCGTCAGCGCCGCGAGATAGGCGACCACCACCGCCTGCACCGCGGCGAAGGGTGCGTCGAAGGCCGCGGCCAGCGTCGGCAGGGCGATGTTGGCGATGCTGGTGCCGAGCGAGGCGAGCAGCATCGATAGGGCGAGCGTCGCCGCGATCATGGTCCGCGCCGCCGTCGGTGCGCGCGTTTCGGTCGTCGTCATTCTTGTCTCCCCTTGCGGAAATTTCAGGTCGGGAGCAGGCTGCCACTTCAAGCCGACTTGAGGTCAAGCATGAAATTCCTCGACATCGGGGAGGTCGCCGCGGCGAGCGGCGTCAAGCCCTCGGCGCTGCGCTACTACGAGGAGGCCGGGCTGATTTCGTCCGTCTCCCGGCACGGGCTGCGCCGGCAGTTCCCGCCGGAGGTGCTGCTGCAGCTGAAGCTGATCGCGATGGGCAAGTCGGCCGGCTTCTCGCTCGACGAGATCGCCGGCATGTTCGGCCGCGACGGCCGGCCCGACCTGCCGCGCGACGCCCTCCGCCGGAAGGCCGACGAGATCGACCGCAAGATCCGCGAGCTCGCCGCGCTCGCCGACACGCTCCGCCACGTCGCCGATTGCTCGGCGCCCTCGCACATGGAGTGCCCGACCTTCCGCCGCCTCGTCGACGTCGCCGGCAGCCGCGGCGGCCGGCGACGGTCGGCGGCGAGGGGGAAGGCCGCGCCCGGCTGACCGAGCCTTCCCTCAGCCCGGCTCGAACAGGATGCGCGGCCGGCCGTGGCGGGGGGAGGGGACGACCTCGGCCTCGACGCGGAACACCGCGCGCAGGAGATCGGTCGTCAGCACCGCCTCCGGCGGGCCTGCCGCGATCACGGATCCGGCCTGCAGCACCACGATGCGGTCGCAGAACATCGCCGCGAGGTTGAGGTCGTGCAGCGCCACCACGCTGGTCAGCGCGAGCTCGCGGACCATTCGCAGGATCTCGATCTGGTGATGGATGTCGAGGTGGTTGGTCGGCTCGTCGAGGAACAGGATCCGCGGCGCCTGCGCCAGGGCGCGGGCGACGTGGACGCGCTGGCGCTCGCCGCCCGACAGCGTCTGCCAGACTTGCGCCGCGCGCTCGGTCATGTCGACCCGCGCCAGGGCCGCCGCGACGGCCGCCTCGTCCGCCGCCGACCAGCCTGAGAGGGCGGAGCGGTGCGGTGTCCGGCCGAGCCGGACGACGTCGCGGACGGTGACGCTGGTCTCGGTGGCGGCGTGCTGCTGCACGAAGGCTACCTGCCGCGCCAATGCCCGGCGCGCCACGGCGGCGACGTCGCGCCCCTCGATCTCGACGCGCCCGGACCATGGCTTCCGCAGCCCGGCGAGCAGGCGCAGCAGCGACGACTTGCCGGAGCCGTTCGGCCCGATCAGCCCGAGCGTCTCGCCCCGGGCGACCGCCAGCGAGACCCCGGCGACGATGGCGCGCCGGCCGGCGCCCCAGGTGAGGTCGTGGGCGACGACGGTCACGGCCGCGGCCTCGAACGATGGAGGATCAGCGCGAAGAAGGGCACGCCGACCAGCGCGGTCACTACCCCGATCGGCACGGTCTGCTGGGCGACGATCACCCGCGAGGCGATGTCGGCGGTCGTCATGAACAGGGCGCCGAGGACCGCCGCGGTCGGCAGCAGCCTGAGGTGCATCGGGCCGACCAGGAAGCGGGCGGCGTGCGGAACCACGAGGCCGACGAAGCCGATCGTGCCGACCATGCCGACGATGGTGGCGGTGACCATGGCGGTGACGACGAACAGCGCGAGGCGGATCCGCCCCACCGGCACGCCGAGCGCGGCGGCGTCCTCGTCGCCGAAGGTGAAGGCGTCGAGCGCGCGTGCCATCCACAGGCAGGCCGCGAGGCCGGCGACCACGACGACGAGCAGCAGCTGGACGTCGGGCCAGCGCACGCCGCCGAAGCTGCCGAGCAGCCAGAACATCACGTCGCGCGCCTGCTGGGCGTTGCCGGCGGTGGTGACGATGTAGGACGTCGCCGCGTTGAAGAGCTGCGAGGCGGCGACGCCGGCGAGGATGGTGTGGTTCGGTCCGCTGGTCGCCCCGTTCGAGAGCAGCGCGACCAGGGCGAAGGCCGCGAAGGCGCCGGCGAAGGCGCCCGCCGACAGCGACAGGCCGCCGGCGCCGATGCCGAGCACGATGACCGCGACCGCGCCGGTCGAGGCGCCGGCCGAGACGCCGAGCACGTAGGGCTCGGCGAGCGCGTTGCGCAAGAGCGCCTGCAGGATGGTGCCGCAGATCGACAGCCCCGCCCCCGCCAGCGCCGCCACCAGGGCGCGGCTGAGGCGCAGGTTCCAGACGACGCTCTCCTCGATGCGCGGGATCGCGGCGTCGGTGAGCCCGACGCCGTTGGTCACGGCGAGCGCCACGGTCCCGAGCCCGATCGCGTAGTCGCCGATCGCGGTCGCCACCGCGACCGCGAAGGCGAGCGCGACCGCGCCGAGCGCCAAGAGCAGGGCGAGCCGGCCCGCGCCGCCGTCCGCGGCGATCGTCCGCGTCACGGCAGGTCGAGCGCTTCGAGCTGCGCGGCGATCTCCTCGGCGCCGTAGAGCGTGCGGATGCTCGGGTTCATCGCCGCCCCGCTCATCACCACGATGCGCTTCTTCGTCACCGCCTCCATCTGGCTCACGGTCGGGTCGGAAGTCAGGAAGGCGATCTTGTTGTCGGCGCGGTCGAGGTCCCAGCGCTTGCGGTCGACCTGGGCCGCCACGATCACCGTCGGGGCGGCGGCCATGATGCCCTCCCAGCCGAGCGTCGGCCAATCGGCCTCGGTGCGGATCGCGTTGGTGCCGCCGAGGAGGTCGGCGACGTAACCGGACGGGCCGTTGCCGCCGCCGAGATAGGCGTCGCCGTCGGGGGAGGGGCTCGAGAACCAGAACAGGAAGGTGAGGCCCTCCTTGCGGGGGAACTTCGCGCGCAGCGCCGCCTCGCGGGCCTTGAAGCGGGCGATCAGCGCCTCGCCGCGGTCGGCGACGCCGAATATGCGGGCGAGGTCGTCGATCTCGCGGTAGACGAGGTCCATGTTCCACAGCGACGTCCGGGCGCCGTAGGCGTCCTTGGTCGTCCGCACCGTCGAGCAGGCGCTCGGCGACAGGTAGGTCGGGATGCCGAGCGCCTCGAAGTCCTCGCGCTTTGCGACCTTGCTGTCCGGCCCGAGCAGCGTCACCAGCATGGCCGGCACGAAGTCCGGCTGCTTGGCCAGCACGGCCTCGAGGGTCGGGAACTCGACGGTCAGCACGTCGACCTTGGCGTTCTCCGCCGCGATCTCCGGCAGCACCTCGTTCGGCCAGAACGCCGTGCCGGCCATCCGGTCGGCAAGGCCGAGCAGCAGCAGGATCTCGGCGCTGTTCTGGCCGAGCGCCACCGCCCGCTCCGGTGCCTTGGCGAAGGTGACGCTCCGCCCGCAGTTCTCGATCGTCAGCGGATAGGTCGTCGGGCCGGCGAGCGCCGCGGTCGAGACGAAGGCGGCGGCGAAGGCCACCGGCAGGCTGGGGAGAAGGGTCCGCATGTCGTCGTGTCCACGTCCTCGGGGGAACTCGCCGCGTTCCCTACGGGGGTGGCCGACCTAAATCAAGAGTTTTTCACTCAGGTTTTATTCCGCCCGCTCCACCGCCCTTCAGCCGGCCGACAGGAACCGGCGCAGGACCGCCGATCGCGGCGCGCCGAACACCTCGTCCGGCGTACCCTCCTCCTCGACGACGCCCTTGGCGAGGAACATCACCCGGTTGGAGACGTCGCGGGCGAAGCCCATCTCGTGGGTCACCACCAGCATGGTCCGGCCCTCCTCGGCGAGCGAGCGCATCACCTTCAGCACCTCGCCGACGAGCTCCGGGTCGAGTGCCGAGGTCGGCTCGTCGAACAGGATCACCCGCGGGCGCTGGGCGAGGGCGCGGGCGATCGCCGCGCGCTGCTGCTGGCCGCCGGAGAGGTGGGCCGGGTAGGCGTGGCGCTTGTCGGCGATGCCGACGCGGGCGAGCAGCGCCTCCGCCTCGGCGACGCATTCGGCGCGCGGCCGCTTCTGGACGTGGACCGGCGCCTCGATCACGTTCTCGAGGATCGTCATGTGGGACCAGAGATTGAAGCCTTGGAACACCATGGCGACGCGGCCGCGGATGCGGTCGACCTGCGCCCGGTCGGCCGGCCGGACGCCGTGGCGGCCGCGGACGAGCCCGATCACCTCGCCGTCGACCGCGACCTCGCCGGAGTCCGGCACTTCCAGCATGTTGAGACAGCGCAGCATGGTCGACTTGCCCGACCCGGAGGAGCCGAGGATCGAGACGACGTCGCCGTCGCGCGCCTCGATCGAGACGCCCTTCAGCACCTCGAGGCCACCGAAGGACTTGCGCAGGTTCTTCGCCGCGATTGCGGGCCGCGCGGCGGGGATGTCAGCCATGGGTGATGTCTCCCGCCGGCTCGGGCGGCTCGAAGGGCAGGTGGTGGCGCATCAGCCGCGTCTCGAGCGCCGCGATCGCGCGGGTCAGCACGACGTTGATCGCGAGGTAGATCGCGCCGGCGACGACGAACACCTCGACGGCGCGGAAGGTCTCGGCGATCAGCTTGCCGGCGATGCCGGTCACCTCCATCAGCGTGATCACCGAGGCGAGGGCGGTGCCCTTGACCATCAGCACGATCTCGTTGCCGTAGCCGGGCAGGGCGGCGCGCAACGCGATCGGCGCGACGATGCGCCGGAGTAGAAGCGGTCCGGACATGCCGCAAGCCCGCGCCGCCTCGATCTGGCCGTGCGGCACCGAGAGGAGGGCGCCGCGCAGCACCTCGCTGCCGTAGGCGGCGGTGTTCAGCGTCAGCGCCAGGATCGCGCACCACCACGGCTCGCGCATCACGCCCCACAGGCCGACCTGTTGCCAGAACGGCCGGAACTGGCCGAGGCCGTAGTAGATCAGGAAGATCTGCACCAGGAGCGGCGAGCCGCGGAACACGAACACGTAGGCGGCGGCGATCCCGCGTCCGACCGATCCGCCGTGGACGGCCGCGAAGGCGAGCGGCGCGGCGAGGAGGAAGCCGGAGACGACGGCGATCGCCGCGAGTTCGAGCGTCAGCGGGATGCCCGGCGCGAGTGCCGTCGCGACCTCGGCGAGGAAGGTCCAGTCGATCACGGCGCCGCCCTCCGAACCCCGCGCATCGCCCGCCGCTCCAGGCGGCCGGTGAGGCGGGAGGACACCCAGGTGATCGCGAGGTAGATCGCCAGCGCCGTCACGTAGAACTCGAACGGCCGCCGCGTCGAGCCGGCGCCGACCTGCGCCTGCCGCAGGAGTTCGACGAGGCCGGTGACCGAGACCAGCGCGGATTCCTTCAGCACGAGCTGCCAGGTGTTGCCGAGCCCGGGCAGGGCGTGGCGCAGCACCAGCGGCGCCACGATCCGGCGCAGCAGCGTCGCCCCGCGCATCCCCACCGAGCGCGCCGCCTCGATCTCGCCGCGCGAGACCGCGTACCACGCCCCGCGCAGCACCTCGGCCTGATAGGCGCCCGAGACGACGCCGATCGCGGCGGCGCCGGTTGCGAAGGCCGGCATGCCGACGAAACCCTCGGCGCCGAACAGGCCGCCGATCGCGCCGAGCGCGGCGCTGCCGCCGAAGTAGAACAGGTAGATCACCAGGAGGTCCGGCACGCCGCGCAGCACGGTGGTGTAGGCGTCGCCGGCGAGGCGCAGCGGCGTCGAGCCCGAGCATTTCGCCGCCGCGACGGCGACGCCGATCGCGATGCCGAGAACGAAGCCGGTGGCCGCCACCGCGAGCGTCGTGGCCGTGGCGGCGAGGAGCGCCGCACCCCAGCCGGTCGGGCCGAAGCCGACGAGGGTGAGATAGTCGGCGACGGCCTCGGTCATGCGCTCCCAGTCCTCCCCGTTCAGACGCCGCGCGGCAGGCGTCGGAGCTTGGTGACCTCGTTCAGACGGACGAGGTTCTCGAGCGAGCTCTGCACGTGGAAGGCCGCGGCCCGGGCGGCGGCCTCGCGGTCGCGCGCGCCGATCGCCTCGGCGATGGCCCGGTGCTCCTCGTAGTCGCTGTCGCCGAGTTCGACCCAGAGCACCTCCATCCAGAGCGCGAGGCGCAGCTGCTGGTAGATCTGGTCGGTGGCGCGTAGGAGCGCCTCGTTGCCGGTCGCCTTGACGACGACCCGGTGGATCTCCAGCCCGAGTTCGAGGCGCCGCGCCATGTTCTCGGCCGAGGTGTCGTCCTTGCGCAGCTCGCCGATCTGGCGGACGACGTCGCGGATCGCGGCGAGGTCGTCGTCGCTCGCCCGGTCGCAGGCGAGTTCGGCGGCCAGCACGTCGAGCGCCTTGCGCACTTCGAGCAGGTGGCAGACCGTCTCGATGTCGAGGTCGGCCACCGTGTAGCCGACGTTGCGCTCGCTTGTGACGAGACCCTCCTCCTCGAGCTTCATCAGCGCCTCGCGCAGCGGCGTCCGGCTGACGCCGAGCCGCTTGGCAAGCGCGATCTCGGACAGCTTCTCCGCCGGCCGCACCGCGTGCGACAGGATCAGCGCCTTCAGCTGTTCGTAGGTCCGGCGACGGACGGAGGAGGTGACGGTCACGGTGTCGGCGGTCACGCGGGGACGATCCTTCGGAAACGGCGGGATTCGGGGCTCCCTGGAGCCTATCAGCTCGGTGGCGATCGCGATGGGGATGCTTGGTTGCCAGATTGGATACAATCTTGTATCCCAATGAAGGGCCGTCCGGCAAGCACCGTCGATCCATCCCCCGGATCCCCACCGGTTGCGGGTCGGGCGGCCCGACGTCACCGGCGCGAAGATCGGGACGCGGGCGGAATCCGACCCGGCACCAGACAAGGGGAACCGATATGAAAAGGCATCTCATCGCCGCCGCGACCGCGATCGCCGCCGTCGCTCTCGGCGCCACCGCCGTGCTCGCGGAGCCGGCGACCGTCACCATCGCCACCGAGGGCGCCTACGAGCCCTGGAACTTCATGGGCCCGGACGGCACCATCAAGGGCTTCGAGGTCGACCTCGCCAACGACCTCTGCGCGCGCATGAAAGTCGAGTGCAAGATCGTGGCGCAGGACTGGGACGGCCTGATCCCGGCGCTCACCGCCAAGAAGTTCGACGCGATCATGGCCTCCATGATCGTCACCGAGAAGCGGCTGAAGGTGATCGCCTTCAGCGAGCCCTACGCCCCGACCTCCGCCGGCATCCTCGCCGAGAAGGCCGGCCCGCTCGGCGACCTCCCGGGCACCGGCACCACCGTCGACCTCGGCGGCGATCCGGCCGCGGTCGAGGCGGCGCTGGCGCCGCTGCAGACGGCGCTCGCCGGCAAGCTGGTCGGCGCCCAGGTCTCGACCGCCAACGCCGGCTTCGTCGACACCTATCTCGCCGGCGTCGCCGAGAAGCGCGAGTACAAGACGGTCGAGCAGCACGACCTCGACATCCTCGCCGGCCGGCTCGACGCCATCGTCGAGCAGACCACAGCGATCGGCAACACGCTGTCGAAGCCCGACTTCGCCGGCTACGCCCAGGTCGGCCCCACCTTCGTCGGCGGCGTGTTCGGCAAGGGCATCGCGGTCGGCCTGCGCCGGGACGACACCGAACTGAAGGCGAAGTTCGACGCGGCCATCGCCGCCGCCAAGGCCGACGGGACCATCGAGCGCCTCGCCGAGCAGTGGCTGAAGGTCTCGTTCCAATGATCGTACGGACCGGCGCGGGCGGATAGGATCCCTGCCGCGCCGGTCCGTCCGGTCGCGAATCGGCCGGCCGCGACGCACGAGCGGTCGCACCACGACAGGCTAGCGAGGAAGACGTGATCAGGAATTTCGAGCTGCCCGGCCGTTCGGTGGCCCTCGGGCGCACCGGCATGGCGGCGACCTCCCACGCCGCCGCCACGCTGACCGCGGTCGAGGTGCTGAAGGCCGGCGGCAACGCCGTCGACGCCGCCGTCGCGGCCTGCGCCGTCCAGTGCGTGGTCGAGGCGGGATCGACCGGCATCGGCGGCGACTGCTTCGCCCTGATCGCCCCCGGCGGCGGCGACCGCGTCGTCGCCTACAACGGCTCCGGCCGCGCCCCGGCCGCGATGACGCCCGAGCGCCTCGCCGGCCTCGGCGTGACCGCGATCGAGCGCCGCTCGCCGCACGCGGTCACGATCCCCGGCGCCGTCGACGCCTGGACCCGGCTCGTCGCCGACCACGGCCGGATGACGATGGCCGAACTGCTCGCCCCCGCCGTCGCCATGGCGCGCACGGGCTATCCGGTGACGCCGCGCGTCGCCTTCGACATCGCCGACGAGCGCGACCACCTCGCTGCCGACCCCACCGCCGCCGCGACGTTCCTGGTCGACGGCGCCGCGCCGGCGGTCGGCTCCATCCAGCGCCAGCCGGCGCTCGCCGACACGCTGGAGCGGATCGGCCGCGAAGGCCGCGACGCCTTCTACCGCGGCGAGATCGCCGCCGAGATGGTGGCGACCCTCGCCGAACGCGGCGGCCTCCACACCCTCGAGGACTTCGAGACCGCCGTGGGCGAGTATGTCACGCCGGTCGCGACCGGCTTCCGGGGCCACACCGTCCACGAGTGCCCGCCGAACGGCCAGGGCGTGATCGCGCTCTTGATCATGAAGATCCTGGAGCGCCAACCCGCCACCGGCGGCCCGGTCGATCCGGCGACGATCGCCACCGAGATCCGCGCCACCCGCTTCGCCTACGCGGTGCGCGACCGCCTGCTCGCCGACGGCGCCGACCCGCACGGGCTCGCCGCGGCGCTGCTCGACGAGACCTTGGTCGCCGACCTCGCGGACCGGGTCGCGCGCGGCGAGAGCGGCCTCGGCGCAGCGCCGCCCGTCGGCGCGCCGCATCGCGACACGGTCTACGTCGCCGTCGTCGACAAGGACCGCACCGCGGTCAGCTTCATCAACTCGATCTTCTACCACTACGGCTCCGGCATCATGACGCCGCGCTCCGGCATCATGCTGCACAACCGCGGCTGCAGCTTCACCCTCGAGCCGGGCCACCCCAACACGGTGGCGCCGCGCAAGCGGCCGCTGCACACGATCATCCCGGGCATGGTCACGCGCAACGGCCGCGCGGTGATGCCCTTCGGCGTCATGGGCGGCCATTATCAGGCGATGGGGCAGGCGGTGTTCCTGTCGCGCCTGTTCGGCCACGGCTGCAGCGTCCAGGAGGCGCTCGACCTGCCGCGCGTGTTCCCGCTGCCGGGCTCGGCCGAGGTCGAGGCCGAGGGCCTCGTCCGCGACCGCGCCGGCCCGATGCTCGCCGCCATGGGCTTCGATCTCGTCGCCTCGGACGGTCCGATCGGTGGCGGCCAGGCGATCTGGATCGACCCGGACACCGGCACGCTGATCGGCGGTTCCGACCACCGCAAGGACGGCTTCGCGCTCGGCTACTGAGCGCGCCGAGACGACATCACCGCCGGGCGCCTCGAGGCGCCGCGGCGACGGCTTCGACCAGGAGGACACCAGATGGGCGCCGCACTGATCGTCATCGATCTCCAGAACGACTACTTCCCCGCCGGCCGCTACCCGCTCGCCGGCATCGAGGCCGCCGCGGCCAACGCCGCCACGTTGATCGCGGCCGCCCGCGCCGCCGGCGTGCCGGTCCTGCACGTGCGCCACGAGGAGCCCGGCGCCGACGCGCCGTTCTTCGCGCGCGGCACCGAGGGGGCCGAAACCCATCCGTCGGTGGCGCCGGCGCCGGGCGAGCCGGTGATCGTCAAGGAGGCCGTCAACGCCTTCCTCGGCACCGACCTCGCGGACCGTCTCTCCGCAGCGGGCGTCGACGGCCTGATCGTCACCGGCGCCATGAGCCACATGTGCGTCGACGCCGCCACCCGCGCCGCGCTCGACCTCGGCCTCGCCGTCACCGTGGTGCACGACGCCACGGCGACGCGCGAGCTCGCCTTCGGCGACGTCGTCGTTCCCGCCGCCGCGGTCCAGGCGACGCTGATGGCCGCGCTCGAGGGCGCCGGCGCCGCCATGGCGACCACCGAGGCGGTCGCCGCCGGCTGGCGGTCATGACCGGCGCACGACCTCAGCCGAACTTGAACAGCACGCCGTAGCCGCCGCGCGGGTAGTTCCAGGTGATCTCTCCGGTCTCCTCGCACAGCACGCGGCACGTGCCGCACTCCATGCAGCCGTCGGCGACGATCTCGACCTGCCCGGCCTCGTTCTGCGCGTAGCAGCCGGCCGGGCAGATCCGCGTCATGGCGAGGAGGTTCGGCGACGGCGTGTCGTGCGGGGCGACGGTGATGTGCGGCTTGCCGGCGTCGACCTGGTAGCGGTTCTGATAGAGCTTCTCCTCGACGCGGGGGCCCTTGACGGGAGCGGTCATCTCTTCCTCCTCCGGGAGCGGGGTGGCGGGGGCGGCGGGCTCAGCGCCAGGCGCGGGCGAGGCGGACGGCGTCGCCGAACAGGCCCGTCCACGAGCGGGTGCGGACGAAGTTGCGCACCGTCGCCTTCTCCTTCTCGAGCTTGGGCGTGCCGTCGACACGCACGAAGTCCTCCATCGCCTTCGAGACGAGCTGTGGATAGGTCAGGAAGAGGTTCGAGGACTGCGTGTGGAGGAGCCGCGGCATGTCCTTGTATTTCTTCAGGTCCTTCATCACGAAGCTGTCGTCGACCATCCGCTTGTAGAGCGCGAGGTTCTCCGCGGTGAAAGGCTGGCGCCGGGTCTTGACCTGGAAGATCGCCTCGGCGGCGAGCCGGCCCGTGGTCATCGCGAGGTTGGAGCCCTCGCGGTGGATGGCGTTGTTGAACTGGCCGGCGTCGCCGACCACCACCCAGCCGTCGCCGAACAGCTGCGGCACGGCGCGGTAGCCGCCCTCGGGGATCAGGTGGGCGGCGTATTCCTTGATCTCGGCGTCGGCGAGCAGCGGCCGCAGCGAGGGGTGGCGGCGGAAGGCGTCGAGCAGGCCGTAGGGCGTCTCGCCGGTCTCGGCGAAGTCGGAGACGAGGCAGCCGATGCCGACCGAGAGGCTCTCCTTGTTGGTGTAGACGAAGCCCATGCCGGCCATGCCCTTGGAGATCGTGCCGGCGGCCTCGATCACCACGCCGGCGTCGCCGTCGAGGTTGAAGCGCGCCTCGATCGTCTCGCGCGGCATGAAGTGCATCTCCTTGACCGCGAGGGCGACCTGCGCGGCCTTCGGCCGTTCGCGCAGGCCGGCGCGGCTGCCAAGCAGGCCGTTGACGCCCTCGGCGAGCACCACCACGTCGGCATAGATCGGGCCGCCCGAGCGGTCGGTGCGCACGCCGATCACCGCGCCGTCGCGCCCGGTGACGAGTTCGGTCGCGGTCGTCTCGGTCAGGACGATTGCGCCCTTCTCGCGCACCTTGCCGGAGAACCAGCGGTCGAACTGCGAGCGGATGATGGTGTAGCGGTTCGGCTTGTCCTCGTTGAAGGTGTCGGAGCGGTAGTGCATCCCGGTGTGGGACGTCTCCGACATCATCCAGAAGCGCTGCTCGACGAGGTGGCGCTCCAGCGGGGCGTCCTCGCGGAAGTCGGGGACGATCTTCTCCAGCATGTCGGCGTAGAGGATGGCGCCCTGCACGTTCTTGGAGCCGGGATACTCCCCGCGCTCGAGCTGCAGCACCTTAAGCCCCTTCTCCGCGGCCACGTAGGCGGCCGCGTTGCCGGACATGCCGGCGCCGATGACGATCACGTCGAATTTTTCGTCGGCCATGGCGAACCTCGGATGGGTCAGCCCGCGATACGGTCGCGGGAGTGGGGCGAGAAGCGCCGCGTCACCGCCTCGGCGAGCGCCGGCAGCAGGCGGATCGCGTCGGTGACGATGGCGAGGTGGGCGAAAGCCATGATCGGCGCGTTGGCGTCGGTGTTGATCGCCACGATGGTGTCGGCGCCGTCGACGCCGACCCGGTGCTGGATCGCGCCGGAGATGCCGGCGGCGATGTAGAGCTTCGGCCGGATCGTCTTGCCGGTCTGGCCGATCTGGCGGTCGGCCGGCATCCAGCCCTTCTGGACCAGTGGCCGCGAGCAGCCGAACTCCGCCCCCATCGCGCCCGCCAGCCGGCGCACCAGCTGGAGGTTCTCCGCGCTCTGCAGGCCGAGCCCGCCGGCCACCACCACGTCGGCGTGGGCGAGGTTGTTCTTGGCCGAGGTGCGATCGGGCATGAAGGACAGCAGCTTGGTGAGGATCGCGCTCTCCTCGAGGTCGGGCGTGAACGGCACCACCCGACCGGTCCGGCCCTCCCGGCGCTCCGGCATCGCCATCACCCGCGGGCGCACGGTCGCCATCTGCGGGCGGAAGTTCAGCGTGTAGATCGTGCAGAGCAGCGAGCCGCCGAAGGTCGGCCGCGTCGCCGCCAGCGACTTGTCGGCGTCGACGGCGAGTTCGGTGCAATCGGCGGTCAGGCCCGTCGCCAGCGTCGTCGCGACCGCGCCGGCGAGGTCGCGGCCGAGCGTGGTCGCGCCGAGCAGCAGGATCTCCGGCTTGTGCGTGCCGACGAGGTCGGTGAGCGCCTTGGCGTAAGGCTCGTTGCGGTAGTCGCCGAGCGTCTCGTGCTCGACCAGGTAGACGAGGTCGGCGCCGTAGGCGAAGGCCTCGGCGGCGGCCTCGAGGGTGCCGGCGCCGGGCGCGCCCATCACCACGCCGGCGAGTTCGACGCCGAGCTTGTCGGCGAGCTTGCGGCCCTCGCCGATCAGCTCCCACGACACCGGGTGGACGTGTCCGCGTTCGAGTTCGACGAAGACCCAGACGTGCCGGTAGGCCTTGAAGTGCTCCGGCAGTTCCTTCTTCATCGCCGCGCGACCGGCGGCGGGTGCGGGGGCGGCGGGCTTCTCGCTCATGGTCCGTCCTCCTTCAGTAACCGGCGATCAGGGTGGCGAGGTCGGTCGCCAGCGCAGGGCGCCGGGCGACGACGGCGTCGAGGAGCGCGTCGGCGTCGGCGGCCGGGCGGCCGGAGACGTCCACGGTGGCGGCCTTCTCCGCCCGCGGCGGCGGCGCGAACACGCGCTTGACCACGGTCGGCGAGCCGCGCAGGCCGCAGCGGGTAACGTCCTCGATCCCGGCCTCGGCGGCGCTCCAGGTCACGATCTCGGCTCGGGCCGCGCGCAGGGCATCCTGGATGGTGCCGCGGCGGATCTCGTTGACGCCCTCCAGCATGGTGACGAGGCAGGGCAGTCGCGTCGCCAGCGTCTGGGTGCCGCCCTCGGCGCGACGCTCCACCGTGAGCGTGCCGGCGGCGGTGTCGCAGGCGACCACCTTCTGGATGTAGGTCAGCTGCACCAGCCCGAGCCGGCGGGCGATGCCGGGGCCGACCTGGGCGGTGTCGCCGTCGATGGTCTGCTTGCCGGCGAACACGATGTCCGGCGCGCAGAAGGCGGCGCCGATCTTCTCGATCGCCTTCGACAGCGCGTAGGAGGTGGCGAGCGTGTCCGACCCGGCGAAGAAGCGGTCGGTGAGGAGCACCGCCCGGTCGGCGCCGTAGGTCAGGCACTTGCGCAGGCTCTCGACCGCGCTCGGCGGGCCCATGGTGACGACGGTCACCGCGCCGCCGAGCCGGTCGCGCAGGCGCAGCGCCTCCTCGAGCGAGAACAGGTCGTAGGGGTTCACGATCGACGGCACGCCCTGCCGCATGATCGTGTTGGTGACCGGGTGGACCCGGATCTGGGCCGAGTCCGGAACCTGCTTGATGCAGACCACGATGTGCACGGTGGCGGCCTCCTCATGTTGTCCCGGACGGGTTCCGCAAACGCCGTGCCGCGGCGCAAGGGGCTGATTTCGTTTCTTTTTCAAGGGTGGTCCGGTCCGGGCGGACAGGCCGATGTCGAACATCCGACAGGCCGTGTGCGGCCGCCGGCGCCTCAGCCGAACAGGCTGTCGAACGAGACGAAGGCGCCCTTCGGCCGCTTCGGGTCGCGGTCCTTCAGCACCTTGAACAGGCGGGCCTCGATCGGCCGCCGGCCGGCGAACTCGTCGTAGGCGGCGCGCAGCACGTCGGCGCAGGCGGCGCGCACGGCGGTCTCGTCGCCGTCGGCGAGATCGGCGCCGGCGAGGTGCTCGCCCATCCGCTTCAGGATGTGCAGACGGGCGACGCCGAGGCGGGCGGGGTCGTAGGGCACGTCGAGGGCGGCGAAGAAGTCCTCGGCCGAGGACAGGCCCTTCAGCATGGCGATCACGTCGGACATGGCGGCTCTCCGGTGGTGGCGGCGGGATGGTCCCGCCCGGCGTCAGTGCGGCGCGTGGACGCCGTCGGCCGGGCGGTCGGCGGGAAGGTCGGCGGGCGCTCCGGTGCCGGCGCGGGCGGCGCGCAGCTCCGCCCGGGTTTCGGCGAGACGGACCTCGAGGAAGTTCAGCCGGTCGACCAGGTAGGCGAGCGCGTCGCCGACCGGGTCGGGCATCTCGTGGTGCTGCAGGTCGATCCGGCCGCCCTCGAGCGTCCGCCGCTCGGCGGCGGTGCGGACGATCCGGCCGGGGATGCCGACGACGGTGGCGTTGGCCGGCACGTCCTCGATCACCACGGCGTTGGCGCCGACGCGGCTGCCGCTCTCCACGGTGATCGGGCCGAGGATCTTGGCGCCGGCGCCGACCAGCACCCGGTCGCCGAGCGTCGGGTGGCGCCGACCCTTCGACCACGACGTGCCGCCGAGGGTGACGCCGTGGTAGAGCGTGACGTCGTCGCCGATCACCGCGGTCTCGCCTATCACGACGCCGGCGCCGTGGTCGATGAAGAAGCGCTCGCCGATGGCGGCGCCGGGATGGATGTCGACGGCGGTGGCGACCCGGGCGAGCCACGACAGCACCCGCGCCGTCGTCCGGAAGCCGCGCCGCCACAACGGCGCCGCCAGCCGGTGCGCGATCACGGCGTGCAGGCCCGGGTAGACCATCAGGATCTCCGCGGTCGAGCGCGCCGCGGGATCGCGCGAGCGGATGCAGGCGACGTCGCCGGCGATCAGGGCGCGGACGGACGGCCGCGCGCTCATTCCGCCGCCTCGAGGAAGGCCGGCAGCCTCGCCGCGGCGAGGAGCGAGCGCAGCTCCGACACCGCCACCGGCGTCTTGGTCGCCTCCGCCCGCGCCTTGACGGCGCGCAGGAGTTCCAGCGCCTCGCGGTCGCTCACCGTCAGCCCGAGGTCGGCGAGCACGCCGCGGATCGCGGCGAGGCCGGTGTGCTTGCCGAGCACGACGCGGTGGCGCCGGCCGAGGAGGGCGGGGTCGAGGCCCTGGTAGGTGTGGACGTCGCGGAGCAGGGCGGCGACGTGGATGCCGGATTCGTGGGTGAACACCTCGGTGCCGACGATCGCCTTGTCCGACGGCACCGCCCGCCCGGACGCCTCGGCGACGAGCCCGGCGAGGCCGGCGAGCGCGGTCGGGTCGACGCCGCAGGACCGGCCGAGTACGGCGCCGGCCGCCACCGCGACCTCCTCGAGCGCCGCGTTGCCGGCGCGCTCGCCGAGCCCGAGCACGGTGACGCTGGCGTGGGTGGCCCCGGCACGCAGCGCCGCCAGCGTGTTGGCGGTGGCGAGGCCGAGGTCGTCGTGGCCGTGGAACTCGATCGCGAGGTCGGTCTCCGAGCGCACCGCGCGGATCGCGTCGAAAGTGGCGAAGGGGTCGAGCACGCCGAGCGTGTCGGCGAAGCGCAGGCGCCAGGCGCCCTCGGCCGCCGCCGCGCGGGCGAGCAGGCCGATGTCGGCGGGCTCGGCGCGCGAGGCGTCCTCGCCGCCGAGCGCGACCGTCAGGCCGCGTGCGCGGGCGTGGGCGACGACCCGGCGCACCCGCTCGGCGACCGCCTCGGGGCCGGCGTGCAGCTTCACCGCCATCTGGATCCGCGACGTCGGCACCGACAGGTTGACGTGGGCGACGCCGGCGCTCGCCGCGGCGTCGACGTCGGCCTCGGCGAGGCGGCACCACGCCATCACCCGGACCGGCAGGTCCTCGGCGACGACCGCCGCCAGCGCCGCGATCTCGCTGCCGCCCATGGCGGGCGTGCCGGCCTCGATCTCGTCGACCCCCGCCGCGGCGAGCGCGCGGGCGATCAGCACCTTCTCGGCCACCGAGAAGGCGACGCCCGGCGCCTGTTCGCCGTCGCGCAGCGTGGTGTCGTTGACGAATACGCGCTCGGCCATGGCGCCGCCTCCGCTCGTTGGTCGGTGGATCCCCGGCCACCCGCGGCGGCGGGCGGCCGGGCGGTGGTTCAGGCGTAGACCGGGCGGAACGCCGCCGCGCTCTCGCCGGCGCCGTTCCAGAACGGCGACAGCGCCCGGAGCCGGTCGAGGATGTCGGGCATCACGTCGAGCACGCGGTCGACGTCGGCCTCGCCGTTCTCGCGCGAAAAGGAGAAGCGGATCGAGCCGTGGGCGGCGGTGAAGGGGATGTCCATCGCCCGGAGCACGTGGCTCGGCTCCAGCGAGCCGGAGGTGCAGGCCGAACCGGACGACGCCGCGATGCCGGCCCGGTTGAGGTGCAGCAGGATCGCCTCGCCCTCGACGAACTCGAAGGCGACGTTGCAGGTGTTCGGCAGCCGGTCGTGGCGGTCGCCGTTGACGAAGCAGTTCGGGATGCGCTGGACGATGCCGGCCTCGAGCCGGTCGCGCAGTGCCTTCACGCGGGTGTTCTCGTCGGCCATGTGGGCGGCCGCCAGCGCCGCCGCCTTGCCGAGGCCGACGATCGCCGGGGCGTTCTCGGTGCCGGCGCGCCGGCCGCGCTCCTGATGGCCGCCGCGGATCAGCGGCTTGAAGCGGGTGCCGCGGCGCACGTAGAGCGCGCCGATGCCCTTCGGCCCGTGCAGCTTGTGGCCGGACAGCGACAGCATGTCGATCACGGAGGACTTCAGGTCGATCGGTACCTTGCCGACCGCCTGCACCGCGTCGGTGTGGAACAGTGCGCCGACCTCCTTGGCGAGTTCGGCGAGGCCCTCGACCGGGAAGATCGTGCCGGTCTCGTTGTTGGCCCACATCAGCGTCACCAGCGCCACCCGCGGCGACAGCGCCGCGCGGTAGGCGTCGAGGTCGAGCCGGCCGGAGCGGTCGACGCCGATGCGGTGGATCTTGGCGCGGCCGGTCTTCTCGAGGTGGTCGCAGACGGCGAGGATGGCGGGATGCTCGACCTTCGAGGTCACGATCTCGTCGCGGTCCGGCAGCGCCTCGAGGGCGGAGAAGATCGCTGTGGAGTCGCTCTCCGTGCCGCCGGCGGTGAAGACGATCTCGTGGTCGTGCTCGGCGCCGAGAAGCGCCTGCAGCTCGCGCCGGGCCGTGCGGATCGCCCCGCCGACCGCCGCGCCGAAGGCGTGGATCGAGGAGGCGTTGCCGAACTGCTCGGTGAAGAAGGGCAGCATGGCCTCCACGACGGCCGGGTCGACGCGGGTGGTGGCGTTGTTGTCGAGATAGACGGGCGTCATCGGGCAAGGTCTCCGTCGGACGAGGGGGCGGGCGCTCAGACCGGCACGACGCGGAAGGGCTGGCCGAGCTTGGCGGCGAGCCGGTCCTGGATGCCGGAGACGGTGACGCTGGCCATCTGGCAGCCGACGCAGGCGCCGGAGAGCTTCACGCTCACCGTGCTGCCGTCGACGTCGACGAGCTCGCAGTCGCCGCCGTCCTGGCGCAGGTAGGGCCGCATCTCCGCGATCGTCTCCTCGACGAGCCGGATCTTCCGCAGCATGGTCATCCCGCCGCCGGGCGCGGCCGGGGCCGCCGCCGGCACCGGCGCGATGGCGTCGAGCGAGATCATCGGCGAGGCCGCCGCCACCGGCTTCGGCTCCGCCGGCGCCTTGACGAAGCCTCGCGCCTCGCGGGCCTTCTGCTTCACCACCGCCTGGGTGGTGCCGCCGAGCCGATAGGCCTCTTGCGCGGCGAGCGCGCCCTCGGCCACCATCGCCGCGTTGACCTTCGCGAGGCAGGCCTCGAGTCCGTCGAAGCAGGTCAGGCAGCCGCCGCCGGCCTTGGTGTAGGCGGTGACCTGCTCGATCGTGGTGAGCTTGTTCATGCGCACCGCGCGCTCGACCATGCCCTCGTCGACGCCGAAGCACTTGCAGAGGAGGGCGCCCTCCTCGTGGTCGTCGTGCCACTCCTCGCCGCGGAAGTCGGCGATCGCCGCCTGCAGCGCCTCGTAGCCCATCACCGAGCAGTGCATCTTCTCCGGCGGCAGCCCGCCGAGGAAGTCGGCGATGTCCTGGTTGGTCATCTCGAGCGCCTGGGTCAGCGTCTTGCCGATCACCAGCTCGGTCAGCGCCGAGGACGAGGCGATCGCCGAGCCGCAGCCGAAGGTCTGGAAGCGGGCGTCGAGGATGGTCTCGCTGTCCGGCTCCACCTTCAGCATCAGCTTCAGCGCGTCGCCGCAGGCGATCGCCCCGACCTCGCCGACGGCGTTGGCGTCGGCGAGCGCCCCGGCGTTCTTCGGGTTGAAGAAGTAGTCCTTGACCTTGTCGGAATAGTCCCACATCGACCGATCTCCCTCAGCCGAAGGACTTGCCGCAGGCGCACTTCGACGCCGCGTTCGGGTTGTCGAACACGAAGCCCGAGTTCTCGAGGTCGGTGACGAAGTCGACCGTCATGCCGGCGACCAGCGGCTTGGTCCGCTCGTCGATGAACACGGTGACGCCGTCCTTCTCCACGACGGCATCGCCGTCGCGGGCGGCCGCCTCGAGGCCCATCATGTACTTGAAGCCGGCGCAGCCGCCGGCCTCCACCACGATGCGCAGGCCGGCCGCGGCGCCGGCCGAGCGGGCGAGAGCGGTCCTGACGGCGGAGACGGCGTTGTCGGTCAGCTGGATCATCGGGATCTCCCGGGCTGGAAGGGGAACCGGAACGACAGGAGCAGTCGCCGTGCCAACCGATTAATTCGTTGTTTTAGAAAGGAAATACAGGGTGACCGCGGCGTCGCTGTCGCGACATTCGTCCGCTTTGCGACAGGCCCCTGTCGGGCCTCGTCCGCCGCCGGCCACGGACGAGACGAAACGCCCGCCGGCCGTCCCCGCACAGTGCGATCGTTCAAAGCTGCCATTCATCCTTCCCCTCGGGGGAAGGTGGCCCGCAGGGCCGGAAGGGGTCGTCTTCGTGGATCGGGCAGCGCGTGCTTTGGCTGATGTAAGCCTCGTTCCCATCCAAAACGGGCAAGCGGACGGGAAAAAGAGCGACCCCTTCCCTTCGCTCCGCTCGGACCCTCCCCTTGAGGGGAGGGATGAATGGCGGCTTCGCGCAATCACCCTGCGCCCTGCCGGCCGGCGGGACGGGACTTGACGCAACCCGTGTCAGTTCGCGGCGCGGCGGATCTCGGCGAGGCGGCTCTCGCCGTCCTCCGGGCCGAAGCAGGCGGCGTGGTCGGCGCAGGCGCCGCAGCTCGGCGCGGCGCACAGCACGAAGCCCTCGGCCTCGCAGAGTTCGCGGTAGAAGAACTTCTTCCAGCGCATCGACCGGGTGTTGCGGGCGTGGAGTGCGGGGAACAGTTCGGCGATCAGCGCCGAGAGGTCGCCGCGGCAGGCGAGACCCATGTCCTGCCAGAGGTGGTCGGGCTCCATCGCCCGCCGGGCCATGATCGCGGCCATGCGCCGGCCGTCGTCGCCCTCGTCGGCGAGGGAGATCGTCAGGAGCAGGCGGACCTGGTCCTCCTCCTCGTCGGGCACGTGGTCGGCGCCGAGCGCGAGATCGCCGACCACGGCGGCGAGGTCGGGCAGGGCGGCGAGGATCGCCGCGACGTCGCGGCGGGTAAGGCCGAGCCGGCCCGCGATCGGCTCGCCACGGTCGCGCGCCTCGGCGGCGGCGAGGACGACGACGCGCCGGAGCGCGTCGGCCGTGCGCGGCGAGAGCCGGCGGCCCTGGGCCGGCCGCTGCTCCCCGCCCGTCTCGGGCATCGGGATCGTCGACATCGCGCGGCCTCCCCCTCGACGTGGATCAGGCCGCCAGCCGGTCCGCCGGCGTGTGGGTCTGGCACCCCTTCGGGCAGACCCGGGCGCAGGCGCCGCAGCCGATGCAGGCGCCGGCGCGGTCGAGCACCATGATCGAGCGGTTGAGTTCGCCGTCGAAGTCCTCGTCGGAGCCGTCCTCGATCTTGCCGAGGATGGTGCCGGCTTCGTCGACGCCGTGGAGGTGCATGACGTCGCGCGAGCAGACCTTGTAGCAACGGCCGCAGCCGATGCAGGTGCGCGCGTCGATGGCGGTCAGATAGGACGGCGTCCAGGCCGAGCCGTCGCGGGTGGTGAAGGACATCGGGATCGTCTCCGCGGGGGGAGGGGAACGGGTCAGGCGCCTTCCAGCGCCTTCAGGCGGGCGCGCGCCTCGGTCAGCGCCTTGAACGCCTCGAAGCACTCGGCGGCGACCGTCGGGATCTTCTCGTAGTCGACCGGCAGTTCCTCCGAGAGGTCGTGCAGGTTCATCTTCATGGCGGTCGCCTTCTGCGACAGCTTCTTCACCGTCGCCTTGAGGTCGTCGATCTCGGACATGGACAGGTCTCCGGGAGGCTGGGCTCAGGCGCGGGCGACGTCGGGGTGGGCCTCGATCTCGGCCCGCGCCTTGGCGACCCACTTGGCGCCCTCGGTCGCGAGGGCGGAGAGGTCGTCGAAGCCGAAGCGGTGGACGTCGCGCAGGTGCCGCGACAGCACGATCAGCTTGCCGGCGATCAGGATCAGCCGGCCGAAGCCCTCGTGGCTCATCTTCGTCATCGGCCCCGCCATCACGCCGGTCTCGCTCTCCACCTGCAGGCCGACGGCCGTGTAGAACATCTCGATCCGCCACAGCACGTCCGGGTCGGGGTCGCCGATGATCGGCATCGCCCGGCGCTCCTCGCGGGTCACCACGAAGGGCTTCAGGATCTCCGCGTCGGACTTGGCGTCCCAGGCGCCGTGGGTGTCCTGGGCGCGCAGGAGCCGCACCAGCGTGCGGGTGAAGGGCTCCGCCAGGGCGGCGGTCGAGGGGTCGGCGACGTCGAGCATGGTGGATCTCTCCGAAGGGGTCACGGGCGCCGCCGGCGCGGCGGGCGCAGGGCGCCGGGTTCGAGCCCCGGCACGAACGGGGCGAGGGCGACGAGCGCCAGGAGGGCGAAGGCGGCCATCGGCTCAGTCCTCGGCGTCGAAGGCGGGCTTGGTGGCGACGCCGGCCTCGGCGAGCAGCTTGCGCAGCCACGGCGGCGGCGAGCCGGCGAGCATCGCGCGGGTGCGCTCCAGCACTTCCTCGATCGGCGCCGGCGCCGGCACCTTGATCGGGTGGATCCGCGCCGACACCACCTTGGCCGCGGACGGGCCGCCGATGGCGAGGCAGAACAGGATCTGGCAGCCCGCGAGCGCGGCGACCTTCGGGCCGATGCGGTCGTCGCCCTCGGTGCGGTGTTTGCCGCTCTCGTCGGAGACGTCGGAGAAGTCGACCGCCTCGACGAAGGCCCAGCCGGCGGCCGAGACGTCGTAGACGGCGAAGCGGCGGGCGGAGCCGAAGTGGGCGTTCAGCCCCTTCATGTCCTGGGTGGCGATGGCGATCCGGATCTTCGGGCCCGCCAGCGGCGGGGCGGCGTCGGCATCGGCGATCGAGAGGCGGCGCGTCGTCATGGTGTCAGTGGCTCCTCGGCGTCGGGGCGTCCGCGGCGCGGTCGCGGAAGGGATCGAGGTCGGCGGGGGTCGGGGCGTGGTCGCCGGACTGCAACAGGTTGGCGATCTCGAAGATCAGGTCGCGCGTCCCGGCGTAGCCGACGCTCACGCGGTGCTGGGCACCGAGCCGGTCGAAGATCGGGAAGCCGATCCTGAGATGCGGGCGGTGCAGCCGCTCGGCGGCGCGCCGGCCGTGGCTGTGGGTGGCGATCAGGTCGGCGCCGTGTTCGGCGGCGAGCCGCTCGAGGTCGCCGAGGTCGCCGATCAGCACGTCGGCGGCGGGGATGCGCTCCAGCGCCCTGGAGCCGACCGCCGTCGTCACCGCGCCCACGATCCGCCCGCCGAGCTCGGCGATCAGTCGCGTCACGGCGTAGAGCAGGTCCGGTTCGGCCGCCACCACCGCGGCGCGGCCGCCGACGATCAGGTGGCCGTCCAGCATGGCGTCGACGAGGCGCGAGCGCTCGCGTTTCAGCCGCTCCGGCACCGGCCGCCCGGAGAGCTCGGCGAGGGCCACGACCAGCCGGTCGCAGTCCTCGAGGCCGGTCACCGCCGGCAGCACCCGGCAGGGCACGCCGGTCCTGCGTTCGAGCAGCCGGCCCGGTGCCGCCATGTGTTCGCCGATCGCCAGCGTCACCGCCGCCCGGCCCATCCCGGCGATCGCCGCGCGCGAGGTGCCGCCGTAGCTGGTCGGCACCCAGGCGTCCGGCACCGTGCCGTCGAGCGACAGCGAGATGTCCGGCAGGATGGTCGGCACGAGCCCGAAGCTCTCGGCGAGGTCGCGCAGGGCCTCGACGTCGCCCGGCGTCAGATGCTGCCCCGCGAGGATGTTGACCGCCGTCGGATCGCGCCCGGCGGCGTCGCCCTCCGGCACCAGCGCGGCGATCACCGCGCTCGTCGCCGCCGCCCAGCCCTCCTCGAGCGCGCCGGTGAAGTCGGGCGTCGAGGCGAACACCACGGTGGTGCCGTCGAGGTCGGCGGCGCGCCGGCGCAGGATCTCGCCGACTTCGCCCGCCATGTCCTCGCCGCGCGTCTCGGTGAGGGCGGTCGAGGCGATGCCGATCAGCTTCGGCTTCATCCGGGTCTTGAGGTTGAGCAGCGCCTCCTCGAGGTGGTCGGCACCGCCGAGGATGGTCGAGACCTCGTTCATGGCGGTGGTCTGGATCGGGATCGTCTCCTTGAAGTGGCGCACCATCGCCACCAGTGCGAAGGCGGTGCAGCCCTGGCTGCCGTGGAACAGCGGCACGGCGCCCTCGACGCCGAGATAGGCCATCGCCGCGCCGAGCGGCGCCGACTGCTTCAGCGGGTTGACGGATGCCGACTTGGCGCGCGGGACGACGATCGACATCAGCACTCCCCGAGTTCCTGGGCGTCGGAGCCCTTGAAGGCCTTGAGGAAGGCGCCGTCCGGCGCCGGCGGGTCGTCGTCGGCGGGCGCGTCGGCGAGCACCGGGCCGCCGTGGGCCGGCGCCAGCAGCGCTTCGGCCTGCCAGTTCGGCGCGGCGAGGTCCTCGGCCGGGCGCGGGGCGTCCCACGGCGCCGGCCGGCGGACGGCCGCCCAGACCGGGTTGTGGATCGCGCCGGCGATCTTGGCGATCATCTCGACCATGCCGTCGTAGCCGGCGAAGGCGTCGTGGCGCTCCTGGTTGATGTCCATCCAGGGCGTCCGCGCCTTCAGGGCGATGAACTGGGTGCGCCCGCCGGACAACATGATGTCGGCCTCGCCGTCCTTCAGCATCCGGTACATGTCGCGCGGCGCGATCGCCTCGAACATGTGCGGGTCGTCCTTCATCAGTTGCTTGATGCGGGCCTTGTCCTCCGGGGTGGACTTGCGCACCGAGGTGCCGACGATCTCCATGCCCATTTCCATCAGGGCCGAGACCACGGACCACGATTTGACGCCGCCGGTGTAGAGCAGCACCCGCCGGCCCTCGAGCAGCGGCCGATAGGGCGCGAGCCGCCGCCACACCCGCGCCTCCTCCTCGGCGATCAGCGCCTCGGTGCGCTCGATCAGCGCCGGGTCCGCGCCGCGGGAGACCAGCAGCCGCGCGGTCCGGCGCAGGGCGTCCGAGGTGTCCTCGACGCCGTAGAAGGAGCCCTCGAAATAGGGGATTCCCCAGCGCTCCTCCATCTTGCGGGCGAGATTGATCAGCGCGGCCGAGCACACCATCATGTTGACCCGCGCCGTGTGCGCGGCGGCGACGTCGGCGTAGCGGGCGTCGCCGGTGATGCAGGCCCGGAGGCGGATGCCGAGCCGCTCGAACAGCGGCTTCACCTGCCAGAGCTCGCCGGAGAGGTTGTACTCGCCGATGACGTTGACGTCGGTCGGGCCGGCGTCGTCGGGCTCGCGCGTGCCGATCACGTGGTCGAACAGCGTCTGTCCGGCCAGCTTGTTGCCGAGTTGCTTGGCGCCGGCGAAGCCGGGTGCGATCACCGGCACCACCGGCGTTGCGAACTTCTCCGCCGCGGCCCGGCACACCGCCTCGATGTCGTCGCCGATCAGCGCGGTGACGCAGGTGGAATAGACGAACACGGCCGGCGGCCGGTGCGTCTCGACGATCTCGCGGATCGCCCGGTAGAGCTTCTTCTCGCCCTGGCCCATCACCACGTCGAGTTCGGAGAGGTCGGTGGTGAAGCCGGTCCGGTAGATCGTCGGGCCCGACGAAGCGGCGTGGCGGTTGTCGTAGCCGTTGCCCTCGCAGGCGAGCGGTCCGTGCACGAGATGGGCGGCGTCCGTGATCGGCTGCAGCACGATCTTGGCGCCGTCGAAGGCGCAGCCGCCGGCGGCGGCGCCCGGCGTCAGCGGCTTCGAGCAACCCTTCTTGCGCGCCTTCTCGTCCTTGGCCGCGTTCTTCTCGCAGGCCGGCTCGTGGAAGGCGTCCTGGATCCTGGCTTGCTGTGTCATCGCGCCGGCTCCGTCCTGCCGCGGGGGTCGCGGAGGGGAGGAGCAAGTGGGATGCCAGGGTGGCGAATGCAAGAAACCGTTATGAAGTCAAAGGGTTGCGTCTCCACTCCGAGTGATTGGCGCCGCCGTGCGACACCCTCTGTCGGGATTGCGACGTGCGCCGTGTCCGGATCGCGCCACCAGCGGACGGGCCACCGACGATGGTCTCAGGTCGCCGGATCGAGCGCGCTGCGGATGTCGGTGCGGGCGAAGTCGTCGCCCACGTACAGGAGTGGAAGGCCCCATTTCTCCGCCACCGCGTAGGCGAAGCAGTCGCCGAAGTTGAGCCGTGCGGGATGGGCGCCCTTGCCCCAGCGCCGGTAGCACCGCGATCCCAGTTCCGCGAGTTCCTCGGTGACGTCGACGACCACCATCCGCATGCCGGCGACGAGCCGGCGTGCAGGTTCTTCCAGGCCGCGGCCGGCGGCGACGATCAGGAGCTCCTGGAACGTGCCGGCCGATATGACGCACAGGTCGGCGTTCTCGAGCACGTCCCGGCAGCGCACGGCCTCGGGCTCGTCGCAGAGGATGGCGACGAGGGCCGACGTGTCGACGACGATCATCCCGGCATTCCATCGTCGTCGTAGAGGAAGTCCTGGGAGCGCGCGCCGTCGGTCTTGAAGCGGAGATCGCCGGCCCGGACGGACGCGGCCAAGTCCTCCAGCAGACGGCGACGGCGCGCCTTCTCCTCCGTGGTCGGAGGCCTGGCCGCGGAGAACAGTCCGTCGACCGAGTTGAAGCGCTCGATCGTCCCGTCCGGCGCCAACCGGTTTGCGCCGGTTGTACGTGCGGTGCCGTCGTCGCGAGTCATCACCAGGGAGGGCTCACCGGGGGCGGTCAGGACGATCGTCTCGCCGGCGCGGGCGCGCGCCGCCAGTTCGTCGAGCCGCGTCTTCGCCTCGTTCAGCGTGATGTCCATCGCCCGCACCGCGCGTTGTCCTGCTCCTCAGAATGGGAGCCACGCGGACGTACGTCAACGCGCCCGGCAGTCCCAATGCAAACGGCCGGGCTCTCGCCCGGCCGCCGCCGTCGCTCGTCGAACCCTCTGCCGCGTCAGCGGGTCAGGTCGTAGCTGTAGTCCGTGACACCCGGATCCATGGTCTCGCGGTCGAGGGTGTCGAAGACCTTGTCGAGCAGCGTGGTCAGCACGCGCAGGCCACCCTGGTAGCCCCACAGCGGGAAGCGGTGGTGGTGGTGGCGGTCGAACACCGGGAAGGTCAGGCGGATCAACGGGGTGCCGGTGTCGCGCTCGAGATACTTGCCGTAGCTGTTGCCGACCAGGAAGTCGACCTTCTCGGTGAACAGCAGCGAGCGCATGTGCCAGAGGTCCTTCAGCGGGTAGATCGTGGCGTCCCGCCCGAAGGGCGAGGCGTCGAGCACCGGCTGCAGTTCCTCCTCCCAGTGCTTCGTGCCGTTGGTCGAGAGCACGTGGGTCGGCTCGCCGCCGGTCTCCAGCACGAAGCGGGTGAAGGCGGTGGCGAAGTCGGGGTCGCCGTAGATCGCGTATTTCTTGCCGTGCAGATGGGCCTGGCTGTCGGCCATGGCGTCGACGAGGCGGCCGCGCTCGCGCTCGATCTCGGCCGGGATCGGCTTGCCGGAGATCTCCGAGAGCTTCAGCAGCAGCTCGTCGGTGGCCTGGATGCCCATCGGGTAGTGGAAGGACGCGGTCTTGATCCCGAAGGTCGCGGCGTATTCCAGCGTCCGGCGGGTGCACCAGGACTGCAGCGACAGGACGTATTCGGCGTCCTGCGCGCCGGCGACGTCCTCGAGGCGCGTGCCGCCGTCGTACATGCGGAATTCGCCGTCGGCGGGGGTGTCGAACTGGTCGGAGGCATCGCCGATGAGCACGTAGTCGACGCCCATCAGGTCGAGCAGGCGCTTGAGCTCGCGGTTGTTGCCGACGCAGTAGCCGTCGAAGCCGGGGATGATCGCGACCTTGCCCTTCACTTCCGAACGGGTCCGGCCCTTCCAGAAGTGCTCGAGCACGCCCTTGACCATGTTGTCGTAGCCGTCGACGTGGCTGCCGACGAAGGCCGGCGTGTGCGCGAACGGCACGTCGAAGGACTGCGGCACCGAGCCCTTGTCCTTGGCGGTCTGAATGAAGGAGTGCAGGTCGTCGCCGATCACCTCCGCCATGCAGGTGGTCGAGACCGCGATCATCTTCGGCGCGTAGAGCGAATAGGTGTTGGCGAGGCCGTCGACCATGTTGTTGAGGCCGCCGAACACCGCGGCGTCCTCGGTCATCGACGACGAAACCGCGGACGACGGCTCCTTGAAGTGGCGCGACAGGTGCGAGCGGTAGTAGGCGACGCAGCCCTGCGAGCCGTGGACGAAGCTCATCGTCCGCTCGAAGCCGGCGGCGGCGAACACCGCGCCGAGCGGCTGGCAGGCCTTGGCCGGGTTCACGGTCAGCGCCTCGCGGGCGAAGTTCTTCTCCCGGTAGTCCCAGGACTTCGTCCAGTCGGCGATCTCGGTGACGCGCGCGTCGGAGACGCCGCACTCGAAATTGGCCTTCTTGGCGGCGAGCATGTCCTTGTATTCGGGCTCGCGGAACAGCGGTGCGTGGTCGAGCACCTTTTCGGCGGACTGCGGCATGGGTCTGATCCTTCGGGTGCGGCCGCGCCATACGGCGGCTCGGGCAAAGGAGGGGCGGTCGCGGCCGGCGGGCCGGCGCGGGGCGGGTCGTGTCCAGAGGGGGAAGTTGGTGGCCGGGTCTCGGGCGACCCGGCCAGGTATCACTCCGCGGCGACGAGCGTCGGCGCGGGTTCGGCGTCCTTCTTCCACGGCGCCTTCATCAGGCCCCAGACGGGGTTGTTGATGGCGAGGTCCATGTCGCGGGCGAAGATCGCGAAACCGTCGTAGCCGTGGTAGGGGCCGGAATAGTCCCAGCTGTGCATCTGACGGAACGGGATGCCCATCTTCTGCACCGGGTACTTCTCCTTGATGCCGGAACCGACCAGGTCGGGCCGGACCTTCTCGATGAACTTCTCGAGCTCGTAGCCGGTGACGTCGTCGTAGATCAGCGTGCCCTTCTTCACGTAGTGACCGGTGCGCTGGTAGTCGTCGTTGTGGCCGAACTCGTAGCCCGTGCCGACGATCTCCATGCCGAGGTCCTCGTAGGCGGTGATGACGTGACGCGGGCGCAGGCCGCCGACGTAGAGCATCACCGTCTTGCCCTCGAGGCGCGGCCGGTACTTCGCGATCACCGCGTCGACCAGCGGCCGGTACTTGGCGATCACCGCTTCGGCCTTCTCCTCGATCTCCGGGCCAAAGTGCTTGGCGATCGCGCGCAACGACGCCTCGATCTGGCTCGGGCCGAAGAAATTGTACTCCATCCAGGAGATGCCGTACTTCTCTTCCATGTAGCGGCAGATGTAGTTCATCGACCGGTAGCAGTGGATGAGGTTGAGCTTGGCCTTCGGCGCCCGCTCGATCTCGGCGAGCGTGGCGTCGCCCGACCAGTTGCCGACGACGCGCAGCCCGATCTCCTCGAGCAGGATGCGCGAGGCCCAGGCGTCGCCGCCGATGTTGTAGTCGCCGATGACGTTGACGTCGTAGGGGCCGGGGACGAAGCCGGTGTCGGGGTTCTGCTCGACGCCGCCCTTGTTCTCGAACACCCAGTCGCGCACCGCGTCGTTGGCGATGTGGTGACCGAGCGACTGCGACACGCCGCGGAAGCCCTCGCAGCGCACCGGCACGATGGTCTTGCCGTGCTCCTTGGCCTTCTTCTTCGAGACGGCCTCGATGTCGTCGCCGATCAGGCCGATCGGGCATTCCGACTGGATCGTGGTGCCGTTCGCCAGCGGGAACAGCGCGTCGATCTCGTCGATCACCTTCTCCAGTTTCTTGTCGCCGCCGAAGACGATGTCGCGCTCCTGGAAGTCGGAGGTGAACTGCATCGTCACGAAGCTGTCGATGCCGGTCTTGCCGATGTAGTAGTTGCGCCGCTGCGACCACGAATACTGGCCGCAGCCGACCGGGCCGTGGGAGATGTGGACCATGTCCTTGATCGGACCCCACACCACGCCCTTGGAACCGGCGTAGGCGCAGCCGCGGATGGTCATCACGCCCGGCACGGACTTGATGTTGCTCTTGACGTCGCATTCGGTGAGGGGCTTGACCTCGCCGTGCTCCTCGGCCTCGCCGGCCGGCGTGGCGACCGAGAGGTGCTTCTTGCGCCGCTTGGCGAATTTCTCCGGATAGGCGTCGAGGACCTCCTCGATGATCCGTTCCATCGCTTCGCCGTCGTTCTCGTAGTCGAGGCTCATGGGATGTTCCCTTGCGGAAGATGGGGCGGGGCGGCGCCGGCTCCGGTCCGCTCCGGGGGCAAGGCCCGGAGAGGACCGACGGCGCCGGGGCGCCGGATCAGTGCGCCGCGGCGGCGCGGGCGGCTTCCTTGGCCTGGAGATCGGCCAGCATCTGCTCGTCGGTCTTCATGATGCCGAAGGCGAGCAGCATGTCCTCGAGCTCCTCCATGGTGATGGGGGTCGGGACGGTACCCTGGCCGGAGTTGACGTGGATCTTGTTGGCGAGCTGGCGGTATTCCTGCGCCTGCTGGCTGTCGGGGGCGTACTGCAGGACGGTCTGCTTGCGCAGCTCGGCGTGCTGCACGATGTTGTCGCGCGGCACGAAGTGGATCAGCTTGGTGTTGATCCGCGCCGCCAGGGCCTCGGCGAGGTCGAGCTCGCGGTCGGTCTGGCGCTCGTTGCAGATCAGGCCGCCGAGGCGCACGCCGCCGGAGTGGGCGTACTTCAGGATGCCCTTGGCGATGTTGTTGGCGGCGTAGAGCGCCATCATCTCGCCGGACATGACGATGTAGATCTCCTGCGCCTTGTTCTCGCGGATCGGCATCGCGAAGCCGCCGCAGACCACGTCGCCGAGCACGTCGTAGGAGACGTAGTCGACGTCGTCGTAGGCGCCGTTCTCCTCGAGGAAGTTGATGGCGGTGATGACGCCGCGGCCGGCGCAGCCGACGCCCGGTTCCGGACCGCCGGACTCCACGCACTTGATGCCGCGGTAGCCGACCTTCAGCACGTCGTCGAGCTCGAGGTCCTCGACCGAACCCTGCTGGGCGGCGAGGTGGAGCACGGTGTCCTGCGCCTTGGCGTTCAGGATCAGGCGGGTGGAGTCGGCCTTGGGGTCGCAGCCGACGATCAGGATCTTCTGCTCGAGCTCGACCAGGGCCGCGAGCGTGTTCTGGGAGGTGGTGGACTTGCCGATGCCGCCCTTGCCGTAGAAGGCGATCTGCCGAAGTTTGGCCATGGAGTTCATCCTCGGGTTGGGATTGGATCCGCGCGGCCGGACATCCGGTCCGATCGCCGCCGCCATGGTTTTCGCAACTGCCGTGCCAAGCCGGACCGG
The DNA here is from genome assembly GCF_004362745.1 of Oharaeibacter diazotrophicus. Taxonomy (NCBI): domain Bacteria; kingdom Pseudomonadati; phylum Pseudomonadota; class Alphaproteobacteria; order Hyphomicrobiales; family Pleomorphomonadaceae; genus Oharaeibacter; species Oharaeibacter diazotrophicus. The sequence goes on along the minus strand of NZ_SNXY01000009.1, from coordinate 59,679 downwards.
CGTGGCAGTGCATTGAAATAAAAGCATTTTCAGCGTCGTCGCCGAGGTCCGCGCCGGTGCGCTCCCGACGTCGATGTCGCAGCCCCGACAAAGCCTCGACAGCCGCTGTCCGCCCCCCTTCGCCCTGCCCGGAACGGCGAAGGGCGCGGACCGCCGCCGCGGTCCGCGCCCTCCGAAAGTCCCGTCCGCCCCTCGTGGTCAGGCGAGCGCCGCGGTGGCCTCCTCGAGCCGCCCCGTGAAGGTGCCGAGGTCCATCGCCACCGGCACGATCATCTGGTCGGCGAGGAACCGGCGCTCGTTGCGCGTCAGCGCGTCCGGATCGTCGATCAGCGCCACGTGCGGGCCCGCCGAGCGCTTGGCGATCTGGCGGGCGTAGGTGCGCAGCATCTGGTCGTCGAACCGGCAGCCGAGAAAGACGAAGCTGCGGCCGGCCCGGCGCTCGACCACCGTGTCGGGGATCGGCGACTGGATGTCGATCTCGGTGAGGACCTCGACATAGTCGCTGTCGGCGACCAGGAAGTTGCGCGCCGGCACCACCGCGCCGTGCGGCTTGTAGAGCACCAGCGGCGCCGCTCCGGCGTCCGCGGCGGTCACCTCGCCGCCGCCGGGGGCGTAGGCGCGCCACCAGATGTCGCCGGTCTCGAGCGCGCGCGTCACGCCCTGGATCTCGACCCAGTCGCCGCGGACGGCGAGCGCCTCGCGCATCGCGCCGTCGTACCAGGTGTCGACGATCATCGGCAGCCGGTCGAGTGCCGCCAGCGCCCGGTGCAGCGCGCCGGCCGGCACCGGATTGGCGAAGATGTCGGCCATGTTGGCGACGAGCGTGCGGCGGTGCCGGCGCTGTTCGATGTACTGCGCGACCGACCACATGTTGGTGCGGATGCGGCCCGGCGCCATGGTGAAGCGGTTGAGCGCGGCGGCGACCGCCTCGGGCGAGGCCGGCACGCCGACGGCCTCGGCCGCGCCGGCGAGCGCGCCCGGCCCGAGGAAGGGGATCGCGCGGCCGGTGATCAGACGGCCGATCGCGGTGGCGACGATGGCGTCGCGGTCGGCGTCCGGAGCGGGGATCGTCGGTGCGGCGGCGCCGGCGGGGAGGGCGGTGTGCAACTCACTCATCGCCACCTCCCACGCGGCGGGCGTCGACGGTCACCGGCAGCCGCGTTTCGGCCGGCATCTCCGGCAGCACCAGCGTCCAGCCGTTCTTGAGGCGGATCTCGCCGCCCCACACCGGGTCGCGCTCGGCGTAGACCACCGGTTCCTCGAGGTCCTTCTTCGGCACGTAGGCCGACAGGCCCTTCGCGGTCGCTCGGATCATCACTTTCATGGGGCAACTCCGGTGGAGGCGGGTTCGGCGAAGGGCTTCAGCTCCTTGCCGCGCATGCCGACGATCGTGCCGGGCTCGATCCACTCGACGGCGTAGATGTAGAACTGCTGGAGGAAGGTGCCGATGTCGCGCACGTAGCCGACGTCGCCCTTGCGGACCAGCACCTCGCCGATCTCGCGGCCGCGGTAGGTGCCGTCGTTGCGGATGTGCTTGAGGCAGACGACCTTGGTGCCCGGCAGGTAGACCGGTGGGCGGAAGATCTCGACCTCCTGTTCGCGTCCGAGACCCATGTCAGTTTCCCTCCAGGACTTGCAGCCTCTCGGCCGCGGCGAGGCGGACCGCCTCCTCCGGGTCGGCGACGAGCCGGGCGACCACCGCCCTGTCGCCGCGCTCGGCGACGGTGTGGCGGATGCGGATGTCGGGATCGGCGGCGAGATAGCCGAGGCTCTCCGGCGGCAGCCGCTCGGCGACCTCGCGGCGCACCAGCGGGTCGGGATCGAAGCCGAGCGGGGCGAGGCGGTCGAGCGGGATGCGCCGGGCGACGGTGCGGCGCACCTCGCTCTCCGGATCGCCGGTGGCGATCGGCAGCAGGTCCGGCTCGAGGCGGCGGACCACGGTGAGGCGGACGTAGTAGTCGGGATCGGCGAAGAGGGCGAGCAGCGGCGCGCCGGTCAGCCGCATGGCGCAGGCGATCCGGACCTTGCGGTCGGGATCGCCGGCCATCTGCGCGACGCGGGCGAGCGGCAGCCGCATCGCCGCCATGGCGCGGACCTCCGGGTCCGGGTCGGCCATCAGCCGCGGCAGCAGGAAGACGCTGGCGTGCTTGGCCGCCAGCGTGCGGACCTCGAAATAGGGCGCGTCGAGATAGGCGCCGGCGAGGTCGGGGTTGCCGGTGAAGAAGCGGTCGATCCGGCGGGCGCGGCGGTCGCGGACGCAGACGCGCCCGAGCACGCAGCGCCCGCTCGCCCGCATCTCCTCGTGCGGGCAGTCGGTGCAGCTGAAGGGACGGCCGGTCCAGTCGACCGTCTCGTCCGCGGGTTCGGCCGCTTCCGCCACGGCGAGCCTCAGTGCTTCAGCGGGATGCAGGTCTTCGGGACCGGGCAGACCTGGGCGCACTGCTGGGTGTCGAAGGCGCCCTCGCACTCGGTGCACTTCTTGGCGTCGATGATGTAGGTCTCGCCCTTGAACTTGATGGCGCCCGACGGGCACTCGAATTCGCAGGCGCCGCAGGCGGTGCACTGGGACGAGACGATCTGGAAGGCCATGGGTCGTTTTCCTTTCGGCTGGGGGAAGGTCGGGAGGGGGAGCTCAGGCCGTCATCGGCTCCAGCGCCGCGCCGAAGGTCTCGGCGACGAGGGCGAGGATGGCGGTCTCGATGTAGTCGTGGGCGTGGTCGTCGCTGGCCCGGATGCCGGCGGCGGCGAGGTCGTCCTTCGGGCAGTCGCCGATCTTGGCGCACAGCACCACGTCGACGCCCTCGAGGGCGGCGATCACGCCGGTGAGCGTGGCGTCCTCGCCGAAGCCGCCCATGCAGTACTGATCGACCTTGCGGTGGCCGACGAACACGATGCCCTTCGGGCTCGCCTCGTAGACCTGGAACTCGCGGGCGTGGCCGAAGTGCTCGTTGACGCGGCCGCCGCCCTTGGTCGCCACCGCCACCAGCATCGAGCCGCCCGTCACCGCCGCGCGCACCGCGGCGTCGGCCACCGACTTGGCCGCGACGTGGTCGCCGCGCTCGCGCGCCACCACCTCGCGATAGGCCTCGCGCTTGGCCGGATCGTAGGAGACCACCTCCGGCAGCTGGTCGAGCGTGAACTCCTGGCCGCGGTCCTCGCCGAGCAGGCCGACCGCGTCGGCGCGGCACTGCCGGCAGTGCCGCATCAGCTTGGCGCCGCCGTCGAGTCGGTCCTGCAGCGCCTTCAGCTCCATCGCCGTCGGCCCGCGCTGGCCGGTCAGGCCGAAGTGGGTGCCGTGCTCGGCCTCCGAGATCAGCGGCATGACGTTGTGCAGGAACGCGCCGCGTTCCTTGACCCAGCGGTTGACCTCGACGAGGTGGTCGTCATTGACGCCGGGGATCATCACCGAGTTGATCTTGGTGAGGATGCCGCGCGCCGTCAGCATCTCGAGGCCCTGCATCTGGCGCTCGTGCAGGATCCGCGAGGCCTCGACGCCGGTCCAGCGCCGGTGCTGGTAGAAGATCCAAGGATAGATCTTCGCCCCGATCTCCGGGTCGACCATGTTGATGGTGATCGTGACGTGGTCGACGTTCATCGCCGCCAGCTCGTCCACGTGGTCGGGCAGGGCGAGCCCGTTGGTGGAGATGCACAGCTTGACGTCGGGGATCTCGGCGGACACCGCCTCGAAGGTGGCCTTCGTGCGCTTCCAGTCGTAGCAGGCGTCGCCGGGGCCGGCGATGCCGAGCACGGAGAGCTGCGGCACCTCGTTGGCGACCGCGATCACCTTGCGCAGCGCCTGGTCGGGCGTCAACTTCTCCGAGACGACGCCGGGGCGGCTCTCGTTGGCGCAGTCGTATTTGCGGTTGCAGTAGTTGCACTGGATGTTGCAGGCGGGGGCGACCGCCACGTGCATCCGCGCGAAATAGTGGTGGGCCTCTTCCGAGTAGCAGGGATGGTCCTTGATGCGCTCCCACACCGCCGGGTCCATGTCGTCGGGCTTGGCGGAGGAACCGCAGGCGGAGGACTTGCACCCCCCTTCGGAGAGCTTTGCCCGCATCGCGTCGAGATCGATGACCGGGGCGATGGCGTCGAGCGAGAGCATGATCCGTCTCCTCATGCGTTGGCCGTCGGGCAATGTCCCGCAAGCCGCGTGCCAGGGCGGAAGATCATGTTTTACAATGACTTGTGCGGTCGCGCACGGCTCTCGTCCGACAGCCTGTCGCAAGCCCGACAGCGGATTGTCGGGCCTCGCCGCACCGTCGCATCGGCTCTCGCGAACGCGGAAGGGCCGGGCGCGACGGCCCGGCCCATCCATGTGTTGCGATCGTCGGGAGCGCGCGTCCCGCGCCGGCTCAGAGCTTCTTCAGCTCGATGCCCTGCTTGCGCAGCGCGTAGCCGATCTGGCGCGGCGTCAGATTGAGGAGGCGCGCCGCCTTGGCTTGGACCCAGCCGGTGCGCTCCATGGCGTCGATCAGCATCTCGCGTTCCGACTTGCCGGGCCGGACGGCCGGACACTCGTCGGCGCCGACGCAGTCCTTCGGCAGGTCGGAGGCCGGTGCGGCGACGCCGGCGATCGGCAGGAACACCCCGCCGACCGGCTCGAACGCCGCCTGCGACTGCCCCGCCGGCACCCGCGCGCCCTTGCCCTTCCACAGCGTCGCCGACAGGCAGTTGCCCTGGCTGCAGGCGAGGTCGTCCTTGCCGATCTCGGGGCCGGTGGTCATCGCCGCGGTGCGGCGGACGCAGTTCTCGAGCTCGCGGACGTTGCCGGGGAAGTAGCAGCGCGCCAGCACGTCGAGCGCCTCGTCGCGGAAGCGGACGGAGCGGCGGTTCTCCGCGCCGAAGCTCGTCAGGAAGCTGGCGGCGAGGCGCGGGATGTCGCCCGGCCGTTCGCGCAGCGCCGGCAGCATCAGCGTCACCACGTTGATGCGGTAGTAGAGGTCGGCGCGGAAGGCGCCCTGCTCGACCGCCTTCTCGAGGTTCTTGTTGGTGGCGCAGATCAGGCGGAAATCCGCCTTCAGGGTCTGGGTGCCGCCGACACGCTCGAACTCGCCCTCCTGCAGCACGCGCAGCAGCTTGGCCTGGAAGGCCGCGGAAATCTCGCCGATCTCGTCGAGGAACAGCGTGCCGCCGTGGGCGAGCTCGAAGCGGCCGCGCCGGCTGCCGACGGCGCCGGTGAAGGCGCCCTTCTCGTGGCCGAACAGCTCGCTCTCGATCACGCTCTCCGGCAGCGCCGCGCAGTTCACCTTGACGAACGGGCCGTTCCGCCGCGGCGACTTGGCGTGGATCGCCTTGGCGAACATTTCCTTGCCGGTGCCGGTCTCCCCACGCAGCAGCACGGTGACGTTGGACGGCGCCACCTGGTCGACCATGCGCAGCACCGCCCGGAGCGACGGGCTGTCGCCGACGATGCCCGTCTTCGGCGCCGGCGCCGGCCGGCCGGTGGTCGCGGCACTCGCACCGCCTTCCTCCATCACGTTCGACAGCGCCTTCTCGAGGCGCTGCTTGTCCTCGATCAGGCGGTCGCGGTCCTCGGCGATGCGCCGGTGCAGCCGCACGGTCTGGCCGATCAGGTTGGCGATCATGGTCAGGAAGCGGACGTCGTCCTCGAGGCGGAACTCCAGGCGGCCGTCCCATTCGCGGTCGATCGACAGCGTTCCGATGACGCGGCCGTCCGCCTTGATCGGCACGCCGATGAAGCTCATCGTCGACTTGGTCGGCGCCACCATCAGGTAGACCGAGCCCTTGAACATCGGGTGTTGGGCGACGTTCTCGATCACCAGCGGCACCTGGGTCGCGACGATCTGGTCGATCGCCTTCTGCGGCACGAGGCTGCCGTTCTTCATCGGCTTGGCCGCCGAGGGGCCGGTGGCGGCGGCGAGTTCCGGCGTGCCGCTGTCGTCCAGCATCAGGATCATGCCGCGCCGCATCTGCATGAAGGACGACAGGATCGCGACGATGTTGGCGAGGCAGCTCTCGAGCGAGCGTGCCGAGGTCAGGATCTTGGAGATCTCGTAGATGCCCGACAGGGCGATCTCGCGATAGGCACCGGCACTCGCCGGGCGGCCGGCTGCGGAGGCGGGGCGGGACGCGGACATCACGGAGGTCGACGTCATCGAGCGTACTCCGGCGGGAACGGATCGGGGAGGTTGGGCGGCCGGAGAGCCGCACGCCAAGCATGCTGCGCTCCGGCAACGGCTGTCAGCATCAAATGAAATGCAGTCTGCTCAAGTCGTCGGCGTGAGAAGTGCCGTTCCATGATGCAATTCCTGGAGTCCGTCTTCGCGAGGCCCAAGTCTTCGTCGGACTACGTAAGTATCGAAACGGATGGAGGTGCGGTTTGCGGCACGGTTTCGGCACGGTCCGCCGGGACGATGGTCACGGCGACCTCCGCCGGCCGCGCCGTGTAGGGCCACGACGTGACCAGCAGGCCCGCGCCCGCGCGGACGTAGGCGGCGGCGTTGCTCGGATCGATACCGCCGGCGGCGGCGAGGAGCACGTGGGCGGGTCGTGCCGCCGCGACCGCCGCGACCTCGTCCGGTTTGAACTTCTCGAGCTGGATCACGTCGAAGCCCGCCGCGATCGCCCGGCGCGCCTCGCCGGGTTCGCCGACCTCGACGACCAGCCGCTTCTCCGGTGCGCCGTGGCGCAGGCGCGCGGCGAGCGCCGCGAGGTCCTCACCGGCCAGGAAGGCGCGGTGTTCGGCGAACAGCAGCACCGTCTCGGACAGGCCGTGCCGGTGCAGCACCGCGCCGCCCGCGACCACGGCGATCTGCGACAGCCGTCTCGTGCCCGGCACGGTCTTGCGCGTGCAGGCGACGCGCACGGCCGGATCGACGGCGGCCGCGGCGTCCACGAGGCTGCGCGCCGCGCCGGCGATGCCCGAGAGCACCTCGACCAGGGTCTGCGCCACCTTCCAGCCGCGGTGCAGGGCGCCGGCCTGTCCGTCCGCGACCAGCAGCGGCGTGCCTGCGGGGACGGTGGTGCCGCTCGCCACCGCCAGCGCCACCGTGGCGCCGACGTGGCCGAGGATCTGGCCGGCCACCTCGATCCCCGCGACCGTCGTCGGGCCGCGCGCGGCGAAGGTGAGGCGGCCGGGCATGGCGCCGATGGCGAGGGCGTCGGTGGTGAGGTCGCCGGCGGGCACGTCCTCGGCGAGGAGGCGCTCGACCTCTGCGATGGTGATGCGGTTCAACGGCGGGGCCTCAGAGGACCGGCGCGGCGACGGGGCGGTGCGCCCGCGCCGCCCGCACCACCGCGTCGGCGATGGCGGCGCCGCGCTCGTCGATGCCGGTCCACGACGCCAGGCCGCGGCCGCGCGGGTCGATCTCCAGCAGCTTGACGCCCTCGGCCACCTCGGTGCCGTCGCGCACCACGCCGCGCAGCACCCCGTCGATCGGTGCCGTCACCGGCACGCCGTCGAGGAGGCCGACGGTGACGCCGCGGTAGAGCCGGGTGCCGATCTCGAGCGCCGTGCGCCAGCGTCCCGGCCGGTCGGCGCGGGCGAAGCGCTCGCCGCCGGCCTCGCCGAGCCGCGCCGAACGGCCGTCGGCGCCGTCGGTCGCGCCGGCGCCGACCACGGTGCCGTTGCGCGCCGGGCGCGTCTCGATCGCGACGTCGCAATTGCCGCCGACGGTAAAGCCCGGCCCGAGGCCGATCGCCAGCGGCGTCAGCAGCCGGAGGTCCGGCTTCACCGCGTGCTTGTTCATCCGGGCGTCGGCGAGCAGGGCGAAGCGGGTGTGCGGGTAGAGGTCGGAGAAGCCGAGCCGGGTGACGCCGATCCGCGGATCGCGCCGCCCGAAGAAGCCAATGTGGCCGCCTTCCTCGATCGGCTCGGCGCCGACGCCCTCGATCGCAACGGTCTCGCCGTAGAGCACGTCGTGGAAGGCCATGGCGCGCCGGATCACCGGCGGGTGCGGGTCGTGCGACAGCACCGAGGCGAAGCCGGCGCGCCACAGGTGCACCGCCACCGCCGAGGCGATCTCGTTGGTCCCGAGGATCAGGGCGACCGGTGCCCCGCCGTCCTCGTCGCTCCATCCGATCATGCTCGTCGCTCCAGGTCGCGTCCGCGGGGCTCCTCGGCCGGACGCCGAGCAAGCGCCATGCCGCGTGCCGAATGCCGGAGCGCCGCGGCCGCCGGTCCGGGACGCCGTGTCGGGAAGCCGACAGGATGTCGGATTCCCGACGTCGCGATCCCGACGCGGCGGGACCGGCCTCAGTCCACCGCGATCATCACGTCGGACGATTTCACCACCGCGTAGGCGGCGCCGCCGACGGCGAGCTTCAGCTCGTCCACCGCCTCGTTGGTGATCGCGGCGGTGACGACGGAGCCGCCGACGTCGAGCCGGACATGGGCCGTCGTCGCCCCCTTCACCACCTCGACGATGGTGCCCTTCAGGACGTTGCGGGCGCTGATCTTCATTCCTGTCTCCCTGCGCGCTGCGCTGGCGGGCCACCCGGGACGGGCGACCGGCACCGCGACCCGAGCAGGTTCCGTGCCGCCCTTGCCAGGGAGCTCGATAATGTATATACATATTGGCGGGAGGACGGACCCGTGACCGACATCGACACGCCTTCGCGCCCGACGATCTGGACCAACGCGACGCTGCTCGCCCCCGCCGGCGTCGCCGCGCCCGCACCGGGGCGCGGCGCCTTGGTGGCCGAAGCCGGCCGCATCGTCGCGCTCGGCGACACCGCCGACCTCCCGGCGACGCTGCTCGCCCGCGCCGAGGTGGTCGACTGCGGCGGCCGCCTCGTCACGCCGGGCCTGATCGACTGCCACACCCACCTCGTCCACGCCGGCGACCGCGCCGACGAGTTCGAGCGTCGCCTCGCCGGCGCGAGCTATGCGGAGATCGCCGCGGCCGGCGGCGGCATCATGGCGAGCGTGCGCGCCGTCCGCGCCGCCGACGAGGACGCCCTGGTCGCCGCCGCGCTGCCCCGGCTCGATCGGCTGGCCGCCGACGGCGTCACCACCGTCGAGATGAAGTCCGGCTACGGTCTCGACCTCGACGCCGAACTGCGCATGCTCGCCGCCGCCCGCCGCCTCGGCCGCGAGCGCCCGGTCCGGGTCGTGACCAGCTTCCTCGGTGCCCACGCCGTGCCGGCCGAGCGCCGGGACGACCGCGCCGCCTACGTCCGCGACGTCGTCGAGCGGATGCTGCCGGCGGTCGCCGCCGCCGGCCTCGCCGACGCCGTCGACGCCTTCCTGGAGACCGTCGCCTTCGACGAGGCCGAGGTCCGCGCCGTGTTCGACGCCGCCCGTCGCCTCGGCCTGCCGGTCAAGCTCCACGCCGACCAGCTCTCCGACGGCGGCGGCGCCGCGCTCGCCGCCGCCTACGGCGCCCTCTCGGCCGATCATCTCGAATACACCGGCGAGGCCGGCGCCGCGGCGATGGCGAAGGCCGGCACCGTCGCCGTGCTGCTGCCCGGCGCCTACTACCTCCTGCGCGAGACCCGCCGCCCGCCGGTCGAGGCGTTCCGCCGTCACGGCGTGCCGATGGCGGTGGCGACCGACTGCAACCCCGGCACCTCACCGCTGACTTCTCTGCTGTTCGCCATGAACATGGCCGCGACGCTGTTCGGCCTCACCGTCGCCGAATGCCTCGACGGCGTCACGACCGCCGCCGCGCGCGCCCTCGGACTCTCCGCCGAGATCGGCGCGCTGGAGCCCGGCAAGCGCGCCGACCTCGCGATCTGGAACGCCACCCGCCCGGCCGAGCTGGTCTACCACCTCGGCGCCGATCTCCTCCATTCCCGGGTCTTCGGCGGCCGCGCCGACCGGCCCGCAGCAAGGGCCACGCCATGACGCTCGTCCTCGACCCCGGCGCCGTCGACCTCGCCACGCTCGCCCGGATCTACCGGACCGACGCGCCGGTCCGCCTCGCCGACGGCTGCCGCCCCGCGATCGCCCGCGCCGCCGCGCGCATCGCCGAGATCGCCGGCGGCGAAGAGCCGGTCTACGGCATCAACACCGGCTTCGGGAAACTCGCCAGCATCCGCATCGCGGTCGGCGACGTCGCCCGCCTGCAGCGCAACCTGATCCTCAGCCATTGCTGCGGCGTCGGCGCGCCGCTCCCCGAGGCGGTGGTGCGGGTGATCCTCGCCCTGAAGCTGATTTCGCTCGGCCGCGGCGCCTCCGGCGTCCGGCCGGAGATCGTCGTGCTGATCGAGGGCATGCTCGCGAACGGCGTGCTGCCGGTGATCCCCGAGAAGGGCTCGGTCGGCGCCTCCGGCGACCTCGCCCCGCTCGCCCACATGGCCGCCGCCATGATCGGCGAGGGCGAGGTGACGGTCGGCGGCGCGACGAAGCCGGCCCGCGACGGCCTCGCCGCCGCCGGGCTCGCCCCGGTCGAACTCGCGGCCAAGGAGGGCCTCGCCCTTATCAACGGCACCCAGGTCTCGACCGCCCTCGCGCTCGCCGGCCTGTTCCGCGCCCACCGCGCCGCGGTCACCGCGCTCGTCACCGGCGCCATGTCGACCGACGCGGCGATGGGTTCGTCCGCGCCGTTCCGCGACGAGATCCACGCGCTGCGCGGCCATCCCGGCCAGATCGCGGCGGGGAGGGCGCTCCGGCTGCTGCTCGAGGGCTCGGAGATCCGCGACAGCCACCTCGACGGCGACAGCCGCGTCCAGGATCCCTATTGCCTGCGCTGCCAGCCGCAGGTCGACGGCGCCTGCCTGGACCTGATCGGCTACGCCGCGACCACACTGGAGCGCGAGGCCAACGCCGCCACCGACAACCCGCTGGTGCTCTCCGACGGCAGCGTCGTCTCGGGCGGCAACTTCCACGCCGAGCCGGTCGCCTTCGCCGCCGACCAGGTCGCCATCGCCGTCGCCGAACTCGGCGCCATCGCCCAGCGCCGGATCGCCACGCTGGTCGACCCCGCGCTCAACTTCGGCCTGCCGGCCTTCCTCGCCGCCAAGCCCGGCCTCAACTCCGGCCTGATGATCGCCGAGGTCACCTCGGCGGCGCTGATGAGCGAGAACAAGCAGATGTCGCATCCGGCCTCGGTCGACTCGACGCCGACCTCGGCCAACCAAGAGGACCACGTCTCCATGGCCTGCCACGGCGCCCGCCGCCTCCTCGCCATGACCGACAACCTCTTCGGCATCCTCGGCATCGAGGCGCTGACCGCCGCGCAGGGCCTCGACTTCCGCGCGCCGCTCGCCACCAGCCCGGCGCTTTCCGCCGCCCACGCCGCCGTCCGCGCCGTCGTGCCGACGCTCGACGAGGACCGTCACCTCGCCGCCGACATCGCCGCCTGCACCGCGCTCGTCGCCGACGGCACGCTCGCCGCCGCCGTGCCGGCCGGCATCCTGCCCGACCTCGGAGCCGGCCGATGACCGTCGTCGTCGAACGCGGCGAGGGACCCGTCGTCCTCGCCTTCCCGCACACCGGCACCGACCTGCCGGACGACGTCCGCGACCGGCTGAACGACACCGGCCGCGTGCTCGCCGACACCGACTGGCACGTCGACAGGCTCTACGCCGGCCTCTTGCCGGGCGCGACCACCGTGCGCGCCACCTTCCACCGCTACGTGATCGACGCCAACCGCGATCCCGCCGGTTCCAGTCTCTACCCCGGCCGCAACACCACCGCCCTGGTGCCGACCACCGACTTCGACGGCCGGCCGATCTGGCGCCCCGGCGCCGAGCCCGACGCCGCCGAGATCGAGCGCCGCCGCGCCGGCTTCCACGCGCCCTACCACGCCGCGCTCGCCGCCGAGATCGAGCGCGTGCGCGCCCGCCACGGCGTCTGCGTCCTCTACGACTGCCACTCGATCCGCTCGACCATCCCGTTCCTGTTCGACGGCCTGCTGCCCGACTTCAACGTCGGCACCGACGGCGGCCGCACCGCCGATCCGGCCCTGGTCTCCGCGGTGATGGCGAAGGTCGCCGCCGCCGACTGCTACGCCCACGTCCTCGACGGCCGCTTCCGCGGCGGCTGGACCACGCGCTGGTACGGCCGCCCCGAGGCCGGCGTCCACGCGATCCAGATGGAGCTCGCCCAGCGCACCCACCTCGCCGCCGAGGCGCCGCCCTTCGCCTACGACGCGGCGAGGGCGGGGCGCCTGCGCGTCCACCTTGCCGCCGTCCTCACCGCCCTCGAGACCACCGCCCACCGCCTCGCCGCCGGAGCCGCCCGATGACCGACCCCCGCCGCCACAACGCCCGCGAGGTCCGCGCGCCGCGCGGCACCGCGCTCAACGCCCGGTCCTGGATGACGGAAGCCCCGCTCCGGATGCTGATGAACAACCTCGACCCGGGCGTCGCCGAGAACCCGCACGAGCTGGTGGTCTACGGCGGCATCGGCCGCGCCGCCCGCACCTGGGACGATTTCGACCGCATCGTCGCCACGCTGAAGACCCTCGGCGACGACGAGACGTTGCTGGTCCAGTCCGGCAAGCCGGTCGGCGTCTTCCGCACCCACGCCGACGCCCCGCGGGTGCTGATCGCCAACTCCAACCTCGTGCCGCACTGGGCGACCTGGGACCATTTCAACGAGCTCGACCGCAAGGGCCTCGCCATGTACGGCCAGATGACGGCCGGCTCGTGGATCTACATCGGCACCCAGGGCATCGTTCAGGGCACCTACGAGACCTTCGTCGAGGCCGGCCGCGTCCACTACGGCGGCGACCTCGCGGGCCGCTGGATCCTGACCGCCGGCCTCGGCGGCATGGGCGGCGCGCAGCCGCTGGCGGCGGTGATGGCCGGGGCCTCTTGCCTCGCGGTCGAGTGCAACCCGGACTCGATCGACTTCCGCCTCCGCACCCGCTACCTCGACGAGAAGGCGGAGACCATCGACGAGGCGCTCGCGATGATCGCGCGCTGGACCGCCGCCGGCGAGGCCAAGTCGGTCGGCCTCCTCGGCAACGCCGCCGAGGTGCTGCCGGAACTGGTCCGCCGCGGCGTCCGCCCCGACATCGTCACCGACCAAACCTCCGCCCACGACCCGGTCAACGGCTACCTGCCGAAGGGCTGGACCATGGCCGAGTGGAAGGCGAGGCGCGAAAGCGACCCCAAGGCGGTCGAGCGCGCCGCCCGCGCCTCGATGCGCGAGCACGTCGAGGCGATGCTCGCCTTCTGGAACGCCGGCGTTCCGACGCTCGACTACGGCAACAACATCCGCCAGGTCGCCAAGGACGAGGGCCTCGAGAACGCCTTCGCCTTTCCCGGCTTCGTGCCGGCCTACATCCGCCCGCTGTTCTGCCGCGGCGTCGGCCCGTTCCGCTGGGCCGCGCTCTCGGGCGACCCGGAGGACATCCTCCGCACCGATGCCAAGGTGAAGGAGCTGCTGCCCGACAACACCCATCTCCACCGCTGGCTCGACATGGCGCGCGAGCGCATCGCCTTCCAGGGGCTCCCCGCGCGCATCTGCTGGGTCGGCCTCGGCGACCGCCACCGCCTCGGCCTCGCCTTCAACGAGATGGTGCGGACGGGCGAGCTGAAGGCCCCGATCGTGATCGGCCGCGACCATCTCGACTCGGGTTCGGTCGCCTCGCCCAACCGCGAGACCGAGGCGATGCGCGACGGCTCCGACGCCGTCTCCGACTGGCCGCTCCTCAACGCCCTCCTCAACTGCGCGTCGGGCGCCACCTGGGTGTCGCTGCACCACGGTGGCGGCGTCGGCATGGGCTTCTCGCAGCACTCCGGCATGGTGATCTGCTGCGACGGCACCGACGACGCCGCCCGCCGCATCGCCCGCGTGCTCTGGAACGACCCCGCCACCGGCGTCATGCGCCACGCCGACGCCGGCTACGACATCGCCCTCGACTGCGCCCGCGACCAAGGCCTCCGCCTGCCCGGCATCCTGGGGAACTGACGGGGGAGAGGGGCGTGTTCACCCCATCCCCCGCCGCGCCACCCCACCCCGGCGCTCCGCGCCGACCGACCCGCCTCGAAGTCGCCGGCCTCCTCGGCGTTCGGCTTCGCCTCACCCCCACGAGGGGCAGGGCAGGAAAACGGCCCGCGACGGCGCAACTTCTACCCTCCCCCTTGCGGGGAGGGTCGACGGCCGAAGGCCGGCGGGGTGGGGTGGCATCCACCCGCGAGACGCCCATCGGCCCCGCCGCGCCCGTGCCAACCGAGGTCGAGCTCGTGGAGGCGAACCCCACCCCGTCGCTTCGCGCCGACCCTCCCCGCAAGGGGGAGGGTAGGAAAAGGGCCCGCGACGGCGCCAAGTCTTACCCTCCCCCTCGTGGGGAGGGTCGACGGCCGAAGGCCGGCGGGGTGGGGTGGCGTCCACCCGCGAGACGCGATTTGGAGCCGCCGCGCCTGTTCCATGAGCGCGAGCCCGTGGAAGCGAACCCCACCTCGGCGCTCCGCGCCGACCCTCCCCACGAGGGGGAGGGTAGGAAGACCGCACGCGACGGCGCAACTTCTACCCTCCCCCCTGTGGGGAGGGTCGACGGCCGGAGGCCGGCGGGGTGGGGTGGCGCCGACGCCCCTCCATCGGGCTTCGCCGTCGTACCGCTGTTCCCCGGGGTCTCACCCCGTCACGCCGCGCTACCCCACCCCGGCGCTTCGCGCCGACCGACCTGCTTCGGAGTCACTTGCCTCCTCCGCGTTCGGCTTCGCCTCACCCCCACGAGGGGGAGGGTAGGAACACCGGACGCGACGATGCCCCCACCCGCCGCACCCCCACCCCAACACCCACCCGCCCCCCCATGACCGACCTCCACTTCGCCCAGGCGCTCCTCCCCACCGGCTGGGCGGCCGACGTCCGCGTCCGTCTCGCCGACCGTCGGATCGCCGCCGTCGTCCCCGGCTCATCCCCCGACGGCTGCGAGCGCCATCCGATCGCGCTCCCGGGCCTCGCCTCGCTGCACAGCCACGCCTTCCAGCGCGGCATGGCCGGGCTCGCCGAGCACCGCGCCGCCGGGCCGGACAGCTTCTGGACCTGGCGCCGGGTGATGTACGACTTCGCCCTCGCGCTCGACCCCCACGAGGTCGAGGCGATCGCCGCCATGCTGGACGTCGAACTGCTCGAAAGCGGCTTCACCACCGTCGGCGAGTTCCACTATCTCCACCACGACCGCGACGGCCGCGACTACGCCGACCCCGCCGAGATGGCCGCCCGCGTCGCCGCCGCCGCCGCCGAGACCGGCGTCGGCCTGACCCTCCTGCCGGTGTTCTACGCCCGCTCCGGCTTCGGCGCGGCGACGACCGCCCCCGCCCAGCGCCGCTTCGCCGGCGACCTCGACCGCTACGCCCGCCTGCTCGACGCGACCCGCCGCCTCGCCGCCGGCGCCGAGGGCCTGACGGTCGGCGTCGCCCCGCACAGTCTGCGCGCCGCCTCGCGCGAGGAGATCCGCGCCGTCGCCGCCCTCGGCGCCGGCGGGCCGGTGCACGTCCACGTCGCCGAGCAGACCGCCGAGGTCGACGACTGCCTCGCCTTCTCCGGCGCGCGCCCCGTCGCCTACCTGCTCGACGGCGCCGACGTCGACGCTCGCTGGTGCCTGATCCACGCCACCCACATGGACGCCGACGAATACGCCCGGGTCGCGGCGTCGGGCGCCGTGGTCGGGCTCTGCCCGGTCACCGAGGCCAACCTCGGCGACGGCATCTTCGACCTGCCGCGCCTGCTCGCCGCCGGCGGCGGCTTCGGCGTCGGCACCGACGGCAACGTCGCGATCGGCGCGGCGGAGGAACTCCGCCAACTGGAATACTCCCAGCGTCTCGCGCTCCGCGCCCGCAACGTCGCCTGCGAGCCCGGCGGCTCCACCGGCCGGCGCCTGTTCGACGGCGCGCTCGCCGGCGGTGCCGCCGCGCTCGGCCGCGGCCCCGCGGGCCTCGCCGTCGGCGCCACCGCCGACATCGTCGGGCTCGACGCCGACCACCCCGCACTCGTCGGCGCCGTCGGCGACCGCGTGCTCGACCGTTGGATCTTCGCGGGCGGAACGGCGGCGGTCGCCACCGTCTGGGCGCGCGGCCGCAAGGTTGTCGCCGACGGTCGTCACCTCGGCCGCGACGCCGTCGCTGCCCGCTACCGCAAGGCCCTCGCCGCCGTGCTGGCGCGGCTCTGAGCCCCCGCGTCAGACCGGCCGCAGGATGGTCTTCAGCCCGGTCGCCTCACCGGCGATGATCCGGGCATAGGCGGCCGGCGCGTCGTCGAGCCCGTGCTCGCCGTCGACGAAGCGCCGGAGTGCCGGCGACAGGCCCTCGAGCATCGCTACCACCTCGGGCAGTTCGTCGGTGAAGGCGTGGCTGCCGACGAGGGCGATCTCGCGCTCCACCAGCAGGTTGGGGTCGAGCGGGAAGGCGCCGTGCGAGATGCCGACGAGGCAGAGCCCGCCGCCACCGCCGAGCCCACGCACCAGCGCCTCGACCACCGCGACGCTGCCGGTGGCGTCGAAGGCATGGCGGACCCGCCCGGCGCCATCCGCGAGGTCGATCGGCTCGGCGCCGGTCTCGCCGGCCACCAGCGCCAGCCGGGCGGCGTTGCGGTCGGCGACCAGCAGCGGGCCGTCGTGCAGCCGCGAGACGAGCAGCGCCACCAGCCCGCCGATCGGCCCGCAGCCCGCCACCAGCACCGGCGCGCCGGCCGGCACCGGCAGCCGGCGGATCGCGTGCAGCGCCACCGCCAGCGGCTCGGCCATCGCGGCCGCCACCGGATCGGTCCCGGCCGGCACCTTCTCGACCAGCCGCGCGGGCAGCACCGTGAACGGCGCGAAGCCGCCGTCGCAGACCTCGCCGACGAAGCCGAGCCGGCGGCAGAGGTTGCGCCGGCCGGCGCGGCAGGCGTCGCAATCGCCGCACCAGAAGCGCGAGTCGGCCACCACCCTGTCGCCGGGGGCGAGGCCCGCGACGCCGCCGCCGACCGCCACAACCTCGGCCGAGAACTCGTGGCCGGCGACGCGCGGCGTCCCGGTCAGCCACTGGCCGGTGCGGAAGTTGTGCACGTCCGAGCCGCAGATCCCGGCGGCGAGCACCTTCAGCGACACCTCGCCCGGGCCCGGCGCGCCCGGCTCAGGCAGGTCCTCGACGCGGAGGTCCCCGGCGGCGTGCAGTCTGACGGCCTTCATCGCCGCTCTCCTCATTTCGGCAGGTAGGGCGCGCGCATCTCGGAGACGGCGTTGTAGTGCGAGGAGAAGCCCTCGTAGGTCGCCAGCGTGCGGGCGTGCCGGGCGAAGGTCTCGTAGCCGCCGGCGGTGACGTAGCCGATCGAAGAGCGCTTGACGAAGTCGGTCACCGACAACGGCCCGTAGGTGCGCGCCCAGCGACTGGTCGGCAGCACGGCGTTGGGGCCGAGGCCGAAATTGCCGATCGTCACCGGCGTGTGCGGGCCCATCAGGATCTCCGCCGCCTCGGTGATGCGGCCGAGATGGGCGAACGGGTCGGTCGAGAGGATCTCGAGGTGCTCGGGCGCGTAGTCGTTGACGAAGCGGTAGCTCTCCTCCAGCGACGGCGTCAGCACGACGCCGCCGTGCGGGCCGCACAGCACCGCGCGCGAGAAGTCGACGCGCTGTTCGGTCATCCGGGCCCAGTGGTCGGGCAGGGCGGCGAGCGCCTCCTCGGCGACGCGGCGCTCGTGGGTGACGAGATAGGCCGAGGAATCCGGCCCGTGTTCGGCCTCGACCAGGAGATCGAGCGCGGCGAGGCCGCCATGGACGCTGCCGTCGGCGAAGATGATCGCCTCGGACGGGCCGGCCGGCAGGCCGGGATCGATCACGCCGGCGAGCAGGCGCTTGGCCGCCACCACCCACGGACTGCCGGGGCCGACGATCTTCAGCGCCGGTTTCACCGTCTCGGTGCCGTAGGCGACCGCGGCGACGGCCTGTGCGCCACCGCACTTGTAGACCGTGCCGACCCCGGCGAGGCGGGCCGCCACCAGCGTCGCGGCGTCGACCGAGCCGTCCGGCGTCGGCGGCGTCACGATCGAGAGTTCGGGCACGCCGGCCACCACCGCCGGCACCGCCGTCATCATCGTCACCGACGGGAAGGCGCCCTTGCCGCGCGGCACGTAGAGCGCCACCGAGCGGATCGGCGTGAAGCGGTCGCCGGCAAAGCCGCCGGGCCGGATCTCCTTCAGCCACATCGCCTCCGGCTTCTGCTCCTCGTGGAAGACGCGGATGTTCTCGATGCCGAAGCGGATCGCCTCGACCACCTCGGGCGCGACCGCCTCGAAGGCGGCGTCGAACTCGGCCTCGGACACCTTCAGCGTCGCGGCCGTCACGTCGGCCTTGTCGAGCTCGCGGCCGAAACGCACCAGCGCCGCGTCGCCCTCGCTGCGCACCGCCTCGACGATCGGCCGGGCACGCTCGACGAAGGACGTCAGGTCGGCCTCCGAGCGCTTCAGCAGCCGGGCGCGGGCGGCGTCGTCGAGGAGGGAGAGGTCGTGGAAGGAAACGTCGGCCATGGGGTGTTCCTCGTCGGCGGGCCGAGCCCGCGCGCGGCGGCTGAAGGGAAAGGGCGGGGGAGGGGCTCAGATCGCGGCGAGATAGCCGCCGTCGACGGCGATGCACTCCCCGGTGACGTAGGCGGAGGCGCGGCTCGCCAGGAACACCGCGACCCCGGCGAGGTCGTCGAGGTCGCCGAAGCGGCGCTGCGGGATCTTGGCGAGCATGCCCGCGCTCCAGGCCTCGTCCTCGTAGAAGCGGTCGGTCATGGCGGTCCGGAAGTAGCCGGGCGCGATCGCGTTGACGCGGATGCCCGCCGCGGCCCATTCGGTGGCGAGGCCGCGCGTCATGCCGAGGAGGCCCGACTTCGACGAACCGTAGGGCACCGCGGTGGGGATGCCGACGTAGGACGTCAGCGAGCAGAGGTTCACGATCGCCCCGCCGCCGGCGCCGGCCATGATCCGCGCCGCCGCCTGGGCGCAGAAGAACGCGCCCTTGAGGTTGGTGTCGACGATCCGCTCCCAGAGCTCCTCGTCGACGTCGAGCGATGGCCGGACGTCCTCGGTGCCGGCGTTGTTGACGAGGATGTCGAGCCCGCCGAGCGCCGCCGCCGCCGCGTCCACCCCGGCGCGGCAGGCGGCGACGTCGCGCACGTCCATCGCCACCGCGGTGGTCCGCCGGCCGAGCGCAGTGATCGCCGCCACGGTCTCGGAAAGGTCCTCCGCCCGGCGCGCCGAGACGGCGACGTCGGCGCCGGCCCCGGCCAGCGCCAGCGCGATCGCGCGGCCGATGCCCCGGCTGGCGCCGGTGACGAGCGCCTTGCGGCCGGAAAGGTCGAACAGCCCGGTCATGTCCGCTCCGAGGGAAGGTCGACGGCCACCGAGGGCAGTGGCCAAGTATGTATAGACATGGAACAATACCAAGCCGTTGCCGTCAACCGCCCGGTCACGTCGGCGCCCGCGCCTGCGCCGGCGTGAAGCGGGCCTGCAGGGCGTGGCGGTGGCCGGGATAGGTCAGGGTGACGTGGGTGACGAAGGCGCCGGCGAGCGCGGTGCGCCGCTCGACGACGAGGCAGGCCCGGCCGGGGCGGATCGCCAGCAGCTCGGCGGTCTCGCCGTCGGCCTCGACGGCGCGGACGACGTGCTCGGCCGAGCTCCACGGCACCTGCCGGAGCAGCCAGACGCCGGGCGCTTCGGCCGAGAAGTCCTCCGCCTCCGCCTCCGGCACCGCCGCGAGGTTGACGATGCGCTCCTCGAGGCAGAACGGCTCGGGTCCGGCCGAATGCAGGCAGACGAGGTGCAGCACGGTGCCGCCGGCGGGAAGTTCCAGTCGGGCGCGGTCGGCGGCGGTCGCCTTGCGCCGGCCGCGGCGGACGAGCCGGTAGCCGTAGGCGAGGCCGAGCGCGGCGACCTCGGCGGCGATGTCGCGGATCTCCATCACAGCGGCCTGCGAGGTCGGCGTCCGCACGAAGGAGCCGGAGCGCTTGCGCCGCTCGATCAGGCCGCTCTTGGCGAGCTGGGTCAGCACCTTGTTGACCGTCATCCGCGAGCAGCCGTAGGCGGCGGCGAGGTCGACCTCGAACGGGATCCGGTGCCCCGGCGGCCACGCCCCGGAGATGATCCGGCCCTCGATGTCCGCGAGGATCGTCTGGTGCAGCGAGGCGTCCCGCTCGTCGCCCGCCGTCTCGTCCCGTTCCGTCACCCGTCCGGTCCCCGTGGCCACCCGCCCGTCGGTGCCGACCGTAGCGCAAGCCTCGGCAGGCGCAAGCGCAGCGGTCGCCGGTGCGCAAACGGCGACGGCCGCGGCGAGGAGACTCGCTGCGGCCGCTGTTTTCGTCCCTGGTCCGATCAGAACGGCTGGGTCTGCGTCCCGATCGATTCCAGGAAGCGGACCAGCTTCTTGCGATCGGCGAGGTCGCCCAGCACGTCGGGGATGGTGCCCTTGGCGGTGCGGTGGTCGACGTCGGACACGACGCAGGCCAGCGTCTCGCAGGCGCCGTTGTGGTAGTAGGGCGGCGTCGCGAAGGCGCCGAGCAGCGCCGGCGGCACGTAGCCGGCACCCTTGCCGTCACCGTTGTAGTCGATGCCGAGCGCGTCCTGCGGGGGCTGCGACACGCCGGCCACGATGTTCGGCGCGGCCTTTTCCGGGGCGCCGACGTTCTTGCCGATGCCGTTGCCCTTGCCGGCGACGCCGAGGTTGAAGGAGTCGATGTCCTTCAGGAACGCCGGCAGGAACTGCACGCCCACCGGATTGCCCGTCACGTTGGCCGTGGTACAGGCCGAACCGACCGGCGCGGCCGCCCCGAGATCGCGCTCGCAGGCGATGGCGGAGGTCGGCGGCGGCGACGGGAAGTTCTTCAGCGCCCGCGACCAGATCCCGCCGTTGTGGCAGGTGGCGCAGCGCTGGGCCGCGTAGAGGGCCCGGCCCGCGGCGATGTCGGCGGCGGGCACGCCGCCGGCAACCTGCGCGTCCGTGAGCGGCGGGGTCGGCACGCGGACCGCGTTCTGCACCCATTCCTTGAGGGCGGTCAGCGCCTTGATCTGCGAGGAACTGCCGGCCGGGTTCACGGTCATCTCGCGCCGGCCGACGTTGCGCTTGGCGAGCGGGACGATGACGCAGGGCGGCCGGTTCTTGTTGCCGGTGTCGGCGATCATCAGGCCGTGGTTCGGGTCGAAGGTGCTGGTCGCGGTGTTCGGGTTGGCGCAGGGGCCCGGCGTCGCCACCGCGCCCGGACCGGAGACGTTGCGGATGTTGAGCTCGAAGTCCTCGACCTCGTCGAAGATACCGGAGTAATTCAGGATCTTCTGCTGCTGCCGGTTGCGCGGATTGAAGGTGCCGGCGAGGTTGACCGACTTGCGCGGGCCGGACGGGAACGACCAGATCACGCCGTCGCTCCAGCCGTCGAAGTGGCAGCTGGCGCAGTTCTGCCAGCCCTCCGACGACAGCCGGTCGTGCAGCGCGACGCTCGCCGGCCCGACGAAGTTGCCGCGCGAGGAGAAGAACATCTCCGCGCCGGTGAGGTTGATCTCGGCGTCCGAGCCCGGCGTCGGCCGGCTCGCCGTCTGGATCACGTCGACCACGGTGTCCGTGGTCAGGTCCACCTTGCTGACGTTGCCGGAGACGAAGTTGGCGACGTAGGCGACCTTGCCGTTGCGGGTGATCGCGAGGCCGAGCGGGTTCTTGCCGGCGTTGAGGCCCGACGTCTCCGGGTTGGCGGGATCGTTGAGGTCGATGTAGCGCGTGGTGTCGGCGTCGCCGGTGAACGACAGGTTGCCGGCCGCGTCGACGTTCAGCTTGACCAGGAGGTCGCTGCCCGACGATACCGCGTAGGCGTTGCCGTCGCCGCTCTGGTTGGTGAAGGCGATCGCCCAGGCGTTGGCGAAGAACAGCTTGGTCTTGCCGGGCTCGGGATCACGGGCGCCGACGTTGAGGTTGAGCGCGCCGAAGTCGGTCAGGTTGCCGGTACCGACGCCGTCGACGATGTTGACGAAGGCCTGGGTCGAGTTGGCGAACTGCACCGGCCCCTGCGGCGAGGCGGCGATGTTCGGCAGGTAGGCCCGGCTGCCGCGGATCACGATGCTCTGCATCTGGTTGGGGAAGGCGAGCGTCTCGTCGGGCACGCCG
Organism: Oharaeibacter diazotrophicus; assembly: GCF_004362745.1. Lineage (NCBI taxonomy): Bacteria > Pseudomonadati > Pseudomonadota > Alphaproteobacteria > Hyphomicrobiales > Pleomorphomonadaceae > Oharaeibacter > Oharaeibacter diazotrophicus. The sequence continues at coordinate 37,714 of NZ_SNXY01000009.1, read as the reverse complement.
TCGCCGGTGCTGTCGATCTTGAAGCCGGTCCGGCTCGCCCCGAGCGGGGTCGCCTCCACCGCCCTGTAGTCGGCGATCTTCGTGCTCGCCGTGTCGATCGACACCCGGCAGACCACGCCCTCCTTGCCGGAATCGAGCGCCTGCCGGCCGTTGGTGCGCGTGAACGACAGGAAGCGCGTCACGTAGAGCTGCCGGCTGTCGGCGGTGATCGCCATGCCGCGCGGCTGGAAGTGGCGGTTGCGGTCGCCGACGTTGCAGACGCTGTTGCGCACGTCGACCCGCCCGATCGACGCATTGGTCGCGGTGTCGACGACGGTGATGGTGTCCTGGCCGCTGTTGGCGACGAAGACGCGCTTGCCGTCGGGCGAGATCACCACGTTCCAGGGCTCGGCGCCCGTGGTGACGGTCTTCGTCACCGCGGCCTTGAAGCCGCCGAAGGTGGCGTTGTCGATCTTGATGATCGACAGCGAACTGCCCGCCGCATTCGCCACGTAGGCGAACTTGTTGTCCGGGTCGACGGCGATCGCGCGCGGCTCGTCGCCGACGGCGATCGTCTTCAGCACCTGGTGCTTGTCGTTGCGGATCACCGAGACGGTGTCGTCGCGCGGATTGACAACCCACGTCAGCCGCCCGTCGAGCGACAGCACGATCGGGCTCGAACTGGTCGGACCGTCGAACACGGCCGCGTCCGCGGGCCCTGCCGCGGTGACCCATAGGCACAGACATGCGCCCGCCGCGCGGGCGAGGCCCGCGCCGGATGTAGATGTCATGGTCGTCTCCCGAGATGTCCAGATGACGCGCCGGCCGCCCCTCGGCCGGCGCCGTAGAAATCATGTGGGACGCACGGCCTGCCGGCTGTTCCCCCGGGTACATCCGGGTGTGCGCGCCGGCTCGAAAATCATGGTTCGTTCAAGATACGGCCGGCGCCGGCCCAGTTGCCGCACGCCGATAAGGGATCTCCCCATCCCGGAAACACATTACGACGCGACCCCTTGTTGCACAAGGAGAACGGGGTGACGGAACGCGGAAAATGCGGGCACCCGACCGATCCGGTCGGATGCCGTCGCCTCTGTCCCGCTCACGTCTCGACCGTGACGCCGACCTCGCCGCGGCGCTCCAGCACCGACACCGCCGCGCCGTCGCGGACCCGGCGCACCTCGACGTCGAGCGAGCCGCGCCCGACCGCGAGGCCGCGGATGGTGACGACGTCCAGGAAGTCGGGCAGGTGAGGGCCGCGGAACACCGCCCGTCCCGCCGCGGCGTCGATCGTCAGACCGAGCGAGGCCTGCAGCAGGGCGAGCGGCGCCGCCGCCGCCCAGGCCTGCGGCGCGCAGGCGACCGGATAGGCCACCGGCCCCTGCGAGCGCATCCGCGCGAAGCCGCAGAAGAGTTCCGGCATCCGCCGGACGTCGAAGTAGACCGAGGCGCGGAACAGGCCCTCGAACACCCGCGCCACCGCGTCGCCGTGGCCGTAGCGGGAAAGACCCAGCGCGATCAGGGCGTTGTCGTGCGGCCAGACCGAGCCGTTGTGGTAGCTCATCGGGTTGTAGCGCGCCTCGCCGGCCGCGATGGTCCGGATGCCCCAGCCCGAATGCCCGGCGGTGCCGGTCAGGCCGTCGGCGACCGCGGCGGCGCGGTCGGGACGGGCGATGCCGGCGAACAGGGCGTGGCCGGCGTTGGAACTGCGCACCCGGCACGGCCGCTTCTCGCCGTCGAGGGCGAGGACGTAGGTGCCGAGCCCGGGGTCGAAGAAGGCGGCGTCGAAGGCGTCGGCGAGCGCGTCGGCGCGGGCGTCGAGGCGCGCGGCCGTCGCGCCCTGGTCGAGCGCGCGTGCGATCGCGGCGGCGGCGCGGAAGGCCGCGAAGGCATAGGCCTGTACCTCGACGATGGCGATCGGGCCGCGGGCGAGTTCCCCGTCGGCGTGGAACACGCTGTCGTGGCTGTCCTTCCAGCCCTGGTTGACGAGGCCGTCGCCGCTGCGGCGGCCGTATTCGACGAAGCCGTCGCCGTCGCGGTCGCCGTGCTCGACGATCCAGCCGATCGCGGCCTCGACCGCCGGCCACAGCACCCGCACGGCCGCGACGTCGCCGGTGCGCTCGAGGAAGGCGCCGGCCAGCATGACGAACAGCGGCGTGGAGTCGACGCTGCCGTAGTAGCGCCGGAACGGCACCTCGCCGAGTTCGGCCATCTCGCCGTAGCGCACCTCGTGCAGGATCTTGCCGGGCTCGGCGTCGGCGGTCGGGTCGAAGGCGGTCGCCTGGTTGGCGGCGAGGTGGAACAGCACGCCGCGCGCGATCGCCGGGTCGCTCCACAGCGTCTCGAAGGCGGTGACGATGGCGTCGCGGCCGAACACCGTCGAGAACCACGGCACTCCGGCGTAGGGGTAGGGCCCGTCCGGCTTGTCGGTGACCAGCATGGCGAGGTCGGCCGCGGCGCGCCGCAGACCCTCGTCGAAGTGGCCGTTGGAGGTCGTCACCGCCGCCGCGCGCGCGAGCCGCAGCCGGAGCGCCGTCCGCGAGGCCTGCAGCGCGGCGCGGAAGGCGAGCCTCGCGCCGAGGGCCGGCGGCGCGCCGTCGCAGCGGATTTCCACGAACACCACCCGCGTCTCGCCGGGCGCCAGCGTCATCCGGAACGTCGCCCGGTCGGCGGCGAGCGTGTCCGGCGCCGGCTCGAAGCGCAGCGTGGTGCGCCGGGTCCGGTCGTCGAGGCCGGTGTAGGCGAGCGCGACCGTGTCGGCCCCGACCAGCGGCGGCGCCGTGGTGCCGCGCCTCAGCCGGCGCGCGCCGCGGATCTCGAACAGGTCGACGAAGTCGGCGCCGAAGGCGAGCGCGATCTCGACCCGCCGCGGCCGGACGTCGAAGTTGCGCACCGCGAGGCTCTCGTGGCAGGCGGCCCGGTGCAGGAAGCGCGACCGGCGCAGGTGCACCAGCCCGTGGGTCAGCGGCGGCAGGCCGTCGGGGTCTGGCAGGTCGGGGTTGGTGAGGTCGCAGGTCAGCGTGCCGTTGTCGTCGCGCACCGTCGAACTCAGCGGCAGCGGCCGCACCCCGGCGATGGTGAGCATGAACATCGAGAGGTGGCGCACGTCGCGGTGGATCATGCCGTGCGCCGCCCCCGGCACGGCATCGCCGCGGGTGTCGAACACGGCGAAGGTGTCGTCGTGCTTCAGCGTGCGCGGATCGGTCTCGACGGGGCCGCTCGCCGCCACGGCATAGTCCGGCTCGGTCGGCACGTCGGCGGCGCGCAGGTTAGGCATTGGCGTCATGACGGCCCTCCAGCAGCATCTCGGTGGGGGCGTGCCGGCGCGGCGGGGCGAGGCGGCGGTAGAGCGCGAGATAGTCGCGCGCCATCCGCGCCGCCGAGAAGCGCCGCTCGAACACCCGGCGGATCGCCGCGCGATCGAGCGCCAGCGCCTCCGGCAACCGCCGCACCGCCTCCTCGACCGATCCGACCAGGCAGCCGGTGACGCCGTCCTCGAGCACCTCGGGCACCGAGCCGCGGGCGAACGCCAGCACCGGCGTGCCGCAGGACATCGCCTCGATCATCACGAGGCCGAAGGGTTCCGGCCAGTCGATCGGAAACATGAGCGCCGCCGCGCCGCCGAGGAAGGTCGCCTTCTCGCGCTCGTCGATCTCGCCAATGAACTCGACCCCGGGCGTCGCCTCCACCAGCGGCCGGATCGCCGTCTCCCAGTAGTCGATGTCGGCGCGGTCGACCTTGGCGGCGATCTTCAGCGGCATCCCCGCCCGGGCGGCGATCTCGATGGCGCGGTCGGGCCGCTTCTCCGGCGAGATCCGGCCGAGGAAGGCGAGATAGCCCTCCGGCCGTGGCGAGAACGGCAGCAGGTCGGTCGGCAGGCCGTGGTGGATGGTGGCCGCCCAGCGCACCGGCGGCATCGGCCGGCGCTGGTGGTCGGAGATCGAGATCAGCGGGTAGTCGTCGAACAACTCGTAGAGCCGATGCGTCGCCGGCAGGTCGAGGCGGCCGTGCAGCGTGGTCGGGCAGCGCGCCGCGTGTTCGCGCAGGATCGGATAGTGCAGCACGTCGAGATGGACGTGGATCACGTCGAAGTCGTCGGCGCGGGCGAGCACCTCCTCGAGCATGATCAGGTGGTGCACCAGCGGGTCGGGCGCGCCGGGCGAGAGGCGCAGCCCCATCTCCGACATCGGCACGAGCTTCGCCGAAGTCAGCGAGTCCCCGGAGGCGTAGAGCGTGACGTCGTGGCCGGCGCGGACCAGTTCGTCGGTGAGATAGGCGACGATCCGCTCGGTCCCGCCGTAGCGGCGAGGCGGCACGCTCTCGACGAGCGGGGCGACTTGGGCGATGCGCATGGGTGCCTCTCCTCGGGGCGGGCGCACCACGGATCCTCCCCCCGCGGGGCGGCGTCCGGCCTCCGTCCCGCCCCAACACCCGTGGGGCCCCCCGAGTTTCAACGACGCCGCGCGTTCAGGGGCGCGGAACGCCGTCTCCTTCCGCCGGCACGCCCCGCCGCACGGTGTCGACCACGTAGACCGGGCGTCCCTTGACCTCGACGAACAGCCGGCCGAGGTATTCGCCGATCACCCCGAGGGTGATGAGCTGGATGCCGCCGAGCAGCAGCACCACCGTCATCAGCGAGGCGTAGCCCGGCACGTCGCGGCCGAGCAGCAGCGTCTTGGCGACGATCACCGCCGCATAGACGATCGCCGCCCCGGCGACCGCGGCCCCGACGTAGCTCCAGATCCGGAGCGGCATCGAGGAGAAGCAGGTGAAGCCGTCGAGCGCCAGCCGCCACAGCCGCCGCGCGTTGAACTTGGTGCGCCCGGCGCGGCGCGGCGCCCGCGCGTAGGGCACCGGCACCGCGCGGAAGCCGACCCAGGCGAACAGGCCCTTCATGAAGCGGACCCGCTCGGGCAACAGGTTCAGCGCGTCGACGACGCGCCGGTCCATCAGGCGGAAGTCGCCGGTGTTCTCCGGGATCGGCAGGTCGGAGGTCTTGTTGAAGATGCGGTAGAACCACAGCGCCGACTGCCGCTTCAGGAAGCTGTCGGTGCCGCGGTCCTCGCGCAGGCCGTAGGCGACGTCGTAGCCCTCGCGCCACTTGGCGAGGAGCAGCGGGATCACCGCCGGCGGGTCCTGCAGGTCGACGTCCATCGGCACCACCACGTCGCCGGTGGCGGCGGCGAGCCCCGCGGTCAGCGCCGCCTCCTTGCCGAAGTTGCGCGACAGCGTCACGACCACGCAGCGCGGATCGGCGGCGAGCGCCGCCTCCAGCACCGCCGGCGTGGCGTCGGTGCTGCCGTCGTCGACGAACACGATCTCGAGCCGCGCCGCCGGCAGCGCGTCGGTCAGCGCGGCGAGGAACACCGGCACCGCCTCGGCCTCGTTCAGCACGGGCACGACGATCGAGATCAGCGGGTCGGCGGGGCGGGCGGGCGCGGTCATGGCGTCACCGGGGAGCCTTCGGGGATCACCGGCGCCGGCGTGCCCGGCGCGCGGATCGCGTAGGCGAGGCGAACGCTCCTGCCGTCGCCGGGCGAGAACGGCACCTCGATCGTGCCGGTGGCGGCGAACGGGCCCCACCAGGACGGCGGCGCCTCGCCGTCGTCCGTCCGGACGAACAGCACGCCGTCGCGCTCCACCCGCTCCGGCGTGATCCAGGGATTGCGCGCGTAGTCGGCGTCGACGAAGCCGGACGTGCCGGCGTCGTGCTCGGCCACCACCAGCCCCGCGATCCAGGTGTTGCCGGCGACGATCCGCGGCGCGCCCCCGACCGCGTCGGCCCCGAGCGCATCCACCCACGCCGCGTCGAGTTCGGCGGCGATCGCCGCCGCCGGCCACGCGGTCTTCTGCGGCTTCAGGCCGGCGATCGGGCCGAACAGCGAGATCGCCGCCACCACCACCGGCACCGCGACGGTCAGCGCCATCCAGGCGCTGGCGAGCCGGCCCGGCCGGCGCGGCGGGGTCGCGGCGGCCGCGGCCGCCAGCGGCACGAACACGATCGCCGGTGCGCCCCACATGTCGCGCAGGCCGACGCCCATGGCGAGGCCGTAGAGCGCCATCGCCGCCAGCGGCGCGAAGGCGAGGGCGATGAGCCCGGCGTCCGGCCGCCGCTCGCGCCGCGACACCCCGGCGATCGCCAGCAGCACGGCGACGGGCGCGAGGTCGAGCGCCTGCGCCGCCAGGAACTTCAGCGGCGCCAGCACGACGGCGGCGCCCGCGACCGTCTCCGACCGTCCGGCCGCGTAGACCAGCGGCTGGAAGTCGCTCGCTACCAGCCAGCGCAAGTGCGGCACCGACACCGCGACCGCCAGCACCCCGGCGAGCCACGGGCCCGGCCGGGTCAGGCTGCGCCAGCCGTTCGGATGCACGACGAGCGCCGCCGCGAGGCCGACGACCAGGAAGATCACGCTGTATTTCGCGTGCAGCGCCGCCGCCAGCGCGAGGCCGAGTGCCACCCACCAGCCGAGACCGCCGCGGTCGAGCGCGCGGCGGAGCGCGAGGCCGGCGAAGGCCCAGATCGGCATCTGCACGACGTTGGCGTTGAACTCGGGCACCGGCACGGTGGCGTACCACGTGCAGAGCAGCAGCAGCGCCCCGCGCCGGCCGGCGCCGGCGTCGCCGAGGTCGCGGCCGAAACGTTCCACGCAGACGGCCGTGGCGGCGAGGCAGAGCGCGGAGAGGAGGTAGACCCCGGCGTGACCGAGGGCGACGTCGGCGGACCACGCCAGCCAGGCCTGCAGCGGCGGGTGCTTGTAGGTCCCGAGCGGCCATTCCCGCCCCCACAGCAGGTTCTCGGCGACATCGAGCGGCACCGCCCGGAAGGCGAGCGCGGGCAGCAGCGTCCACAACACGACGTAGCCGAGCAGCAGCAGGCCGAACGGCCCGCCGTGGCCGCGCGCGGCGGGTTGCGGCGGGGTCGTGACCGGACGGTCGGGGGCGACGTTCAAGGCCTCGGGCGCTCCGGCGGACAGGGATCGGCGGGCCGCGACGCCGCGAGCCCGGGGCTCGCCGATGTCCATACGCCGCCGCCCCGGCCGAGGGCAACCGTGACGCTACGGACCTCGCCCCTCCCGGCTCACAGGAACGGCTTGCCGCCGGTCACCGCCACGGTCGCGCCCGAGACGTAGCTCGACTTCGGGTCGGCCAGCATCACGTAGGTGGTCGCGAGTTCGGCCGGCTGGCCGGGTCGGCCCATCGGCACCGACTTGCCGAAGCTCGCCACCATGTCCGGCGGCATCGTCGAGGGGATCAGCGGGGTCCAGATCGGCCCCGGCGCCACCGCGTTGACGCGGATGCCGCGCGGCGCCAGCAGCTGGGCGAGTCCGGCCGTGAGGTTGTGGATCGCACCCTTGGTGGTGGCGTAGGCGAGGAGGTTCGGGTTCGGCGCGTCCGAGTTGATCGAGGCGGTGTTGATGATCGATCCGCCCCGGCCCATGTGCTTCATCGCCGCCTTGGTCAGGCGGAACATCGCATGCAGGTTCACCTCGAAGGTGTGCGCCCACTCCTCGTCCGAGATGTCCTCGATCTCGGCAAAGCTCGCCTGATGGGCGGCGTTGTTGACGAGGATGTCGAGGCCGCCGAGTTCGGTCGCCGCCTCGTCCACGAGGGCGCGGCAGAAGCGGGGGTCGGAAATGTCGCCGGAGACCAGGACCGCCTTCCGGCCGGCCTCCTCGACGAGGCGCCGGGTCTCCTCGGCGTCGTCGTCCTCGTCGAGATAGGCGATGCAGACGTCGGCGCCCTCGCGGGCGAAGGCGATGCAGACGGCGCGGCCGATGCCGCTGTCGCCGCCGGTGACGAGCGCCTTGAGGCCGGCGAGCCGGCTCGAGCCGACGTAGGAGGTCTCGCCGTGGTCCGGCCGTGGGTCCATGGCGTCGGTGTGGCCGGGCATCGGCTGTTGCTGTTCGGGCATCGGCGGTGTCGGGAATCCGGACATGCGGGGTCTCCGGGAAAGGGGATCGGGAAACGGAACGGGGTCGGGAGCCCGGCGTCAGGCCGGGGCGGTCCACGCGGCCAGGATCTCGGCGGTGTCGGCCACCTCCACCTGAACCGACAGGCGGGTGTCGAGCATGGCGAGCACCGCGTCGTGGCCGGCGTCGGCCGAGGAGCAGACGGCGTCGCGGGCGAGCACGGTGCGGAAACCACAGTCGACCGCGTCGAACAGGGTGGCGAGCACGCAGACGTCGGTTTCGGCGCCGCTGAGGATCAGCGTATCGGCGCGGAGCGCGGCGAACAGCGACGGCAGCGTCGGCGACGAGAAGGCGGAATAGCGGCCCTTGTCGACCACGTGCGCCGGGGGCACGAAGCGGGAGAGTTCCGGGACGAGGGCCAGAAGTCCGTCGTCGAGCTGCTCGCGGGTCACCTGACGCCACTTCTCGTAGTAGCTCCGCCACGCTCCGCCGACGGTATCGGGCGTGTGCGGCGGCACGAAGCGGGTGAAGACGCTGCGCTCGGGGTCGTGGTCGGCGAGGGCCACCACGGCGGGCAGCACCCGCGCGGCCCACGGCGCCGGCCACGGGCCGCCGGGCGCGAACAGCCGCTGCATGTCGAGGCAGAGATGAACCGCGCCGGGACCGATCGGTCCGTTGACCAGCCCGCTGCCCACGCCGAGGCACTCCTCCTCGCTTCGCCGAAAGGGGCGCGCCGGGCGGCGCGTGATCGCGGTCCGCCCGGCGCGTTCGGCGTCAGGCCGCCTTCTGGTTGACGCTCTGCTCGGCGAGCCGCGAGAGGAGCGCGTCGGTCTCCTTCTCCTCCTTCAGCGTCGCTTCGAGCAGCGGCACGGCGTCGGTCAGGCCGAGCTGGCCGGCCCAGGTCTTCAGGGTGCCGTAGCGGGAGATCTCGTAGTGCTCCACGGCCTGCGCCGCCGAGAGCAGGCCGGCGTCGAGGGCGTCCGAGCCGGCGAAGTCCTCCATGATCTCCTTGCCCTCCTCGACGATGCCGACGATCGCCGGGCACATCTTGCCGCGGGCGGGCTTGCCGACCATCTCGAACACCTGCTCCAGGCGCTCGATCTGTCCCTCGGTCTGCTCCTGGTGCGTCTTGAAGGCGTTCTTCAGGTCTTCCGACTGCGCATTTCTGGCCATCTTCGGCAGCGCGCGCAGGATCTGCTTCTCGGCGTAATAGATGTCCTTCAGGGTTTCTACGAAGAGTTCCTGCAGGGACTTTTCCTGTGCCATTGCGATGCTCCTTGCCGTCGCGGGTGGGAATGCCGACCGAACGCCACGACCACGGGCAATGTTCCAGGCCGGCGACGGGGGAACGTGGTCGGGCGCCGGTCGTTGGGCAGCCGTCGCCCGACCATCGCCAACCCCGGGGAGAGCCGTGCCGTGACCGGCCGTATCGCGTTGCTGACCTTCCACCGCCGTGTCGACTACGGGTCCTATTGGCAGACCCGCTGCCTGCTCGCCGGCCTCGCCCGCCGCGGCCACGCCGCCGTGGTCGCCGACCACGCCTCGGACCATGTGCGCCGGGCCGAACTCGCTTGCGCCCTGGCGCCGCTCGGCGACGGCCCGGCGGCGCGCGCCGACGTGCCGGACAAGGTCGCCAGGATCCGCGCCTTCCGCCGTGCGGTGGCGGAACTGCCGCTGTCGAAGCGCTTCGACATCGCCCGCCCCGAGACCATGGAGCCCGCCGACCTCGCCCTGTTCGGCGGCGACGAGATCTGGAACCCGCACCATCCATGGTACGGCGGCGCGCCGCTGTTCTTCGGCGGCGGCGTTCCCGCACGCCGCTACGTCGCCTACGCCGCCGGTGCCGGCGGCCATGACGCCACCCTCGGGTTCGACGCCGACCGTTCCGCCCGTCTCGGCGCCTTCGCCGACGTCTCGGTGCGCGACGACAACACCCGCCGTCTCTGTCGCGACGCCACCGGCCGCGAGCCCGAGATCGTGCTCGATCCCTGCCTGCAGTTCCCGCCGCCGCACGAGGCGCCGGACGCCGAGGGTCCGCCCTGCATCGTCGTCTACGGCCACGGATTCCCCCGCTGGTTCGCGGACGCCGTCGTCGCCTTCGCCCGCCGCCGCGCCCTGCCGATCGTCGGCGTCGGCCATCGCAGCGCCGTCGCCGACGAGCAGCGTCTCGCCGCCGGCCCCGAGGAGTTCCGCCGCCTGATGGCATCCGCCGCCGCCGTCGTCACCAACGTGTTCCACGGCTGCGTCTTCGCGCTCGCCTTCGGCCGCCCCTTCGTCGCGGCGGCTTCGCCCGCCCGACGCGACGATCTCCGCGACCTCGTGGCGCTCGTGGGCGCGCAGCACCACGTCGTCGACGAGACCCGCGCCGCGACGGTGGACACGGTCCTGTCCGCCCCGGCGGACGCGGTCGTGCGGCGCCGCATCGAGGCCCTGCGCGCCCGTTCCGACGCCTTCCTCGACCGCGTGCTGGGTTGACGCGTCGTCTCCGATCGAACGGCCGAAACGGCCGCCGACGGCACTTCGACGGCCGCCCTATGCACCCGACCCGGCCGGCCCCCTCCGCCGGCCGCGCGTCGCGGATTTGGCGGCGCGCGGCGGCTCGGGCGGCCGATCGTGGTGCCGGGCGTGCCGGATCAGCCCGGCCAGCACCTCGGCGCGCCGCACGGCCGACCGGCAGCGCTTCAGCCGTCTGGCGAAGCGGGCGAGCGTGCCGTCCTCGAAGGCGCGCACCACGGCGGGCAGCAAGTAGCTGCGCCGGCAGATCGCCGGCGTGTTGCGCAGCACCTCCGCCGCCTCGCGGATCGCCTTCGCAACCTGGGCGTTGCGCCGGCGCTCGCTGGTCTCCGGTTCGACGCCCGCGAGCGCGTGGAGCACGCCGGCCGAGGCGACCAGCGTCCGGAAATCCTTCAAGGACACCGCCGTGCCGGCGATCTCCCGCAGGTAGGCGTTGACCTCTCCCGACGCGACCGGCCGCGGCGTCCCGTCCTCGCCGCGATATTGGAACAGCCGCCGCCCCGGCAGTTCGGCGAGCGCCGCTAGCACCCCGGCGAGGCGGTCGTCGGTCACCGGACAGACCACCGCCTTGTCGCCCTTGGCGCGGAACCGCAATTCGACCCGCCCGCCGACGCGGCGGAGGTCGGACTTCAGCAGCGTCGCCGCCCCACGGGTGCCGTGCTCGCGGGCGTAGCTCTCGCCGCCCGGCCGGATCGCGGTCTGGGTGACCAGTTCCACGACCGCCGCCAGCGCCAGCCGGCGCTCGCCGGGCGCGGCTGCGAGGTCGCGGACGATCCGGCGGCGGATCCGCGGCAGCGCGGTGGCGAGCCGGGCGAGCCGGTCGGCCTTCAGGCGCTCGCGCACCTCCTCCCACAGCGCGTGGTAGCGGTACTGCTGCCGTCCTTCGGCGTCGCGGCCGATCGCCTGCAGGTGCGCGTTCGGGTCGGGGGCGTAGCCGACCGCCACGTAGGCCGGCGGCACCGCGAGGGCGACGAGGCGCGCCTTCACGGCGGGATCGCGGATCGGCCGCCCTTCGCCGTCGAGGTAGACGAAGCCGCGCCCCGAGCGCCGGCGGGACCACGACAGCGCCTCCGGTCCCACCATGACGAGCCCGAGCCGGCGCGCGAGGGCGGCCGCGCCGCGCCGCCGGGCGGCTGCGCGGCGCCCGGACGGCGAGGAGCGCACGGCCTCCGTCCCGCCCGCTGCGGTGGGGGCGAGATCCGCGTCCGGCTCCGATCCGGTGGCACCGTCGTCCGCTCCGGTCCGCTTCATCGCATCCGTCCGTTCCGCCCCGTCGAGGAACACGGGTTCGGTGCGCTTGTTCCGGGACGGGGGCGGACGCCGACAGGGGAGTTTCCGACGTGGCCGATCCGAACCAGATGCGCCGTGCCATCGACACCGGCCGGACCCGCGACAAGGTCGAAGCGCCCGATCCCGCAGCCGCCCCGTTCGGCACCGACGACGAGGCCGCCGGCGTGCCGCCGGTCGAGGAAGATCTGCCGCCCGACGCCGGCCGCCACGTCGTCGACGCCGGTCAGGCCGCCTCCGAGCGCCCGGCGGACGAGCGCCGCTTCGACGACGCCCGCCGCCGCGGCGTGCCGTGGCTGCCGGTCGCCGCCGGGCTGATCGCGATCGCCGTCCTGGTGGTCGTGCTGGTCTGATCCGTCAGCCCCGGCCGCGGTCGCGGGCGCGGCCGACCGCGCTGGCGACCGCCTGGAAGCCGCCGTCGCCGTCCCGTGCCGCCGCCCGCAGGAAGGCGATCGGGAAGCGCACGGCCTCCGCCTCGGCGGCGCTGACGTTGCGCGCGGCGAGGTCGCGCCGCACGGCCACTTCGGCCTCGGCGAGCGCCTCGTCGATGGCGCCCTCGGGCAGGCCGCCGCGGCGCTCCAGCGTGGAGAGGACGCGGGCGAGGGCGATCAGCAGGCCCTCGAGCTGCAGGTTGGCGGTGTTCATCGGTGCGCTCCGGCTCGGGCGTGGTCTCGACACCGTCCCAACGCGCCGCACGGCCGCGAGGTCCCTCCGTCGCGCGGAACGGCGGCTCCCCGCCGGCGTTCGGGTGGACCGGAGGTGAGGCATGGCTCGGACGACGGATCGGCGGCAGGGGCGTGGCGAGCGGGAGCCCTCGATCCTCGCCCGCAACATCGCCGTGCTCGAGGAGCGCCGGCGGCAGACGCGGCGGACGTCGCCGCTGTCCGACCGGATCGCCGCGGCGATCTCCGCCTTCACCGGCTCGATGACCTTCGTGGCGCTGCACGTCGTGGTCTTCGGCGTCTGGATCCTCGCCAACCTCGGCCTCGTGCCGGTGCTGCCGGTCTGGGACGGCGACTTCATCATCCTCGGCACCAGCGCCTCGATCGAGGCGATCTTCCTGTCGACCTTCATCCTGATCACCCAGAACCGGATGGCCGAGGAGGACAACCGCCGCGCCGACCTCGACGTCCAGATCGGCCTGCTCGCCGAGCACGAGATCTCCCGTCTCGCCGTCCTGGTCGCCGCGATCGCCGACAAGCTCGGCGTCGAGGGCCACGTCGATCCCGACGAACTCGACGAGATCGTCACCGACGTCGCCCCCGAGCAGGTGCTCGACCGGCTGGAGCGTCAGGCGGACGGTGGAACATCGCCGCCCGCGGCCGGTTCGGAGGATCGTTGAAGCCGCTCGAACCCGGAGGTCGCCTTGGCCGGACCCATCCGCATCGCGATCGTCGGCGTGGGCAACTGCGCCTCCTCCCTCCTGCAGGGCCTGACCTTTTATCGCGACGCCCGCGCCGGCGAGACGATCCCCGGCCTGATGAACCCGGTGCTCGGCGGCTATGCCGTCGGCGATCTCGAAGTCGTCGCGGCCTTCGACGTCTCCGCCCGCAAGGTCGGCCTCGACGTCGCCGAGGCGATCCTCGCTCCGCCCAACGACACCCGGATCTTCGCGACCGTGCCGCCCACGGGCGTCCGCGTCGCCCGCGGCCCGACCCTCGACGGCATCGGCCGCCATCTCGCCGACGTCGTCCCGGAATCCGACGCGCCGGTCGCCGACGTCGCGCGGATCCTGATCGAGACCCGCACCGACGTGCTCGTCTGCTACCTCCCGGTCGGCTCGGAGGAGGCGGCCGCCTGGTACATGGAGCAGGCCCTCGCCGCCGGCTGCGGCGTCGTCAACTGCCTGCCGGCCTTCGTCGCCTCGAAGCCGGAATGGCGCGCCCGCTTCGCGGAGCGGGGCGTGCCGATCGTCGGCGACGACGTCAAGAGCCAGGTCGGCGCCACCATCGTCCACCGGGTGCTCGCCAACCTCTTCGCCGAACGCGGCGTCCGGCTCGACCACACCTACCAGCTCAACGTCGGCGGCAACGCCGACTTCCGCAACATGCTGGAGCGCGACCGGCTGGTCTCCAAGAAGATCTCGAAGACCCGGGCCGTCACCAGCCAGACGCCGGAGCCGCTGCCGGAGGGTGACGTGCACGTCGGCCCGAGCGACTACGTGCCCTGGCTCACCGACCGCAAGTTCGCCTTCATCCGCCTCGAGGGCACCGGCTTCGGCGGGTCGCCGCTCTCGGCGGAACTGAAGCTCGAGGTCTGGGACTCCCCCAACTCCGCCGGCATCGTGGTCGACGCGATCCGCTGCGTGAAGCTCGCGCTCGACCGCGGCATCGGCGGCGCCCTGGTCGGCCCGTCCGCGTATTTCATGAAGTCGCCGCCGCGCCAGTTCACCGACGCCGAGGCGCGGGCGGCGACGCTCGCATTCGTCGCCGGCGAGCCCGACCGCGACGGGGGCGCGGCGTGACCGGCGAACGGCCGGGCCACGGCCGGCTCCGGGAGATGCCGACGACGCTGTCGCGAGCCGAGATCCGCGACAAGGTGGCCGCCCTCGGCCCCTGGTTCCACAACCTCGACCTCGCCGGCGTGCCGACCGCGCCCGAGCACTTCCTCGGCGACTACCCGCGCGTGAAGTGGCGCCGCTTCGCCGACGCCCTGCCGGCCGACCTCACCGGCCGCAGCGTGCTCGACATCGGCTGCAACGCCGGCTTCCACAGTCTCGAGATGAAGCGCCGCGGCGCCGCGCGGGTGCTCGGCGTCGACTTCGACGACGCCTATCTCGCCCAGGCCCGCTTCGCCGCCGAGGTCACCGGCCTCGACGTCGCGTTCGAGCGGCTGTCGGTCTACGACGTCGCCAGCCTCGGCGAGCGTTTCGACCTCGTGCTGTTCATGGGCGTTTTCTACCACCTGCGCCACCCGCTGCTCGCCCTCGACCTCGTCCGCGAGCACGTCGTCGGCGAGCTCATGGTGTTCCAGTCGATGCAGAGGGGCTCGACCGAGATCGAGGACGTCGGCGAAGACCGTTCGTTCTGGAGCACCGACGGCTTCGACCGGCCGGGCTGGCCGAAGCTGCATTTCGTCGAGCACCGCTATGCCGGCGACCCGACCAACTGGTGGATCCCCAACCGCGCCTGCGTCGAGGCGATGCTGCGCTCGTCGGGCTTCGAGATCACCGCCCACCCCGAGGCCGAGGTCTACCTCTGCCGGCCCGCCGGCCCGCCGGCCGGCGAGGGCGCGGTCCACCCGGCGCGGGGAGCGGGCGCATGATCGAAGCGGCGATGATCTGGAACGAGCCGAACAACAAGTCGCACTGGGATCCCGAGCTCGATCCCGACTGGGCGCTGTTCGCCCGCATGGCGAGCCTCGCCGGCGCCGCGATCCGCGCCGAGGACGCCCGCCTGCCGCGCGTACTCGGCGGCATCTCGCCGATCGACCCGGTCTTCATGTGGAACATGAGGAACCGCGGCGTCCTCGACCACGTCGACGCCGTCGCCGTCCACGGCTTCCCGCTCGACTGGAATCTCTGGCGCATCGAGGAATGGCCTGAAAAGATCGAGGAAATCCGCGGGGTCACCGACCTGCCGATCTGGGTGGCCGAGGTCGGCGTCTCCTCCTTCGGCGCCGACGAGGTGCAGGCCTGGGGCGTCGAGCGCACCGCCGGCCTCCTGCGCGGCCGCGCCCCGCGGGTGCACTGGTACAGCCTGTTCGACCTGCCGCGGGCCTGGGGCGCCACCACCCGCCACAAGGAGGCCGAGGGCTCGTCCTACTACCGGCACTTCCACATGGGCCTGATCCGCGCCGACGGCACCCCGAAGCCCGCCCTCGACGCCTTCGCCCGCCACGTCGACGTCTTCGGACTGGTGCAGTGGTTCCACTTCGAGGACCCGCGCCTCGACGACGCCGTCGCCTGGCTGCGCCGCCTCGGCGTCCGCCACCTGCGCACCGGCCTGTCCTGGGCCGACAGCTTCCGCCCCGGTGCCGACGCCTTCTTCGACCGCATGATGTCCGCCCTCGACGCGTTCGAGGTCACCGTCACCTTCTGCTTCACCCCCGAACACCGCGGCCTCGCCCCGCACCACACCAGCCCCCCGGTCGACCCCGAGGAATTCGCCGCCTTCTGCGCCCGCATGATCCGCCGCTACGGGAACGGTGCGGGGTAGGCGGAGGGAGGATCGGTTGCCAGAGCCCCGGGAGGTCGTCGCTCGACGTCGCGTGCGCTCGGCCCGTACCCGGGTGGTCGACGTGCCGGCCGGACGCGGCGTCGCGGCGGGCTGCTCGGATCGATCCCGATCGTCTCAGCCGGTGTCCGACGTGCGGTCGAAGATGTCGACACCCCATTCGATCCGGCATTCGACCAGCGTCGCCATCTGCTCGACGGTCAGGCCGATCGCATTCTGAAATTCCGTATCGACGTAGAGTCCGCCGTAGATGTGGACGCTTTCCGGCCTCACCACCTCTCTCATCGTCGCAAAACGGGCGCCGCGGCCCGAGATCCGGCTGAGCAGGATGTCCAGGAAGCGCTCGTGATCTTCGTACGTGTCCATCCGGTCGTCGACCGACAGGCGCCACTGCGACTTCCGGTGAGGCCGTCCGGTCCTCGAGGGCTCGCCGGCTCGACTCGTGTATGTCGGTTCGACCCCGAGTATCTCCGTGATACGGCTCGGGTCGGCCTCGAACCCGGTGATGACCAACGCGAGCATGGCAGGGTCCCAGGGGATGTGCAGGCGCGAGCGTGGCCGACCTGCATGGTTGAACGCCGCACGCCGAGCGACCGGTCGGGACGACGGCTGCTCGACTTCGGGACGCGGAAACATCCGAGCCGTTCGCGAGCAGACCGCGCTCGAGGACGCATCCGTCGTTCTGCGACCCGTGGTTTCACCCTCTCAGGACTTGGAACTTCGGGCAAGGGGACGGATCGCAAGACCAAGCTCAAGTTGCGTTCCAGTCCCTGCGGGAGCCGACGCCCTCTACCCTCCGACGCAGGTCGCCCCCATCAAGCCCCCGCCCCGCCGTCGCTCCACACGGGGCCCGTCCGCAGCACGGCGTGGCCGTTGCGGGGACGGGTGGCGAGGGGGCGTTCGGCGGCGGCGCGAGCCTCGGCGGCGAAGTGGGCGACAGTGCGTTCGAGGCCGACCGCGAGCGGCACCGTCGGCGTCCAGCCGAGCACCCGGCGGGCGAGCGCGATGTCGGGCCGGCGCCGGCGCGGGTCGTCGACCGGCAGCGGCCGCTGGACGATGGCCGAGCGCGAGCCGGTCGTCCGCACGACCGCCTCGGCGAGTTCGCGCACCGAGAGCTCCACCGGATTGCCGAGGTTGATCGCGCCCCGGTAGTCGTTCTCGTGCAGCATCAGCCGCATCAGGCCGTCGACGAGGTCGTCGACGTAGCAGAAGGAGCGCGTCTGCGAGCCGTCGCTGTAGAGGGTGACGTCGTCGCCGGCGAGCGCCTGGGTGATCGCGTTGGAAACGATGCGGCCGTCGTCGGCGCGCATGCGCGGGCCGTAGGTGTTGAAGATCCGCGCCACCCGGGCGTCGCCGCGGCGGGCGCGCAGGTGGTCGAAGGTCAGCGTCTCCGCGGCGCGCTTGCCCTCGTCGTAGCAGGCGCGCGGGCCGGTCGGGTTGACGTGGCCCCAGTAGCTCTCGCGCTGCGGATGCACTTCCGGGTCGCCGTAGACCTCGCTGGTCGAGGCCAAGAAGAAGCGCGCCCCTTGCACCGCCGACAGCGCCAGCAGATGGCGGGTGCCGAGCACGTTGGTCAGCAGCGTGTGCTCGGGGTCGGCCTGGTAGTGCGGCGGCGAAGCGGCCGAGGCGAGGTTGAACACGTGGGTGAAACGCCGGCCGGCCCGCGTCAGCCGCGGCGGCAGCGGCTCCATCACGTCGGCCTCGACGAGGTCGAAGCGCGGCTCGCGCTCGAGGTGGCGCAGGTTGTCGTAGCGGCCGGTATGGAAACTGTCGACCGCCACCACGCTCCAGCCGCGCGCCAGCAGGGCGTCGCAGAGGTGCGATCCGATGAAGCCGGCGCCGCCGGCGACGAGGGCGAGGGGTTCCGCGCGATGGGCCATGGACGTTCCTTGT
Source organism: Oharaeibacter diazotrophicus (assembly GCF_004362745.1). Taxonomy (NCBI): domain Bacteria; kingdom Pseudomonadati; phylum Pseudomonadota; class Alphaproteobacteria; order Hyphomicrobiales; family Pleomorphomonadaceae; genus Oharaeibacter; species Oharaeibacter diazotrophicus. The sequence goes on along the minus strand of NZ_SNXY01000009.1, from coordinate 19,959 downwards.
CGGTGCCGCGGGACGCGGGTGGGAGGGGCTCAGGCGGGGGCGACGCGCTCGGCGGCCGCGGCCTCGAGGAGGCGAGAGAGTTCGGCGGCGCGGTGGACCGCGGTGTGGGCGCCGAGCACGCGGGCCCGGGCGCGCCGGGCGATCGCGGCGCGCTCGTGGTCGGGAATGCCGTCGAGGGCGGCGAGCACCGCCTCCGTATCGCTCGCAACCACGATCTCGCGTCCGGGTTCCAGGATCGCGTCGAGCCCGTCCCAGGGGTCGGAGACGATCGGCGTGCCGCAGGCGGCCGCCTCGAACAGGCGCACGCTCGGGCTGTGGCCGGCGCGCACCATGTCGGCGCGGGTGACGTTGAGGGCGTAGCGGCAGGCGCCGTAGAAGGCGGGATGGTCGGCGGGGCCGACGTGGTCGATCCGCGTCACGTTGGCCGGCCACTCGATCCCGGCCGGATACTGCGGTCCCGCCACCGCGAAGGCGAGATCCGGCCGCAGACGCGCCGGTTCGATCAACAGCCGCTCCAGCATCGGCTGGCGGTCGGCGGCGTAGGTGCCGAGATAGCCGAGGTCGAAGCGCGGCGCGGCCCCGACCGGCCGATACGCCTCGGCGTCGACGGCGCAGAACAGCGCCCGCGCCGCCCGCGCGCCGAACGCCCGTTCCAGCCGCCGCAGCGTCGGCCCGCCGGTGAAGGAGAGGTAGAGGTCGTAGCCGGCGGCGAGGTCGGGCGAGAGATAGTCGCAGGTTCCCGCCGCGAGCGCGGCGATCGTGACCGGCGTGTCGATGTCGTAGAAGGCGGTGACGCCGCGGGCGGTCGCCTGCACCATCCGCCCGACCGCGATCCCGTCCGGCACGTAGGAGCCCACCATCACCGCCCGCGCGGAGGCGATCGCGTCGCGGTACCGGTCGAGGTCGGCGAGGTCGTCGTAGAGCACCAATCTGCAGAAGTCGGGGTCGGCGAGGTCGCGGTGGGCGGCGTACCAGGGCCGGTCGCGCTCGAGGAACAGCACCCGATGCCCGGCGGCGGCGTAGGCGGAGAGCAGGGCGCGCCAAGTGGTGGCGTGGCCGTTGCCCCAGGACGACGACAGCGACAGGCCGAGGACGACGAGGTCGGGCCCGCTCATGCCTCGGCCCCCGCGCGCCGCGCGGCGAGGGCGCCGGCAAGCACCGTCTCCACCTCGGCGGCGCGGCGGTCGTAGGTGTGGGCGGCGCGGATCCGCCGGCCGGCCGCGGCGCCGATCATCGCGGCGCGCTCGCGGTCGAGCCCGGCGAGGATCTCGGCGACGTCGCGGCCGTCGCGGGCCACCAGCACCTCCTCGCCGGGAGCGAGGAACATCTCGATGCCCTCCCAGGCGTCGGTGATCAGGCAGGCGTCGGCGCCGGCCGCCTCGAACACCCGCGTCGCCGGTGAGAAGCCGGTGGTGGCCATGCTGTCGCGGGCGATGTTGAGCACGGCGAGCGGCGTCGCGTTGAAGGCGTTGTGGTCGGCGGTGCCGACGTGGCCGATCTTGGCGACGTTCGGCGGCACGGCGCGGTCGTCCCAGCCCGATCCCCCGAGCAGGAAGCGCCGGTCCGGCAGCCGGGCCGACGCCGCCAGGAAGAAGCGGGCGACGCGCTCCTCGCGGTCCGGCAGGCGGTTGCCGAGGAAGCCGAGGTCGGCGGAGAAACGCGGGTCGGGCGGCACCGGGAAGTGGGTCGAAGGGTCGAGCGCGTTGTAGATCGGCACGCAGGCCCGGGCTCCGAGCGCCTGGTAAGCGGAGGTCACCGGCGCGCCGCCGCCGTAGGTCAGAACCAGGTCGAGCCCCGGCAGCGCCCGCCGCAGCGGATGATCGGGCGCGTGCCGGATCTCCGCGAGCGTCGCCGGCGCGTCGACGTCCCAGAACACGGTCAGCGCGTCCGGCCGGGCGAAGGCGGTCACGCCGGCGAGGAGTTCATCGTCGAACACGCCGACGCCGCTCGCCTTCACCACCACGTCGGCCTCGCCCGCCGCCGCGACCACGGCGGCGACGCCGTGCTCGGTGGCGGGATAGACCACCACCCGCGCCCACTCGGGCGGGTCGATGTCGCGGTGGCTCTGGCGGTCGAAGGCGTCGGGTTCGTAGAAGGTGACCTCGTGGCCGCGCGCCGCCAGGGCGCGGACGATGCCGCGGTAATAGGTGGCGGCGCCGTTCCAGTAGGCCGACAGCAGGCTGGAGCCGTAGAAGGCGATCCTCATGCCGCGCTCTCCTCCGCCCGGGGCTCGCCGAGGCCGTCGGCGATCGCCAGCAGTTCGGCGGCGCGGTGGCCGCAGGTGTGGCGGGCGAGGATGGTGGAAAGGCCGCGTTCCGCGAGCGCCCGCCGCATCCCCTCGTCGGCGGCGAGCGCCGCGAGGTGGCGGGCACAGGCCGCGCCGTCCGGTGCGACGAGATAGTCCGCCCCGGGCGAGAACAGGCCCTCGGCGTCGTCCCAGGGCGCTGTCACCAGCGGGATACCGCAGGCGAGCGCCTCGAAGACGCGGATGGTCGGGATGCCCGGCAGCACGCTCGCGTAGTAGCGCCGCGGCACGTGGACCGTGGCGAGATGGCGCGCGAACACCTCGGGCACCCGGGCGTTGGCGAGCCAGCCGCCATAGCGTGCGCCGTGGCGGGCGAGCATGGCGAGCGCCTCGGCGGGGTAGCGCACGCCGTGGACGTCGAGCGGCAACCCGGCCGTGGCGGCCGGCGCGAGCAGGAAGCCCTCGATCTCCCGGGTGCGCTCGCCGTCGCCCCAGTTGCCGATCCAGACGAGGCCGGCGCGTTCTCCCTCCTCCTGCGGCGGCTGGAACACCCTGACGTCGGCGGCCTCGTGCCAGACGAACACCCGCCGGCCCCAGCCCCAGCGGCGATAGACCTCGGCGAGCGCCTCGCCGAAGGCCAGCACGCCGTCGTAGCCGGAGAGGTCGAAGGCGCGGATCGCCTTGGGATCGCTGACGGCACGGTGGTGGGTGTCGTGGAACAAGAGCCGGAAGCGGCCGCCGCGGACGCGCCGGCGGCCGAGCGCGGCCACCAGCGCCGGGTCGGTCCACTCGTGGACGATCACGAGGTCGGCGTCCGCCACGGCCTCCTCGGCCTCGGCGACGGTCGTCGACGTCCGTGGCCTGAGGGTCGGATAGGCGAGGCGGAACGGCACCAGGCCGTCGTCGCCGTGGTCGGCGAGCAGGTTGTGCAGGCTCCACGACATCGAGCGCTCCATCGGCACCACCTCGTGGCCCTGGAGCGCGAGCTCGCGCAGCACCCCGCGCAGGAAATGGGCATTGCCGTGATTCCAGCACGACAGGATCGAATGGGCGAAGTAGACGATCTTCATGCGACCGCTCCCGGTTGGACGACGACGGCGCGCCGGGTCCGCCCGCGGGCGAGGCCGTCGTAGAGGTGGGCCATGGCGCGCGCCATGGAATCGAGGCCGTAGCGGGCGGCGCGCGTGGCGGCGGCCGCCCCGCGTTCCCGGGCTTCCGCCGGGTCGGCGGCGAGGCGGTTCACCGCGTCGGCCACGGCGGCGGGATCGCGCGGCGGCACCAGGATGGCGGCGCCGCCCCAGAGTTCGCGGAAGGTCGGGATGTCGGAGAGCACCAGCGGGCAGCCCGCCTGCGCCGCTTCCAGCACCGCGAGGCCGAAGGGCTCGTAGAGCGCGGTCGAGACGAACACCGGACGCCGCGCGAGCAGGTCGCGCACCGCGCCGGCGTCGAGCGCGCCCAGCGCCCGGGCGTGGGCGAGCCGGACCGCGGCGCCGCCGTCGGGCCCCGTCGTCGGACCGGCGGCGAGCAGCGGCACCGCCATCCGCGCGGCGGCCGCGTCGAGCGTCGCGACGTCCTTGCCCTCGTCCCACAGCCGCCCGGCGGTGAAGGCGAAGCCGGCCGGTTCCGGGCTCGGTCCGCGCCGCGGCGCAGCCGCCCGACCGTTGCGCACCACCTCGGGCGCGACGCCGTAGAGCCGGGCCACCGTGGCGCCGAAGGCGCGGGACGGGACGACGACGGCGTCGCAGCGCGCGAGGCCGTCGGCGAGGAGATCGGTGCGCCAGGAGAAGTCGGCCGGTGGCTCGCCGCCGCGCACGGCCGCCCACCAGCTGGCGACGCAGGAATGCACCACGCCGACCACCGGCGCCGGCTGCCGCACCGCGGCGAGCGCCGGCGCGTTGAGCTGCACCACGTCGGCACCGGCCGCCCGGTCGGCGACCGCGGCGGCGGCGGCGGCGAGCACGTCGCACCGCGATCCCGCCAGCCAGTCGAGCGGCAGGTCGAGCGGCAGCACGTCGACGCCGGGGACCGTCGCGGTCTCGCGCTGGCACGGCGTCATCGCGGGTCCGAGCACGGCGAGCGTCGTCTCGACGCCGTAGGGCACCAGGGCGTGCGCGAGATCGACCGCGTAGGAGAACACCCCGCCGACCGCGTCGGTGGTCATGAACAGCTTCAGCGGCAGTGCGCGCATGACGCCTCCAGCACCGGCAGCGGCAGCGGATGCTCCTCCTGGATGTCGCTGAAGCGGGCGAACCGGCCGAGATAGTGGTCGTGCGCGCGCTCCCACGCCCGCCCGTCCGGCTCGCCCCAGAGCCGGCGGTAGTCAGGCGACGACGGGTAGGGGTAGAGCGGCACCGGATCGTTGGCCCAGACGCCGGCCGCGCGCATCCGCTCCCGCCAGGCGTCCACCAGCGCGTCGTCGTCGTCCGGCACCTCGATCAGGTTGGCCTGCACGAAGGGCACGCGACGGCGGGCGTGCACCAGCCGTTCGGCGAGTTCGTCGGTGGAGAGCTTGCAGTTCTTGTCGAGCGCCGCGCGGCCCTCGACGGTCAGGCTCTCGACCCCCGCCTCGATCGAGACGCAACCGGCGGCGCCGAGCAGGTCGAGCATGTCGGGCTTCCAGAGGTCGATCCGGGTCTGGACGCCGAAGACGAGACGGCGGTCGACCAGCGCCTCGAGCAGCGGCTTCTGCGGCAGGAAGATCTCGTCGACGAAGTAGACGTAGGTCACCCCTTGCGCGATCAGCCGGTCGATCTCCTCGAGGACCGGCGCGAGGTCGCGGCGGCGATAGCGGTCGCGGAAGTCGATCTTGGCGCAGAAGCTGCAAGTGTAGGGGCAGCCGCGCGAGGCCTCGACCTCGGCACCCGGCCCGTCCGGCCGAGCGTCGAAGCGGTGGTGGTGATGCCGGTGGGCGGCGATCCACTCGTCCGGCCAGGCGAGCGCCGGCAGGTCGCGGAACACCGTCGCACGCGGTCCCCCGGTGACGCGGACGGCGCCGGTCTCGTCGCGGAAGGCGAGGCCGGGGATATCGGCGAAGGCGGCACCGTCGGCGATCTCGACGATCGCCTCCTCGCACTCCCCGCGCACCACCACGTCGGCGTCGAGCTTGGCGAGCGCGGTCTCCGGCGTCGCCGAACCGTGCGGGCCCACGCCGACCGTGGTGCCGCCGCGGCCGTCGAGGGCGATCAGGAAGGCGCGCGGCACCCGGAGTTCCGGCTGGGCGCAGCGCCAGAACAGGTAGGTCGGCGCCGTGGTGACCACGGTGGCGTCCGGCCCGTAGGCGGCGACCGCGGCGGCGAGGCCGTCGTCGTCGAGCCCCGAGAGGGGGCCGTCGAACATCCGCGCCTCGTGGCCGGCGCGCTCGAGCAGCACCTTGGCGGCGCCGAGTTCGAGCGGCAGGTGCGGCTCGCGGCACCCGAAGTAGATCGAATGCTCGAAGCGCCAGGACGGATTGACCAGGGCGATCCGCATCAGGTTGCCCCCGCGCTCTCGAGGGCGCGCGGCGGTTCCTCGCCGCGGGCGAGCCAGTCGGCCAGCCGCGCGACGCCCTCGCGCCAGCCGATCGGCGCCGGCAGTTCGAGCGCCTCCGTGACGGCGCGGGTGTCGGAGACGTAGCAGCGCTGGTCGCCCGGCCGCCACGGCTCGAAGCGGAGGTCGGCCTTGCGGCCGAAGAGGCGCTCGCCGTGGGCGATCACGGCGGCGAGGCTGACCGCGTTCTCCGGTCCGCCGCCGAGGTTGAACGCCCGGCCCGAGATCCGCCCGATCCGCCGCCGCGCCCGGACATAGGCTTCGACGGCGTCATCGACGTGGAGCACGTCGCGCACCTGGTGCCCGTCGCCGAAGATGGTGATCGGCGCGCCGTCGCGGATTCGCATCAGGAAGTGGGCGACCCAGCCCTGGTCCTCGCTGCCCATCTGCCGCGGCCCGTAGATGCAGCTCATCCGCATCACCGCGGTGGCAAGGCCGAAGCTGCGGGCGTGGTCGAGCACGTATTGTTCGGCGGCACCCTTGGAGCAGCCGTAGGGCGTGTGGAAGTCGAGCGGCTGGCGCTCGCCGACGCCGCGGCGGGCGAGCAGGGCGTCGGCCGGCCGCCAGCCGCGCTCGCCCCGTTCGACCGGCACGCCGGAAAGGTCGCCGTAGACCTTGTTGGTGCTGGCGTGGATCAGCGGCGCGTCCGGGGCGTGCCGGCGCAGCGCCTCGAGCAGGCCGAGGGTGCCGGCGGCGTTGACGGAGAAGTCGGCGAGCGGATCGGCAAGGCTGGTCGTGACCGCGACCTGGGCGGCGAAGTGGAACACGGCGGCCGCGCCGCGCACCGCCTCGGCCACGGCGGCGCGGTCGCGCACGTCGGCGTGCAGATGGGTCACCTTGGCCGGATGGCGCGCCTGCAGCCAGGCGACGTTGCGTTCGACGCCGGGCCGCGACAGGTCGTCGAGGATCAGCACCGGTTCGCCGTCGCGGGCGATCCGGTCGGCGAGGTTGGCGCCGATGAAGCCGGCGCCGCCGGTCACCAAGACCGGCGCCGGTCCGCTACGGGCGGGGAGGGCCGTCGTCATGCCACCAGCCCCCGCCGCTCGAGTTCGCGCCGCGCCTCCTCGGCGCGGTCGTTGGCACTTTGCGCCGCCAGCCATTCGACGAGTTCGGCGAGGCCGTCGGCAAAATCGGTGCGGGCGCAGAAGTCGAGGTCGCGGGCGGCGCGGGTCACGTCGGCGAAGCAGTGGCGGATGTCGCCCTTGCGCGCCTTGCCCGTCACCTCCGGCTCGATCTCCGGCCGGCCCATCGCCGCGGCGAGCGCCGACGCCACCTCGGCCACCGACCGGTCCCGCCCGCTGCCGACGTTGTAGACGCCGCCGGCGGCGTCCGGCCGGTCGAGTGCGGCGAGGAAGGCGCGGGCGACGTCGGAGACGTGGACGAAGTCGCGCCGCTGCCGGCCGTCCTCGAACACCAGCGGCCGCCGGCGGTTGAGGAGGCGCGCGGCGAAGATCGCGAGCACGCCGGTGTAGGGGTTGGAAAGCGCCTGCCCGGGGCCGTAGACGTTGAAGAGGCGGAGCGCCACGCCCTCCATGCCGTAGGCGGCGGCGACGTTCAGCGTCAGCCGCTCCTGCACGTACTTGGTCAGGGCGTAGACCGAGGCGAGGGCGGGGCGCTTGTCCTCGGGCGTCGGCACCGGCACCAGCGGCCGGCCCGCGGCATCGACCGGCTCCCAGCCGCCGTCGCCGCCGCGCCGCTCTGCGTCCTCGACCGCCGCACCGTCGGCGTCGCGGTAGAGGCCCTCGCCGTAGATGCTCATCGAGGACGCCACTACGACGCGCCGCACCGGGCGGTCGATCAGCGCCTGGAACAGCACCGCGGTGCCGAGGTCGTTGACCGCGACGTAGCGGTCGATCGCGTACATGCTCTGTCCGACCCCGACCTCCGCGGCGAGGTGGACCACCGCGTCGATGCCGGCGAGGGCGCGGCGGACGGCGTCGCCGTCGCGGACGTCGCCGATCACAAGTTCGGCCTCGCGCGGCAGGCTCGTGGCCGGCCGGGCGTGGACCTGATCGATCATGGCGTCGAGCACGCGCACGTCGTCGCCGCGGGCGAGCAGGTGGCGGGCGAGGTGGCTGCCGATGAAGCCGGCGCCGCCGGTGACGAGGATCTTCGCCATCGCGGGTGCCTCCTCAGCGGCCGTCGCGATGGACGATCTTGTTGAACCGGCTCTCGCCCTCGTCCTGGTGGACGAGCGCGAGGCCGTTCTCGTCGAACTTCCGGAAGAACTCGTCCCAGGAGATCGGTTCCAGCCGGTCGTCCGGTTCGCCGAAGTCGAAGCGCAGCAGCCCCGGATCGTCCCCGTCTCCCGTTCCCGTCACCCGGGCCGGCCGGCCGCCGTGCCGTTCGACCCAAGTGCGGATGACGTCGTGGTCGGTGGTCGTCCTGCCCTGCGTCATGCGAACCTCCGCAGCTCCCGTGTCGACGCCGAAACCTGGACGGAGCGGGAATGTTCCTGTCTCGGGGCAAGTGCTGCGCAAGACGAAGAAATATCGTCGGTCCTACGGAGGTGATGTCAAAAGATATCCGCATGTAGAGCCGATGTATCCGATCGCGCTCGAGCTTCGTCGTCCCTTCCGCGGCCGGCCGCGAGGGGCGGCGTCGACGTCGCGATATTGCACGACGTGACGCGTCTCCCGCGCGGAACCGGTGCGGGGGAACAATGCACGGTCCGGGGTCTTTCGAAGGCGAGACCGGCACGCATCGGGGACGGCGGCGCCGATCGGCCGTCCGGTGCGCCGGGACGGTCCCGTCCGGCAAACCAACTCGGAGACATCACATGGCGGACACCACCATTCGCAACATCTTCGTCGTTGGGCTCAGGAACGCCCACGCGGTGGAGAACGAGGCGCTCTCGATCATGAATCGCCAGATCGAGCGCATCGAGAACTATCCCGAGATGGCCGCGCGGCTGCGCGAGCACGTCGACGAGACCGAGCGCCAGCTCCGGCGTCTCGACGAGATCCTCGGCGGCCTCGGCGAGGACGCCTCCACCTTCAAGGACATGTCGGCCAGCATCATGGGCAGCGTGGCGGCCATGGGCCACGCCATGGCCGGTGACGAGATCCTGAAGAACGCCTTCGCCGACTATGCCTTCGAGAACTACGAGATCGCGGCCTACCGCTCGCTGATCGACGTGGCCGAGGCCGCGGGCGCCCGTCAGGCGGTCTCGCTGCTGCAGACCTCGCTCGCGGAGGAGGAGCAGATGGCGCGCTGGATCGAAGCCGAGTTGCCGGCCGTCACCCGCCGCTACCTTTCCCTCGAGACCGCCGGGCTGAAAGCCGACCGCTGACGCCCCTCAGCCGCGGCCGTCGGCCACGATCACATCCACCTGCGCCGCCTCCAGCGCCGCCGCCAGCTCCGGCGGCGGCGCCTGGTCGGTGACCAGGATGTCGATGGCGTCGAGCGGGGCGATCCGCGACAGCGCACGCCGGCCGAACTTGGTGGCGTCGCAGACCACGACGACGCTCTCGGCGCAGTCGAGGAAGGCGCGCTTCACCTCGGTGTCCTCGGGCGAATAGTCGAACAGCCCGAGTTCGCCGAGGCCGGAGACGCCGAGGAACACCCGGTCGAGGAAATGGGCGCGCAGCTGCTGCACCGCGCCGGCCCCGATCACCGAGAATTCCGGCGGCCTGACCTCGCCGCCGAGGATGTAGACCGGGCTGCCGCAACCGGCGAGCCGCATGGCGGCGCGGACGTTGTTGGTGAAGACCCGGAGATCGGTGCGCTGGGCGAGTTCGCCGGCGAGCGCCATCACCGTGGTGCCGACGTCGAGACCCACCGATTCCCTGGGGCCGACCAGCCGGGCGGCCCGCCGCGCGATCGCCAGCTTGGCGTCGGCGTTGCGGGCGACACGGCTGTCGAACACCGGCTCCTCGGCGTCGAACGGTCCGCGCTCGGCCTCCGTCGGCGGCACCGCGCCGCCGTGGGTGCGGGTGATCTCGCCGGCGCGGGCGAGCGCCACGAGGTCGCGCCGGATCGTCATGGCGGAGACGCCGAGGTCGCGGGCGATGTCGCTCACCGAGACGAAGCCGTCGCGGCGGAAGGCGTCGCGGATGCGGGCGTGGCGGATCGGCGCCGGGATGCGCCCGGCCGCCTCGGACCGCGGCGCGCCGCCGGATCGCCCCCGTGCCTCGCTCATGCGCGTCGATCTCCACACCCCGTCGGGATCTTGCATAACACGGCGTGCCGTTGTTCGGAAAGGTTGTTTCCTGTTCTGATTTGACCGATATTGTGCGCCGCAGCGCCGTGGTTCCGGCCCTGCCGGTCCGTGCACCGCGCACGGGCCGCGGACCCCGGCGCGGAGCGACAGACACGATGAACGGCCTCGTCCTCTCCGGCGTCCGCAAGTTCTACGGCAGCACCGAGGTCGTGAAGGGCGTGGATCTCGAGGTCGCCGACGGCGAGTTCGTGGTGATCCTGGGGCCCTCCGGCTGCGGCAAGTCCACGCTGTTGCGCATGGTGGCCGGCCTCGAGGACGTCTCGGCCGGCGAGATCCGCCTTGCCGGCGAGGTCGTCACCCACCTGCCGCCGCGCCGGCGCGGCGTCGCCATGGTGTTCCAGAACTACGCGCTCTATCCGCATCTCACCGTCGCCGGCAACATCGGCTATCCGCTCCGCGTCGCCGGCGTCGCCAAGGCCGAGCGCGAGGCCCGCGTCGCCGAGGTCGCCCGCGTCGTCGGCCTCGAGGCGCTGCTCGCCCGCAAGCCGAGTCAGCTTTCCGGCGGCCAGCGCCAGCGCGTCGCGATGGCGCGCGCGATCATCCGCCGCCCGCGCATCTTCCTGTTCGACGAGCCGCTCTCCAACCTCGACGCCAAGCTGCGCGGCGAGATCCGCGCCGAGATCCGCCTGATGCACCAGCGCCTCGGCGTCACCTCGGTCTTCGTCACCCACGACCAGGTCGAGGCGATGACGCTGGCCGACCGCATCGTCGTCATGAACACCGGCCGGATCGAGCAGGTCGGCGCGCCGACCGAGGTCTACCGCCGCCCGGCCAGCCGCTACGTCGCTTCCTTCGTCGGCACGACGCCGATGAGCTTCCTCGATGCCGTCGTCGGCGACGACGGCGCCTCGGTACGGATCGGCGGCGCCGGCACGCTCGCGCTCGCCGGCCGGCTGCCGCCCGAGCGCCGCGGCCGGCCGGTCACCGTGGGGCTGCGCGCCGAGGGCGTCGCCGTCGCCGACGGCGGCCCGTTGATCGCCGGCTACCGTCTCACCGAGGAACTCGGCTCCCACGCCCTTCACCACACCCTGGTCGAGGGCGTCGTCGTGCTCGCCGCCGCCGCCAGCGGCGACCGTCCGGTCGGCGAGACGCTCCGCCTCGCCGTCGCTCCCGACGCGATCCACCTGTTCGACGCCGACACCGGCCGCCGGATCGAGCCCGAGGCATGATACCGAGCTCGCAAAGTTCCGACCTGTGGTCGGAGCTGTTCGGGCGAGGAGCGCCCGACCGGGCGCCGGCCGGATGGCCGAAACCTCGCAAAGTCCCGACGAGTCGGGACTTTGCGAGACCGGTATGAGATCGGCCCCCGCCCGAAGCCGCGAGCGCTCGCGACTTCGGCACCGGCGGTCAGTGCATGCCCTTGGTCAGGCCCTGGACGAAGTAGCGGTTGAGCAGCAGCGCCAGCGCCACGATCGGCAGCGTCGAGAAATGCGCCATCGCGCCCATGGTGCCCCAGGTGACGTCCTTGGTGCCGTAGGCTGACAGGAGCGCCACCGAGATCGGCTTGGAATCGGCCACGGTCAGGAAAGCCGGCGTCAGAAAGTCGTTCCAGGCCAGCATGATCGAGAACAGCGCGCTCGCCACGATCCCGGGCATGATCAGCGGCACGGCCACGAACAGGAAGGCGCCGAAGGCGGTGCGGCCGTCGAGCTGGGCCGCCCATTCCGCCTCCGGCGGCAGGGCGCGGACGTAGTTGAAGATCATCCACACCACGAAGCCGGCGCTGAGCGTACCGTCGGTCAGCGCCACCGCCCAGGTCGAGCCGAGCAGGCCGATGTCGCGCATCAGCAGGTAGAACGGCATCAAGGTGACGACGCGCGGCATCATCCGGACCGCCAGGAGCACGTAGGCGACGGTGATCGCGTGCTTCCAGCGGCTGCGGGCGAGGGCGTAGCCGGCCGGCACCCCGACGACGAGCGCGATCGCCGTGCTGCCGAGCGCGATCGCGAGGCTGTTGCCGACCAGCCGCGGCACGTCGTAGAGCGCGAACAGGGCGCGGAAGTTGTCGAACGTCGGCGCGAAGGTCAGCACCGGCGGGATCGAGAAGATGTCACGCGCCGGTTTGTAGGCGGTGGTGGCGAGCCACGCGAGCGGCGCCAGGAACAGCGCCAGCGCCAGCACCAGCGCCGCGATCCGCGCGGCTTCTGCGACCCGGCGGCCGAGCGGGACCACGGGGGAGGGGATGTCGGCCGCGGTCATGGTGCCACCGTGCGTTCGTAGCGGTCGATCAGCAGGAAGAAGGCGGTGGCGAGCACGCCGACCAGCGCCAGCATGAAGGCCGAGATCGCCGCGGCGGTGCCGATGTTGAAGAACTCGAGGCCCTCCTTCACCGCCCGGATCATCAGGACGTTGGTGGCGTCGTTCGGCCCGCCGTTGGTGGTGACGTAGATGGTGTCGAACACCATCGAGGCGTCGATCAGGCGCAGGAGCAGGGCGAGCAGCATGGTCGGCACCATCATCGGCACCACGATGGTGACGAAGCGCTGCAGCGCCGTCGCGCCGTCGACCGCGGCCGCCTCCAGCACACTCGCCGGGATCGCCTTCAGCCCGGCGAGCAGGATCAGTGCCACGAGCGGCGTCCACTGCCAGACGTCCATCACCACGATGGTGGCGAGCGCGGTCTCCGGCGTGCCGAGGAAGCCGCGTTCGGCCGAGATCCCGAGCGTGCGGGCGAAATAGCCGATCGGGCCGTAGTCGGGGGTCAGGAGGCCGCGGAACATCAGGCCCGTGGCGAGCGGCGTCACCGTCACCGGCACCAGAAGGAGGGCGAGCACGACCCGGTTGAAGCCGCGGTCGCGCCAGAGCAGGAGGGCGAGCGCGAAGCCGACCACGAACTCCGCCGTCACCGCCGAGGCCATGAAGGTCAGCGTGTTGACGATGGCGGCGTGGCTGCTCGGGTCGGTCCAGAGCTTTTCGAAATTGGCGAGGCCGACGAAGGCGTTCCGCTGCGGCTTCAGGAGGTTGTAGCGGAAGAAGGCGTAGCCGAGCCCGCGCACCGCCGGATAGACCGCGAACACCGCGACGTAGAGGCAGGCCGGCAGCGTCAGCAGGATCAGGAACAGCCGCCGGCGCGCCTCGAGCGGCTCGTCGGGCGGGAACAGCCGGGCGAGGAGGCCGGGGGCCGGCGGGCGGGCGGCGACGGCCGCGGTGTCGATCGTCATCCCTCGGCTCCTCGGGCGACCGGTCGGTCGGCCCTCGCGGGGGCAATCCGCCCCGCCGGGAGAGAGCCCGGCGGGGCGGAGCGGCGGGCGGACGCCTGGGGGGAGTGGGGGGAGTGGCGTCCGCCCGAACGGATTCTACCGAGATCGCGATACGCCGGCCCGTGGTCGGCGTATCGCGGGCGAGGAGCGCCCGACCGGGCGCCGGCCGTACGGCCGAAACCTCGCACCGGCCCGACGTGTCGGGACGGTGCGAGACGGGGATCAGAACAGTTCCAGCGCGCGCGCCTGCGCGTCGTCCAGCGCCGCCTTGGGGTCGGCGTTGCCGGCGAGCACGGCGTTGACCGCGGTGCCGAGGATGTCCTGGATCTCCGGATACTCGGGGATGCGCGGGCGATAGTCGCCGTCGCCCTTCTCGAAGGACGCCGCGATCACCGGCAGGAACGGGAACTTGGCGACGAGGTCCGGGTCGGCCAGCACGCTCTTGCGGGTGAAGCCGCCGGCGCCGACTTCGGCGAGCGCCTTCTGCCCTTCGGCCGAGGTCAGGTACTTGATCACCTTCCAGGCCGCTTCCTGGCGCTCCGGCGCGATGTCCTTGTTGATCGACAGTCCCCAGCCGCCGACGCCGTACTTGGGCGGCACGCCCTCGCCCGGCGGGGCGAGCATCACGGCGAACTTGCCGACCACCTTGGACTGCTCCGGGTTGCCGTAGGCGGCGGCGCCGACCGACCACGTCTGCATCGTCGCGGCGACGCCCTGGCGGAACGACTCCTCGCGGCCGCCCCAGTCGTAGTCGACCGCGCCCGGAGGCGCCGCCTTGTCGAAGAACTCCTTGTAGACCGCGAGGCTCTTGACGTTGGCCTCCGAGTTGATCGCTGGCTTGCCCTCGGCGTCGAGGATCGAGCCGCCGAGCTGGGCGTTGTACTGCATCCAGTCCTGCGCCACCGCCGGACCCTTCTGCCCATTGGCGACCCAGCCGTACTGGCCCTTGTCGCGGTCCGTGACCTTGATCGCGGCGGCCTGCAGCGCCTGCATGGTCGCCGGCGGCTCGAGGCCGGCGGCGGCGAACAGGTCGGTGCGGTAGACCAGGACGTTGGCGTAGCCCTCGAACGGGAAGGCGACCTGCTTGCCCTCGTAGCCGCCGAGCGAGTTCATCACCGCGGGATAGATGTCGTCGAGCGCGAGCTCGGCGGCGTCGCGGTCGATCAGGGGCTTCAGGTCGATCACCTGGTCCGAGGTCGCGTACTGGCCGGTCAGCACGTTGTCCATGGTGACGATGTCGTAGCCGCCGGTGTCGCCGGCGAAGTCGGCCGAGGTCTTGGTCATGAGCTCGCCGTAGCCCATGATGTCGACCTTGAGGGCGACGCCGGTCTTCGCCTCGATGTCGCCGGCGATCTTGGCCATCGCCGGTCCGAACGGGTCGTTCATCGAGGCGACGTTCAGCGTGATGTCGGCGGCGGCGGCACCGCCGGCCGAGAAGGCGAAGGCCGCCACCGCGGCGATCGTGCGTCGTGAGGAGAAGCGGAGCAGGGTCATCGGGGATCGCCCTCGTCTCGTCCCGGCCGGGGGGCATCCCCGGCGGGCGTCGCCGGGAGAGAATGCACGGCCCATGCCAATCCTGCAACAGGAGCGAACCAACTCGAACATTGTCAAACGAGAATTCACAGATAGGATCAGAATCGATCGCGCGGGCCGCCGTTCTGGCACGCGCGATGCGAGGAGGGACGACACCGCGTCGCGACCTCGCCCGGGTCCGCCGACCCGCCCGCGCGACGCCCGAAAATGAGGCAGGCCGCCCGCCGAACGGGCGGCGCCCGCCACGAGGAGCACGCGATGCATCCTGTCGCCGAAGCCGATCCCGCCGCCGCACTGCCGGCGCACCTGCGCCGCCCGCCGTCCGCCGCTCCGGACGCCGCCGCGCTCGACCGGCTCGCCGCCCGCGTCCGCCGCGACCTCGCCTATCTGGAATATCCGCCGCGCGCTTGGGTGCCGCCCCGCCGGGCCGCCGACGGCGCGCTGGTCCACGACGTCGTCGTGGTCGGCGCCGGGCTCAGCGGCCTCGCGATCGCCTTCGGCCTGATGCGCCGGCGCGTCTCCAACATCCTGGTGATCGACAAGGCGCCCGCGGGCCGCGAGGGCCCCTGGGTCACCACCGCCCGCATGGACACGCTGCGATCGCCGAAGACGCTGTCCGGCCCCGACGGCGGCCTGCCGTCGCTGACCTACCGCGCCTGGCACGAAGCGGCCTATGGCGAGGCCGCCTTCGACGCCCTCGACAAGATCGACCGCCGCGACTGGATGGCCTATCTCGCGTGGTATCGCGCCACTCTCGACCTGCCGGTCGAGAACGGCCGCGAACTGCTCGCGGTCGCCGACGCCGGTGCCGACGGCCTCGCGCTCACCGTCGCCGACGCCGCCGGCACCCGGATCGTCCACGCTCGCAAGCTGGTGCTCGCCACCGGCGTCGACGGCTGCGGCCGTCCGTCCGTGCCCCCCGAGATCGCGGCGCTGCCGGAGGGGCTCTGGAGCCACAGCGCCGGCGCCGCCGACGTCGGCCCGCTCGCCGGCCGCACCGTCGCCGTGCTCGGGGCCGGCGCCTCCGGCTTCGATTTCGCCGTCCATGCCCTCCGCGAAGGCGCCGCCCGCGTCGTGCTGCACGCGCGCCGGCCGGTGCTGCCGCGCGCCGAGGTGCTGGCGTGGTCGAACTTCCCCGGCTTCCTCACCGCCTTCGCCGACCTGCCCGACGCCGAGCGCTGGCGCTTCATGGCGCGCATGCGCGAACTCGCCCCGCCGCCGACCCAGGAGATGTTCGACCGCGCCGCCGCCGATCCGCGCTTCGAGCTCCGTCTCGGCAGCCGGATCGAGGCGCTCGTGCCCGACGGCGACGCCGTGCGCCTCGTCGCGAACGGCGTCCCCGAGCGCGTCGACCGCCTGCTGGTCGCCACCGGTTACTCCGCCGAGCTCGAGGAGCGCCCCGAACTCGTGCCGCTGCTGCCGCGGATCCGGCGCTGGCGCGACCTCTACGCCCCGCCGGCCGGCGAGGAGGACGCCGCGCTCGGCGCCTATCCCTATCTCGGCAAGGGCTTCGAACTGCTCGCCGCCGACCCCGCCGACGCCGGCTTCCTCGGCCGGGTCCACCTCTTCAACACCGGCGCGGTGCCGAGCCTCGGCCCCGTCTGCAACGGCGTCACCGGCCTCAAATACGGTGTGCCGCGCGTCGTCGACGCCATCGCCCGCGACCTCTTCGTGGAGGATTCCGCCGTGCACTACGACCGTCTCGCCGCCTTCGACGAAGCCACCGTCGACGCCTCCGCCGATCGCGTCGCCGCGATCCGCTCCGGCCTCGTGCCGCTCGCCGGCAGCCGCGTCGGCGTCGAGGCCCGCGCGACCGTCGAGCGTCTGATCGCCGAGACGCGGACCATGAGCGCCGAGTTTCCCGGCACCCTCGCCAACCACCTGCCGATGGTGCTGGAGGCGATGGCCCGGCTCGGCGCATCGGGCCCCCGCCTGGAGGCCTATTTCCACCACTACAACACCGAGCACGCCGTGCCGCTGCTCGCCCCCCGCGGCGCGCCGCTGACGCGCGAGACCTGGCGCGACGCCCTCGGCGACCGCGACCGCGAGGCGGACCTGCGCGCCTTCTTCGACGGCGAGGTGCGCCGGCTCGGCGGCTCCGGCGCCATCCGCGTCTACGGCGGCGACCTTTCGCCCGGCGTCGCCGCCAGCGCGCTGCACGGCCTGATGCGCCTCGCCTACGGCGTGATCCGCGCCGACGAGGCCGAGATCGCCGCCGCGCTCGGCTACTGGGCCGCCACCTTCCTGCCGCTGCGCGACGAGCCGGCCGGCCCGCCCGACACCGACGATCCCGCCGTGCTCGCCCTCGCGATGCGCGCCGACCCCGTCTTCCAGGCGCTCGACTTCGACGGCCACCTGCTCTGGCACTGGATGCGCCACGTCGGCACCCGGGACGCCTTCGCGCCGCTGATCGGCCGCCTCGCCGTCGATGCCGGCACCCTCGACCGCGTCACCGCGGTGTCCGCGGCGCTCTATGCGGAGACCATGACCTTCGAGGCGCTCCACGCCGTCACCGGCAGCCACTGGGTCCGCGTCGTCGCCCCGCATTTCGCCGATCCCCTGGCGCTGACGAAGTACTTCTGGCGGGCGATACTGTCGGTCTACCCCAAGATCGGCATGCCGCTGCCGGCGAGCGCCGAGCGCATGGCGGAACTCCGCGCCACCACGCCCCCGCCCGACGCCGAGATCGCCGCCGCCGCGGTCGCCTCCGACGACGAGCACGACCACAGCCTCGTCTTCTCCGCCCTCCAGGAATTCCGCCGCACCGCCGACCCCCTCTACCGCGTCCTCGCCGCCCGCCGCGTCGGCCTGCTGCCGTGACGGGGAGGGGGGAGGGAGAGGTCGTGCGGGGTGGAGGATCTACCCTGGTCGTCGCCGCACGTGCGCCCGTCGGAGGGGAAGCCGGAGATGGGCACTCCCGCCGGCCGTTCATCTACCCTCCCCCTTGCGGGGAGGGTCGGCGCGGAGCGCCGGGGTGGGGCCGCCGGCCGCGAACGCGCCGCGCGGACGGGCGTCGCAACGGTGGAAGCCCACCCCAGCCCGCCGGCCCGCGGCCGTCGACCGGCCTGCCTCGGAGTCACGTGCCTCCTCGGCGTTCGGCTTCGCCTCACCCCCGCAAGGGGGAGGGTAGAAATGGCGCCGGCGCGGACCGGGGATCTACCCTCCCCCTTGCGGGGAGGGTCGGCGCGAAGCGCCGGGGTGGGGTCGCCGGCCGCGAACGCGCCGCGCGGACGGGCGTCGCAACGGTGGAAGCCTACCCCACCCCGCCGGCCTACGGCCGTCGACCGGCCTGCCTCGGAGTCACGTGCCTCCTCGGCGTTCGGCTTCGCCTCACCCCCACAAGGGGGAGGGTAGAAGTGGCGCCGGCGCGGGTAGGGGATCTACCCTCCCCCTCGTGGGGAGGGTCGGCGCGAAGCGCCGGGGTGGGGTCGCCGGCCGCGAGCGCGCCGCGCGGACGGGCCTCGCGGCTGTGGAAGCCTACCCCACCCCGCCGGCCTTCGGCCGTCGACCCTCCCCACGAGGGGGAGGGTAGAAGTGGCGCCGGCGCGGGTCAGGGATCTACCCTCCCCCTCGTGGGGAGGGTCGGCGCGGAGCGCCGGGGTGGGGTCGCCGGCCGCGAGCGCGCCGCGTGGACGGCCGTCGCGACGGTGGAAGCCTACCCCACCCCGCCGGCCTGCGGCCGTCGACCCTCCCCACGAGGGGGAGGGTAGAAGTGGCGCCGTCCCGCCGCCTCCCGGCAAGTCCGCCGCCACCGCCGCGCATCCACCCCGTCGACCGCCGCCACCACCACGTATCCCCCCCAACCGAGATCACGCCCGTGACCCTCCGCCTCCTGAACGCCGGCCTGCCCGGCCTCCCCGGCCGCTTCGACGTCACCCTCGCGGACGGCCGCATCGCCGCCGTCGCGCCGGCCGCCGATCCCGTGCCCACCCCCACCGGCCCCACGCCCACCGCCACCGTCGACCTCGCCGGCGCCCTCCTGCTGCCCGCCCTCGTCGACGGCCACGTCCACCTCGACAAGACCTTCCTCGGCGCGCCCTGGATGCCGCACCGGACCGGCGACGGCATCGCCGCCCGCATCGCCGCCGAGCGCGCGGCCCGGCGCGACGTCGGCGTCCCCGTGGCGACGCGCGCCCGCCGGCTGATCGACCGCGTCTCCGCGCTCGGCACCGTGGCGATGCGCAGCCACGTCGACATCGACGAGGAGATCGGCCTTGCCAACGTCGAGGCGCTGCTCGCGCTCCGCGCCGAGGTTGCCGACGTGATGGACGTCCAGCTGGTCGCCTTCCCGCAGAGCGGCCTGACCGCCAAGGTGCGCGACCTGATGGATGCGGCGCTCGGCCTCGGTGTCGAGGTGGTCGGCGGCCTCGACCCCGCCGGCATCGACGGCGACGTCGAGGGCCATCTCGGCGCGGTCTTCGCGCTCGCCGAGAGGCACGGCGGCCGCGTCGACGTCCACCTGCACGATCCCGGCGAACTCGGCGCGTTCGAGCTCCGCCAGATCGCCGCCCGCACCCGCGCGGCGGGGCTCGTCGGCCGCGTCGCGGTCAGCCACGCCTTCGCGCTCGGCATGGTCGACGACGCCGTGTTCGGCCGCACCGCCGCGGCGCTCGCCGAGGCCGGCGTCGCCATCATGACCAACGGCCCCGGCGCTGCCGCGATGCCGCCGGTCGGCCGCCTGCTCGCCGCCGGCGTCACCGTCTTCGGCGGGTCCGACAACATCCGCGACGCCTGGTCGCCCTTCGGCGACGGCGACATGCTCGCCCGCGCCGCCCTGATCGGCTACCGCGCCGACTTCCGCCACGACCACGAGCTCGAGGCCGCCTTCGCGCTCGCCTCGGCCGCCCCGCGCGCCGTGATCGGCATGCCGCCGGTCGCGATCGAGCCCGGCGCCCCCGCCGACCTCGTCGCCGTCGACGCCACCTGCCTGCCCGAAGCCGTCGCGACCCACCCGCCGCGCCGGCTGGTGGTCAAGGCCGGGCAGATCCTAATGCGCGTATAGATCGCACAATTATGTTTAGAATTGCATTGATGCCTTCATCCAGAGCGGTATTGTAACGATCTGGAGAGGTGTACCAGCTTCCTGCAACGCCTTGAGCGCTTGGCCGGGCGTGCAGTACCGGGAGGCGAATGGCTTGCTAGAGCGGAATCCGATCAGATTGCATCATATCCGGCCGCTTTGAAGTAGTTGGCGCATTCGGCAGGCGGGAAGAGGTCGATGAGGCGACCGATTG